>NZ_CP033897.1:1616578-1939894 GCF_003813985.1 Corynebacterium gerontici
GGCGTACACTCCCCCATTTCGGGCGCAGATCTTGAAGACATTGCCGACGACGTTCGCGCCCGCCACCGCGGCGCCTTCCTGCCACGCCCCGAGGAGCACGCCCACCGCGAGCTCGACCTAGGCGGTGAATACAAGTGGCGTCGCGAAGGTGAATACCACCTGTTTAACCCGGAGACCATCTTCAAGCTGCAGCACGCCACGAAGACAGGCCAGTACAACATCTTCAAGGAATACACCCGCAAGGTCGATGACCAGTCAAAACGTCTCGCTACTATTCGCGGGCTGTTTGAATTCAACTCTGATCGTCAGCCGATTTCGGTGGACGAGGTGGAGCCGGTTGCAGACATTGTGAAGCGTTTTTCCACCGGTGCGATGAGCTACGGCTCCATCTCTGCCGAGGCGCACGAGATGCTGGCCATTGCGATGAACCGTCTGGGCGGCATGTCCAATTCCGGTGAGGGCGGCGAGGATCCGGCGCGCTTTGCAGTGGCGCCCAACGGCGACTGGAAGCGTTCAGCGATTAAGCAGGTGGCGTCGGGGCGCTTCGGCGTCACCAGCCACTATTTGAGCAATTGCACCGACATTCAGATCAAGATGGCGCAGGGCGCAAAGCCCGGCGAGGGTGGACAATTGCCCCCGCACAAGGTGTATCCCTGGGTGGCCGAGGTGCGTATCACCACCCCTGGCGTGGGCCTGATCTCTCCCCCGCCGCACCACGATATTTACTCCATCGAGGATTTAGCGCAGCTCATTCACGATTTGAAGAACGCGAATCCGGACGCCCGCATCCACGTCAAGCTCGTGGCGGAGCAGGGTATCGGTGCCGTTGCCGCTGGTGTGTCCAAGGCACACGCCGATGTGGTGCTGGTGTCTGGCCACGATGGCGGCACAGGTGCATCGCCGCTGACTTCCCTGAAGCACGCCGGTGGCCCTTGGGAGCTCGGGCTAGCGGAAACACAGCAAACGCTGCTGCTCAATGGGTTGCGCGATCGTATTCGTGTGCAGTGCGATGGCCAACTCAAGACTGGCCGCGACGTGGTCATTGCTGCGCTGCTGGGCGCCGAGGAGTTCGGCTTTGCCACCGCCCCGCTGGTGGTTGAGGGCTGCATCATGATGCGCGTATGCCACCTGGATACATGCCCGGTGGGCATTGCCACGCAAAACCCGGATCTTCGCAAGAAGTTCACCGGGCGCGCGGAGCACGTGGTGAACTTCTTCACCTTCATTGCTCAGGAGGTGCGCGAGTACCTGGCTGAGCTTGGATTCCGCTCCATAGACGAGGCAGTGGGTCAGGCGCAGGTGCTGCGCATGACCAAGGAACCCGCTACGGAGCGCGCCGCCAAGTTGGATTTGAGCCCCATCTTTGAGCGTGTGGAGTCCCCGCACTTCCGCAACCAGAACCTGCGCTGCACCAAGAGTCAGGATCATTCGCTGGCGAAGGCGCTGGACAATCAGATCATCGCCGATACGCAGCTCACCATTGATGCAGCGGCGGCGAAGAGTTCAGCGAGCGCCCCGGCTTGGATGGCCGCCGGGGAAAATCCGCAGATTGAGCTGCACTACCCAATTAGCAATGTGCACCGCTCGGTTGGCACGATGACTGGTTCACGTGTCACCCGCGCCGCCGGTGCCGCTGGTCTCCCGGATAACACGTTGCAGCTCAACTTTACGGGCTCTGCTGGCAACAGTTTTGGCGCCTTCGTGCCAAAGGGCATGACGCTCACGCTCACCGGCGACGCCAACGACTTCGTGGGCAAGGGCCTTTCGGGCGGTCGGATTATCGTTCGCCCGCACGCGCAGGCGCCACAGCAGCTTGAGCACAATCCGGACATCATCGCGGGCAACGTGGTGGCCTATGGCGCTACCAGCGGCGAGTTGTTCATCGGCGGCTCGGTGGGCGAACGCTTCTGCGTGCGTAATTCCGGTGCCACCGCGGTGGTGCAGGGTATTGGCAACCATGGTTGTGAATACATGACCGGCGGCATGGTGCTCATTGCCGGTGCAGTGGGCGATAACTTTGGTGCTGGCATGTCCGGCGGTGTCGCTTACCTGCGCAAACAGGATGGCCTGGAGGCGAAGTTGAACCCTTCGGTTGCCGGGGGCGTCGAAAAGCTTCTCGACGAAGACCGCGCCACCATCACCCGCCTGCTCAACACGCACCAGGACGCTACCGGTTGTGAGCTGGGGCTTGGGCCGGAGGACTTTATCAAGATTGTGCCGCCGCCGTATCGCAAGGTTTTGGACGTCATCGAGGCGGCCAAGGCCGAGGGCCGGGACGTCAACGTAGCAATTATGGAGGCAGTGAAATAATGGCTGATCCACAAGGATTTCTGAAGTTCAACCGCGAAGAGCCAGCGCACCGCCCCGTGCCGCTGCGGTTGATGGACTACTCCGAGGTGTACGAGCCCGCCCCGGATGGGCAGATCGAACGCCAAGCCACCCGTTGCATGGACTGCGGCGTGCCTTTCTGTCACGAGGGCTGCCCGCTGGGCAATATCATCCCTGAGTGGAATGACCTGGTGCGCCAAGGCCGCTGGCGCGAGGCTTTCGATCGCTTGCACGCCACCAATAACTTCCCCGAGTTCACCGGACGCTTATGTCCCGCTCCCTGTGAGGGTGCATGCGTGCTTGGGATCAATGATGATCCGGTGACCATTAAGAACGTGGAGCTCGCCATCGCCGAGCGCGGCTTTGAGGAAGGCTGGGTGCAACCCATCAAGCCCACCCTCGATACCGGGATGCGCGTGGCCGTGGTGGGATCTGGACCAGCAGGTTTGGCCGCAGCGCAGCAACTGAAGCGCGCAGGGCACGCGGTGACGGTGTACGAGCGAGATGATCGCCTGGGCGGGCTGATGCGCTACGGCGTGCCCGAGTACAAGATGGAAAACCGCTGGATCGATCGTCGCCTGGAGCAAATGCGCGCCGAGGGCACCGAATTCCGCACCGGTGTGTCCCCCACCGCCGCCGATCTGAACGCCTACGACGCCGTGGTGCTGGCCACCGGCACCCCAGTCCCGCGCGAACTTCCCGTTGTAGGGCGCGAGCTCGAAGGTATTTACCCGGCAATGGAGTATCTCAACCTCCAAAACCGCGTGTGCGAAGGCGATACGAATACCCCGGCGATTAGTGCCAAGGGCAAGAAGGTTGTGATTATCGGCGGCGGCGATACTGGTACAGACTGCTTTGGTACCGCCTTGCGCCAGGGCGCTGCGAGCGTGACGCAGTTTGATATTCGCCCGCGGGCGCCGAAGCACCGCGCAGCTTCTACCCCGTGGCCGATGTATCCGCTGGTGTATCGCACCGCCACCGCGCACGAGGAGGGTGAGTATGTGATCAGCGGCGATGAGTCCGCCGCCGAGATTGAAGCACTTGGTCTGGCTACCCGTCAGCCCGGTACGCCCCTGGGTAATCGCGTGTACAACGTCAATACCGTGAGCTTCCACGGCGATGACGGCCGCGTGCAGCAGTTGCGCGCCAATGAGGTGCAGGTGGTAAACGGCCGGCGCGAGGCCATCGAGGACACAGACTTTGAAATGGACGCTGACCTGGTGCTGTTGGCCCTGGGCTTTAGCGGCGCGGAGCGTGGCGGAGTGACCCACGAGCTGGGCGTGGCTTTTGATGAGCGCGGCCGCATGGTGCGCGATTCCGAGTACCGCGCGCAGATCAAGCCGCTATTCCCGGGTTTTAAGCCGCCGGTGTATGTGGCGGGCGATAATGGGCGCGGGCAGTCGTTGATCGTTTGGGCGATCGCCGAGGGTCGTGCCTGCGCCGCTGCGGTGGATGCCGACCTCATGGGCGAAACGGCGTTGCCTGTGGCGGTGACCCCGCAGAAGCAGCCTTTGAGCGTTCGCGCTTAACAGTGCCGCTTAGCTTTTCGACGCCCCAGCGCCACCCACGCGATGGCGCATCCCCTGGGCGCCAACGGCGTTGAGGTCGGGCAGGTCATCTAGGGTGCTGCCGTCGCCCAACTGGTCAAAGGTGACGGTGGAGATGGTGCCGTCCGTTTCCAGGATCATCGCAGCGATGTTCTCGAAGCTGCCCAGCCCCGCTTGGCGGGCGGCTTGACGCACGTCGGCCTGCCCGAGCCTGGCGGCTTTGAGGCCTTCCGGGAGTAGCTGACCGGCGCGGACCAGCACCACGGGCGAGGCCGTGACTAGCTTGCGCAGCCCAAGGCGATCGCGGATCACGCGGGCGACGAGGAACTGCAAGCCGAGCATGAGCGCGATGGCAGCTGCGCCCGAGGTGAAGGCGAGATCCTTGGAGGTGACCGCAGTGGCGAGCATGGAGCCCACGGCCACGGTGACGGCGAAATCGAAGGCGTTGAACTTAGCCAGTGAGCGGGCACCGGCGATGCGCAGCATCACCAGCAGCGCTAGGTAGGAACTGCTGCCTACCAGCAGGATTCGGATGATCGGGTCAAAGCCTGAAAACCACATGTCCCTTAGTATGCCCTACTGATATGCGATGCGCTGCATACCTGAGATACGTTCACGTCCCAGGCCTCTGTTGAGTAACCGGGGACGTGAACAGGTTCGGTGTTCAAGCCGGATGGGGTTTTATCCGCGACGACGACGCATCAAGAACACGCCACCGCCAACGAGAGCCGCACCGAGAACAATGATGCCCAGCACGGAGGCGCCGGTGTTCGCCAGGGAACGCTTATTGTTGTGCGCTTGAGCGGCTTCGGACTTCTTGGCTTCTTCGGACTTCTTCGCTGCCTCTGACTTTGCTGCCTCGGACTTCTCTTCCGAGTCCTCGTCCTTCTTATCGCCGTCCTTGCTGTCCTCGTCCTTCTTGTCTGGATCCTTCGGATCAACTGGCTTCGACGCATCCGGGTCCACGACGGTGACCTCGACGATCTTCTTGGCCTGGAATCCCCAGCTATCGTAGGCGGCCAGCGTGACGTAGTAGGTGCCCGGCTTGGAGGTGTCTACGTTGTTTTCCAGCACCTCGATGGAATCGGTAACGTTACCGTCCTCAGTATCAGTAGCACTCGGGTTGATCAGGGCGATCTCGAATTTCTCACCCACATTCAAAGTGACGTCCTTGGCGCTAATCACAGGCACGGTGTTCTTTGGAGCAGGCTCGCTGGCCCCCAACACCGTGACGGTGACCGTCTTGGAGGTCTTCAGGCCGTTTGCGTCTGAGGCAGTAATGGTGACGGGGTACTCGCCGGGAACGCTGGTGTCTACAGACCCGGAAGTAGTCACCGAGGTGATGACGTTGCCGTCCTCAGGATCCTGCGCATCGATGTTCAACAGAGAAATGCCATAGTCACCGTTCAGGGGCACGGTCGCATCGTTCGCGGTGATCACCGGTGGCTGGTTTTCCTGCGCCACAGCGCTGGGGCTTGCCACCATGGCGCCGGCGATAGCGATGGAGCTGCCGAGGGTGACAGCAAGGGCCTTCTTAGAACGTGGAGTCATATCCTTTAACCTTTTCTTCGAGGGGTCTGGGAACCACTGTAGCGAGCAGAAGTACTTTTGTCAGGCAAATCGTTGTTGCTGCACCCGATCGCACGGCTCACTGACCACACAATCGCCCTAAGTACCCCCATCGTTAGCTACGCCAAGCTTTTCGACGCCCCCGCCCCCCCCTTAAAGGATGTCAAATGCGAGGTATGGTTTCCCACCTTCCGCGATGCATATTCTCGGCTTGCGACCGAGTTCCTCACCGCAGTGGAATACGTCCACCCCGCCATCGGTTGCACCGGGCATGCGAATTGATATTTGGACCGATGTGGTGTGCCCCTTCTGCTTCATTGGTAAGGAGCACTTGAACCAGGCGCTCGAATCCTTTGAGCACGCAGATGACGTTGAAGTGCACTGGCGTGCGTTTGAGTTAGACCCAAGCCTTCCTGCGCAGCCGGACAGCACCTTGGCGGAGGCAATCGCCAAGAAGTACGGCGCGAGCGTGGAAGAGTCGGCTGCTCGTCAGCGTCAGATGGCGCAGCTTTTACAGACCTATGGCGTGGAGTTCAATTGGGAGGACGCAAAGTTCGGCAACACCTTGGATGCGCATCGCCTAATACAATTCGCCCAAACTAAGGGCAAAGGCGCGGAGCTGCAGGACGCTCTCATGCGCGCGTATTTGGAAAACTCCCAGAACATCGCAGAACACCCCACGCTGCTGGCGGCAGCCAAGAAGGTAGGCCTGGACGCTTCCGAGGCGCAGGCAGTCCTGGATAGCGATGATTTCCGCGAGGCCGTCCACCAGGATGAGGCCCAGGGCGCCCAGATTGGTATTCGGGGTGTGCCTTTCTTCGTCTTCGACGGCAAATTCGCCGTCTCCGGCGCGCAGCCCAAGGAGGTGTTCGATCAAGCTTTGGATCAGGCGTGGGCTGATTCGAAAAATCTCCTTAACAATCCCGAACAGGGCTCAAGCTGCTGCGGTGGCGGCGGCTGCTGCAGCTAAGGAGTCAGTGTGAGCAAGCATTTTGACGTCGCCGTGATCGGCTTCGGTAAAGCCGGTAAGACCATTGCGATGAAGCGTGCCAAAGCAGGTGATTCTGTGGTGCTTTTTGAACAATCTGCAGCCATGTACGGTGGCACCTGCATCAATATCGGCTGCGTGCCCACCAAGAAACTGCTCTTTGAGGCGCACCGCACCTCCGGCGAAACACCCGCACAGCGTTGGGAGAACATCAAGCAAGCTCGCCATGAGCTTGTGCGCAAGATGAATGGTGCCAACCTCACCATGGCGCAGGATGCTGGTGTGGAAGTGGTCACCGCCCGCGCGCAATTTGTGGGCGAGCGCGAGATCGAGGCGAACGGCGAGCGTTTCACCGCCGACACCGTGATTATCAATACCGGTGCTACTGCACGCACCTTGGATGTACCGGGTGCGGAGGATCGCCGGGTGGTGGATTCCACCGGCATCCAATTCCTTGACGCGTTGCCGGAAGATTTGGTGATCGTGGGCGGCGGCCCAATCGCCATGGAGTTTGCCTCGCTCTTCCTCACCCTCGGTGTGAAGGTGCACATGCTCGATCACGGCCCGGAGTTTGGCCGCGCCTTCGATCGCGACGTCGCCTCGGCCGTGCTTGAGCACCTGGAAGCTCAAGGTCTGCGCTTTGTGCCCAACGCCGATGTTGAGCGCATCGACTGCGGCGAGCGCCTCAGGGTGCATGCCAACGTCTGCGGGGAGTCGAGAGACTTTCCTGCCGACGCCGTGCTGGTGGCAATCGGCCGTGCGCCGAATACTCAGGATATGGGGCTCGAGAACGCCGGTGTGGACACTGATGAAAAGGCGGCGGTGGTCGTCGACAAGCAACTGCGAAGCAGCGCCGAAGGCGTATATGCGGTGGGTGACGTCAATGGTGGGCCTCAGTTCACCTATATTTCCTACGACGATCACCGCGTGGTGCTGAACGCACGCTGGGGCGATGGCGAGCGAACCACGGAGCATCGAGTAATTCCTACAGCCACATTTATCGACCCACCGCTGGCAACCGTGGGCAAGAGCCAGGCGCAACTTGAACGCGAAGGCGTGCGCTTTGAAGTGAAGCAGGCCAAGATCGCCGATATCGCCGTGATGCCGCGACCGAAAATTGTGGGACAAACAACCGGCGTGGCGAAGTTCCTGATCAGCGAGGACGATCAGATTCTGGGAGCCACGCTGTGGTGCGTCGATGCTCAGGAGATCATCAATACCGTTGCGCTTGCCATGCGGGTAGGGATGACTGCGAGTGAGCTCGGCGGGCAGATCGTCACACACCCCGCCAATACCGAGGTGCTTAACGGGGTATTGGGGTAGCCACCCTGCCGGCGCGCTAGCATCGTTGGGTTGAAGCTGCCCCACCCTGCGCCACGGAAGGACACCCCACATGCCACAGACGCTGTCCCGGCGAGCCATTACCGTATGGTTGGCGGCCGTCGCCGTGTACGTGCTGGCCATTGCAGGGCGCACCTCCTTTGGGGTTTCAGGGGTTGCAGCCATTGAGCGCTTCCAAGTGGATGCCTCAAGGCTCGCCGTTTTCACCGCCGTCCAAGTGGGCGTGTACGCCATCGCCCAGATTCCCACCGGCGTACTGGTGGATAAACTCGGGCCGCGCTCCATGTTGCTCTACGGGGCCATTCTCATGGGCCTCGGGCAGATCATCCTCGGTTTCGCTCCAGCTTATTGGGTTGCGATTCTGGCGCGAGTCCTCATTGGTGCAGGTGACGCCACAGCGTTCTTATCGGTGATGCGCCTAATTCCCGCGTGGTTCCCGGCGCGCAAAGCTCCCCTGTTTTCCCAACTCACCGGGGCGCTGGGTCAATCGGGGCAATTCATCTCCGCTGTGCCGTTCCTCCACCTCCTCGGCGTGGCCGGGTGGAGCGTGGCGTTCGTGAGTTTGGGGGCGGTAGGCATTCTCATCGCCTGCGCCGCGTGGTACTGCATTGCCGATTCACCGGAACAGCATGGTAGCGAGGCCGCCTCGAAGTCATGCGGGCCGCAGCTTTCGCTCGGCGCACGTTTGCGCACGGTGCTACGCAGCCCCACCGCCTGGCAGGGCGTATTTATCCACTGGAGCAACCTCTCCCCCATCAACATCTTTCTGCTGCTGTGGGGTGTGCCGATGATGAAGCTTGGCATGGGGCTTGATGCCGGGCAGATTGCAACGGTACTAAGCACCGCCACTATCGGATCTGTGTGCGCAGGGCCTTTGCACGGCATGATCTCCGCGCGAGCGGGCAACAATCGCGACCTCGTGGCGCTGGCGACTTCGGCAATCAATGTTGGGCTGTTTGCTTGGTTTTTCGCCTCGGGGCAGCCACGCAATCAGATCTGGCTCATGGTGCTCATTTTTGTGGTGGCGCTGCTAGCCCCAGCCGCGAACTACGGTTTCGATTCGGTGCGAGAACACCTCAAATATTCAGTGCTCGCCACCGGCACTGGTCTGGCCAACATGGGCGGATTCGTGGCCACCATGATCGGTGCCCAACTGATTGGTGCGCTGCTGGATTGGCACGCGCAGGTCGCAACGTTTCAGTGGGCAGACTTCCGGGTGGCTTGGCTCGGGATCATCTTCGTGTGGGCTGTTGGCGCTGCAGGCATTGTGTACTGCGGCTTAAGGCTACGCCGAATCCGTGACAACGCATCTGTTCGCTGAGACGACGTTGCAGGAGGGTGCGGGGAGCGTCGAAAAGCAAGCAAACACCGGGTTAGCATGGTGCGAACGCCACTCCACAACGTGGCGCAACTTCCACCACACCCCACGAACATGAAAGTTTGCACCATGAGCCGACGACTCACCCAAGGGCCTCTCCCGAAACACTTGCGCCAAAACTTATTGCGACTGTGCGCCAACACCGCCATTGCAGATCACCAGGAACAAGAGGAATATCCGGTGCACTCAGCATTCAGTGGCGAGGTCATCGGGCATGCGCTTGCAGGTGATGAGCAGGTCGTGGAAGCAGCTTTCTTCAAAGCGCGCGAGGCGCAACGCCTGTGGGCGCACACCCCGGTGAAACAGCGAGCAAAGATCTTCAAGGATTTCCACGATCGCGTACTGCGTGAGCGCGAATTCCTCATGGACATCGTGCAGCTCGAAACCGGCAAGAACCGACTATCCGCCCTCGACGAAGTGCTCGATGTCGCAGGCAACGCACGTTATTACGCCAACAAGGCACCCCGCCTGCTGGCGGAAAACGCGAACCCTGGTGCGCTGCCTCTGCTGACAAAGAACCGAGTGCAGCATGCTTCCAAGGGTGTGGTGGGCCAAATCAGCCCGTGGAATTACCCGCTCGCCTTAGGTATTTCCGATGCCATCCCCGCGCTCCTCGCAGGCAATGCGGTGGTGGCCAAACCAGATTGGAACACTCCTTTTACGCTGCTTGCCGTGGTTGATCTGCTCTACCAGGCCGGCCTGCCGCGCGAACTTTTCCAGGTGGTTACTGGGGCTGGCAAAACCGTCGGCTCCGCCATCGCTCAGCGCAGCGATTACTTAATGTTCACCGGTTCCACCGCCACCGGACGAATCTTAGGAAAGACCGCTGGCGAACGCCTCATCGGTTATTCTGCTGAACTCGGCGGTAAGAACCCCATGATCATCGCCGCCGACGCCGATCTAGACAAAGCCGTGCGCGAGGTGCCAAGCGCCTGTTTTTCTAACTCTGGCCAACTGTGCGTCTCCATCGAGCGGATTTACGTCGAGGCGCCGGTGTACGAGGACTTTCTGAGCCGCTTCACCAAGGCCGTGCAGCAGATGCGCATTGGTGCAGGATTCGACTGGAATGTAGACATGGGCTCGCTCATCAACCAACAGCAGCTCGACAGCGTCCAAAGCTTCGTTGACGACGCCGTAGCCAAGGGGGCCACCGTGCTCGCTGGCGGCCGTGCTCGCCCGGACCTCGGCCCCTTCTTCTTTGAGCCGACTGTGCTTATCGACGTCCCCCGCGACGCCAAACTTCGCACCGAAGAAGTCTTCGGCCCTGTGGTGTACGTGGAAAAAGTGGAGACTCTTCAAGAGGCGATCGCGCTTGCCAACAACACCGAATACGGCCTCAACGCATCTATTTTCGCAGCCCCCGAGACGGGCTGGCAGATTGCCGGGCAAATCAACGCCGGCGGGGTTGGGATCAACGACGGTTACGCCGCGACGTGGGCCTCAATCGCTTCACCCCTAGGTGGCATGAAGCAATCGGGAATGAGCCGACGCCACGGCGAGGAAGGCCTGCTGAAATACACCGAGGCACGCAACGTCGCCGAACAGCGTGGGCTATCCATCCGTGGCCCTAAAGGCATGCCACCAAAGCTCTATGGCCAAGTGATGTCCTATGCCCTGCTGCTAGGCAAGAAACTGCGATTCTTGCCCTAACGCTGGCGATCGCGCTTTTGAAAACCCATGCGCGGCTTGAAGCCCTCGGGGCGGCGAAGCTGCGCCACCGCATCACCGATGACTAGACGGAAGCGTGGACTCATTGGCGGCATCTGCATGATGGAGAACCAGCCCACTTCAAGATTTTCATCATCCGCCACGCGCGGGGTATCATCGCCCGCCAGCGAGCAGCGCATGGCGGTGTCCATGTAGCGGGCTTGGTCACCGTTGGGGTAAGTGACTGGACCGGCGGCACCGACGCCCAACAAGGCTTCAACCTGGACGTCGAGGCCGGTTTCTTCCTTCACCTCACGCACCGCAGCAAGATGAGGTTCTTCACCGGGATCGACGATGCCGGTGATCGGGGTCCACTGCTCGTTATCGGCCCGCTTCACCAACAGCACCTCAGGCACCGCAGTGATCGGTGCCCCTTCAGGAACATCACGGATCACCACGGCGGTGACGCCGGGCATAAACAGCTCGTCGTTGCCGATCTTCTCGCGCAGTTTCAATACATAGTCCGGGGTCGCCACTAGTCCTCCACCTGCTCCTGGGCCTCTTCGGAACTAAATGGATCGTCCTTCAACGCGCCCTTTTTGATCTGCTCAACCAGGGCAGCCGGGTCAAACTCGTTGTGGTATTCCGCCGGAGCGGTTCGCTCTTGCGCCATGTGCTTAAACCTCCGATGCTTGAATGGAATCCAAAATGTACTGCTTTACGGCCTCCGGGTCGTTGGGCAGATCAGCAACGTGGCGGGGCGCCTCCATAATCCCGGCAAAGCGCTCGGGGATCTCCGGTTCTTCACCGATGGCCTCGCGGATCGTATCGGCGAACTTCACCGGCAGCGCTGTTTCCAGCACCACGATTGGGGTGGACACCTGATCCTTCCAGTCCCGGGCAGCCTTCACACCATCGGCGGTGTGCGGATCAATCAGAGTGTCAAGGCGCTCGTTGCAATCGCGGATCGTCGCCACGCGGTCGGCGTGAGTGGAGGTAGCAGACGCGAAACCGTACTCGTGGGCGGCTTTGGGGAACGCGGGATCGTCGACAAGCGAAAAACCACCCTGTGCAACTTTGGTGCCAAACAGTTCTGAGGTGCGCTCGGAATCGCGGCCAAGGAGATCGAAGATGAAGCGCTCGAAGTTCGAGGCTCGCGAAATATCCATCGAAGGCGAAGATGTTTCAAAAGTGTCGGCGGAGCTGCGGACTCGATAATTGCCGGTGCGGAAGAACTCGTCCAAGACGTCATTCTCGTTGGTAGCGACGATCAGGCGATCAATGGGCAGCCCCATCTGGCGAGCGATGTGACCAGCGCAGATGTCGCCGAAATTGCCGGTGGGCACCGCGAAGCTGACCTTTTGCTCGTTGTTGTCGGTCATGCGCAGATACGTAGAGATGTAGTAGACAACCTGCGCCATGAGACGTGCCCAGTTGATGGAATTCACGGCACCGATGCGCTGAACGCGTTTGAAATCGGCGTCGGCGGACACCGCCTTGACTGCATCCTGGCAATCATCAAAGACTCCATCGAGGGCGATATTGAAAATGTTCGGATCATCCAAGCCGAACATCTGCGCCTGCTGGAAGGGAGTCATGCGGCCCTTCGGCGTCAGCATGAACACACGGATGCCCTTGCGCCCGCGCATCGCGTACTCGGCAGAAGAACCAGTATCACCCGAGGTAGCGCCCAAAATGTTCAGGGCCTCACCGCGACGGGCCAGCTCGTATTCAAAGAGCTCGCCGAGCATCTGCATGGCCATATCCTTGAAGGCGGCCGTTGGGCCTTCGGAAAGGTGGCCCAGGTAAATATTGTCCTCCAAGTGCGTGACCGGCACGATGTCCTCGTGCGCGAACTTCTCGGTGGTGTACGCGCGCTTGGCTATGCCCTCAAGATCCTCCGCCGGGATGTCGTCGACGAAGAGCTTGAGCACCTCAGCCGCCAGCGCCGCGTAGCCCTGCTCTTTGAGCAGCGTGCGCCACTGATCCAGCAGCACACCATCGAGCTGCGGGTATTCCTCGGGCAGGTAAAGCCCACCGTCGGGGCTCAGGCCAGCGATCAAAATGTCGCTGAAGCTGTACGGAGTCTTTGATTCGTCGCGCGTAGAAATGTATTTCACGGCTTCTACCCTAGCGGGGTTTCAGCCGTCTACCTCACGCGGGCGCACCCTGAACCGTGTTAGTTGCCGGTCGCGCGATTCACCAGCGCATCGATGACGGATTTCAGCGCTTGGTCACCCAGCGGCGTATCCCCATCTACCTTGGGCACACTCGAGCTTGTCGACGCCCCCTTGGCCCCATGCTCGGCTTTCACGCTCAGCACAGTGCCGTCGAGTTGCAGAGGCGTCCGGCCCTTGGTGCCGGTGGATTCGACTGCCCTCAGGAATGTTTGAAGCTCTTGGACGGTTGCACCTTCAAGATTCACACTCAAGTTGATCATGTCTAGTAAACGTCGCTGGGGTGGGTTTCGTTCCATACACCAAAACACGACTCCTGGAGGACCCATGACCACCGTTGAAGAAGCCATTCTTAGCCGCCGCGCCACACGCAAATTCACTGAGGATCCTGTGAGCCAGGAGGTGCTGGATAGCGTTGTTTCGCTGAGCCTAGAAGCACCTTCCGCCTTCAATGCCCAACGCGCCGATTTGGTGGTGGTACGAGATCAAGCGATCAAAGATGCACTCTTCGCCGCCTCGGGTCAGGCCCAGCTTCGTGATGCACCAGTGGTGCTCATTACCGTGGCGCGTGCCGATATTCCAGAAGATTTGGACGAGGTATTGGGTCAACAGCGCGCCGAATTCGTCCGAGGCTACCTAGGCAAACTTGACCAGGCCGGTTTGCGCGAAACAGCCATGAAGGACGCCATGTTGCTCGCAGGTTTTGCCTTGGTGGCTGCACAGGGCGAGGGCTTGGCAACTTCCCCCACCACCGGCTGGAATGAGTCCGAGGTGCTTGAAGCCATTGGGTTGAGTGGGCGCGAAGATCGCGGCGTCGGCCTGGTGATTGCCATGGGGTACCCAGCGGAATTCCCAGCACACCCTGGCCGCGCAGCAAACCGCCGAGTGAACGAGCGTTACTAACCCCTGCTGTGCAGCAGCGCTAATGCTCACCGTCGGTGGGCATAGCCTCACCCCAGAACACCTCATCAACCACTTGGCGGGCACGACGAGTGACTTTGAGGTAGTGCTCCAAGAATGCTTGATAATCCTCTGGATTCCAGCCCGCGGCACCGGCCACCGCCGCGAGCTGTGGTCCGGGCTGTGGCAATTGATCCACGCGCTTGCCGCGCACCAGCACAATGGCATTGCGCGCCTGTGTGGCAGCTAGCCACGCTTCTTTGAGGATGTCCACCTTTTCTTGCGCTAGCAGGTGTTTCTCGGCAATTACGTCGAGTACCTCAAGTGTTGAGGTGTTGCGCAATGCTGGTACTTCGTGCGCATGCATCAGAGTCAGCAATTGCACAGTCCATTCGATATCGGTGAGCGAACCTCGGCCCAGTTTGGTGTGTGTATTGCGATCCGCTCCGCGCGGCAGGCGTTCATTGTCCACGCGCGCTTTCATACGGCGAACCTCGCGGATGACCTTTTTGGTCACACCTGCATCTGGGTAGCGGAACTCATCGATCATGAGCAAGAAGCGCTCGGCCAGATCTCTATCGCCCGCAATACCTGTAGCACGCAAGAGTGCCTGGATTTCCCAAACTTCACCCCAACGTTCGTAGTAGCGCTGGTAGGACTCCAGGGTGCGTACCACTGCCCCCGAGCGCCCCTCAGGGCGCAGCCCGAGGTCAACCTCAAGTGGCGGATCCCCGCTGGGTTTTGACAGACGCTGCCGCATGCGATCACATACGGAAATGGCCCACTTCACCGCCTCGTTTTCTTCTACCCCATCAACCGGCTCGCAGACAAACATGACGTCCGCATCGGAGCCATAGCCGAGCTCAGCACCACCAAGGCGCCCCATGCCGATGACGGCGATCCGCGCGAGGGGGCCATCGAGCTCTCCTTCTGCCACTGCAGCACGAATCTCTGCACTGAGGGCCGCTTCGAGCACGGCGTCCCACACAAAGGACAATGCCCGACAGACTTCCTCAATGTTCATCATGTTCAGCAGATCGGCGCTGGCGATGCGGGCGAGCTCCTTGCGGCGTAAGGAACGCGCCACCGCAATCGCCTTCTTGGGATTATCGTGGCGTCCGGCTGCTGCTACGAGTGATTTGGACACAGCACCAATTCTGGTTTCAAGCAGCTTTGGCCCAACTGCACCATCGCCAAACTGCTTAATCACATTTGGGGTGGAAAGGATGAGGTCAGAGGCATAGGGCGAGTTGCCGAGGATACGCATGAGCCTTTGCCCGACCACGCCTTCGTCGCGAAGCATGCGCAAGAACCAGGTTTGGTCCTCCACAGCCTCGGACAACTTGCGATAATTCAGCAGCCCGGCGTCGGGGTCAGCGGTTTGAGACAACCACTCCATCAAGGTGGGCAGCAACATGCCCTGGATTTTCGCCTTGCGGCTGGAACCAGCGGCAAGCTTTTGGAGGTGTTCAAAAGCGCGATCGGGGAACTTGTAGCCTAGGGCGCCAAGCTGTAGCTTTGCCGACTCTGGAGACAGCTTGATGGTGCCTGCGTCCATGAGCGCCACAGAATTCAGCAGCGGCCGATAGAAGAGCTTGCGGTGCAGATTTTGGATGTCCAAGCGAACTTTGCGGATTTGTTCCCGCATGGCCTCAATTGCACTGCCCTGTTTGGAGCTGCGGAAGCCAGCCGAACGCGCGAGCCATCGGAGATTCTTTTGATCATCGTCTGCTGGAAGCGTGTGGGTACGCTTCACTTTGTGTAACTGGAGACGGTGTTCCAACAATCGCAGGAACTCATAAGTTCGGGTGAGCTCCGCTCCA
This sequence comes from Corynebacterium gerontici, assembly GCF_003813985.1. NCBI lineage: Bacteria > Bacillati > Actinomycetota > Actinomycetes > Mycobacteriales > Corynebacteriaceae > Corynebacterium > Corynebacterium gerontici. The sequence continues at coordinate 1,632,277 of NZ_CP033897.1, forward strand.
TCCTCGCGGCCAATATAACCGCCTTCAACCAGCGCGGCTAGGGCATCGACGGTGGCTAGGGTGCGTAGGGACTCATCGGTGCGACCGTGCACGAGCTGGAGCAATTGCACCGCAAATTCCACATCGCGCAGCCCACCTTCACCCAATTTGAGCTCCCGCGATTTCAGGTTTCGCGGGACGTTTTCGAGCACTCGACGCCGCATAGACTGCACATCGTCAACGAAGGATTCACGTTGGCTGGCGTTCCACACCATCGGAGAAATAGCCTCCGAATACTGCTGCGCGAGCGGCACGTAGCCGGTCATTGGGCGATGCTTCAATAACGCCTGGAACTCCCAGGTGTCTGCCCAACGCTTGTAGTAGGCCACATGGGAATCAAGGGTGCGCACCAACGCTCCGCGTTTACCTTCGGGACGCAGGGCTGCGTCCACTTCAAAGAAAGCGCGGCAGCCGATGCGGATAAACTCTCCAGCCAGCTTTGTTGCTGCGGGTGATGGTGGTTCCGCTACAAAGATGACGTCCACATCGGAGATGTAATTCAGTTCCCTGGCGCCACATTTGCCCATGGCAAGCACCGCCAAATGCGTGTCGAGCGGCTTATCGCCATAAGTGTTGCGCACCGCTACGGCCAAGGCAGCGCTCAGGGCGGCATCGGCGAGGTCTGCCAGCGTGTTCGTTACAACGCTGAAGTCCACCTCCGGTTGGCCTTCGCGGCGAGGATCCTCCAGGTAGGTTCCCGCCAAATCCACCGCAGCGATACGCAGCAGCAAGTTGCGGTAGGTACGTTTCAAGGTGGCCTCTGCCTCGACGCCACCGATGCCTGCGCAATAGGTGCCAGCGGTGGAGCACTCAGGAATTGCTGGATCTGGCGCATCGAAGTTCATGCCAAAGGACAACTCCAGTGGATCCGTTCCTGCGGCCTCCTCCTGGGTGGCGAAAACTGCGGGCTTCGCGTCGATGCAGCTCAGCATCTCCACAAACATGCCTGCTCGGTTGGGCATCGGTTTGGCTAGGTCTCGCCACAATTGCGGGTGCGCCGCTAGGTGATCACCAAGCACCGAGGAGCCGCCAAGCAGCGCGAAGAGTCGGACGCGAAAGACAATATCTTCGCGGATGGCGAGGTCTACGTCCTTGCGCTCTGCATCGTCGAGGGCCTGCATGAATCGAATGAGTGAATTGAGCGCCAGATCCTCATTAGCAGTCCCAGCCAGAGCCCACAGCAGCGGCACAGATTCCTCATTCCACCACCCCAGCCATTCCAGATCCTTCGCCGCGTGCTGTCCGTGGAAGCCAAGTGCGCTCACAGAAGGCAATGGCCCGCGCACAGGCTTCTTGGTGGTGGTTCGGTGCTCGTTCATGCTGAGTTTCTCTTCCCTTTTTTCTGCGACTCTTGGCTATTGCGTCATTTGGCTACGGTGACCCGGCGCTAGTAGTCCAAGTTTGAGGAAAGCTCCCAGGGGGTAATTTGCTCCTGGTATTCGTGCCATTCACGCCATTTGTTGCGTAAGAAATATTCAAAGACATGCTCCCCCAGGATGTCGGCAACGAATTCCGACTGTTCCATGGAACGCAGCGCGTGGTCAAGGCTGATGGGCAGGTCCCTGTAACCCATGGCGCGACGCTCGCGGCGGGTCAGTTGTGCAATGTCGTCTTCAGCAGGATCGGGCAGCTCGTAGCCTTCCTTGATGCCCTTCAAGCCCGCGCCAAGCAGCACGGCAAGCGCGAGGTAGGGGTTACAAGCGCTGTCCGGGGATCGCACCTCTACGCGGCGTGAATCTTCCTTGGTCAGGCGGTAGGTGGGCACGCGCACGAGCGCAGAGCGGTTGGATACGCCCCAGGTAGCAGCGGTGGGAGCCTCATTGCCAAAGAGGATGCGCTTATAGGAGTTGGTCCACTGGTTGGTAATGGCAGAAATCTCGTTGGCATGCTCCAAGATACCCGCGATGAACTGCTTGGCAGTTTTGCTCAAGCTGAACTCGTCATCGGGGTCGTGGAAGGCATTCATGTCCCCTTCAAACAGGGACATGTGCGTGTGCATGGCCGAGCCTGCAAAGTCCCGGAAGGGCTTGGGCATAAACGTTGCGGCTACCCCATTGCGCAGCGCCACCTGCTTCATCACGTATCGGAAGGTCATGATGGAATCGGCCATGGTCAGTGCATCGGCGTGGCGCAAGTCGATTTCTTGCTGGCCCGGTGCGGTCTCGTGGTGAGAAAACTCTACCGGGATACCCATGCGCTCTAGGGCGAGCATCGCCTCGCGGCGAAACAGCGGGGCGTCATTGCGGCTGGCCTGATCAAAATAACCGCCATTGTCGGTGGGAATTGGTGGGCGCCCATCGGTGGACAGGCTTTGCACCAGGTAAAACTCAATTTCTGGGGAGACGCTGCAGCTAAAGCCTTCGTCCGCGGCTTGGTTGATTTGGCGGCGCAGCACCTGGCGGGGATCCGAGTAGGAGGGGTGCCCGTCGGGGTTCATGATGTCGCAGAACATCCGGGCCGACTGCAGCGGCGAATCGTCGTCGTCGAAAGGCAAGAGCTGGAATGTCGATGGGTCGGGCATCGCTATGGTGTCAGCCTCCGAAACGCGCGAAAAGCCCTCAATCGCCGAACCGTCAAAGCCAATGCCTTCTTCAAAGGCTGATTCAAGCTCGGCGGGTGCAACGGCCACCGACTTCAGGTAGCCGAGAATGTCAGTGAACCAAAGACGAACAAATCGAATGCCGCGTTCTTCAATGCTGCGCAACACAAACTCTTGCTGTGAATTCATGCTTCTCAGCGTAGTAACCAACCCCCGAGTCACGCCCACACTATAACCACAAAACGCAGCTGAACTGCGAAAACTTCCCGCTCGGGGGTAGTGTGCCAGCATCATCAACATGACACAAACACAGATTCGAAATCTCATGCAACGAGGCTGGCGGCCTCAAGACATCGCACACGCCACCGGCCAATGGCCACCGCCCTGCACCACAGCACCTCCCAATGTGCCGCCCGGCGTGCTCGATGCGTGGCTTACCCACCCCCATGGCGCCATTGTCCCAGCACTCACAGGCACGCTTATCGACGCCCCTCTGCTGCATCCCCAAACCCCAGAGAAACCGCCAGCGCTGCGAAGAATCCGTGCGCTCATGCGTCACGCAGACCACACATACAACAACGCCGAAGCACAGGCATTCCGTGCCAAGGCCGAAGCCCTATGCAAGCGCCACAATCTCCCTCCGGTGGTGTGCTCCTTGCCCGGTCCGTCACCCGCTCCGCAACAGGTTAAGGCAGTTAGGATTCACATTTCGTGGCCCCAGCAACTTGCTAGGGGCATGCTCCTCAGGCGACTCGCGCACGCTTCGGGCGCTGTGGCCGTACAACTGCACAGCAGTGGGATTTGGTCGCTCATCGGTGAGATACACGACATAGAGCGGGTCAGGGAATCGCTATACGAGGTGTTACGTTGCCCGTGGCCAAAGATGCAACGCCTGGACCCGGTCATCGCCAGCAACTTACTTCTGGGTGCAGCACAGCATTACTGCAGGCGCCAGCCTCCCGAGCCCACGAAACCGGCAAACTTTGGGTGCCGCATCCGCAGCGGCCCTTACGCTTCGCAACTCGCCATCGTAGAAGCACTTGTCCTCAGCGACATCGTGGAGCCTCCACCGCCGGAAATTCCAGCCTGGCAATCCGTGGGCGCCCGCTGGTATGCCACTCACGTGTGTATGCCCCGCAAACTGGTAGAACTGCACTCATGAGTCTGAAGCAGCAGAAAGAACAAGAGATCAAGTTCGAGGTGGAGGGATCAGTTGGCGACCCCACCTTCGAGGACATTGAGCACGTCGCTACAGCGTCTAAGCCTTCAATAATGGAGCTTGACGCTCGATATTTCGACACCCCCGACCTCACCTTGTCACACGCAAAGATCACCTTGCGCAGGAGAACAGGAGGTAAAGACGCAGGCTGGCACCTGAAAACCAACACTTCCGACGGCAGGCAAGAAACTCACGCGCCTTTGGACTCTAGCGAAGAAAACCAAGTTCCAGATGCACTCCGGCAGCTCGTGGCTGAACACGTGGGCGAAGAACCCCTGGTTGAAATTGCCAGGATTCGCAACCGCCGAGCTGAGACCCTCCTGCTCACCCACGACGGCACCGCCATCGCTGAATTTTGCGACGACCATGTCGAAGCCCAAAACTCGAATGAGCATCACGCGCGTCGCTGGCGTGAGTGGGAGGTAGAGGCTACCCAGCAGGCCCAAGACTTGGGCATCGCAGCAGAAATTCTCGCGAGTGCTCTTGAAGTACTGGGGTCTATGCAAGGCGTAGAAAAAGCCACCAGGGCGTCCAAATTGCAACGAGCATTAGGGCGCGCCTAGTGGCCTGACGCTGAGTGGATGGGTGAGGGCTAGTCCTCCTCGTTCTCCCATTCCGCTTCAGCTTCATCTGCTTCCTCATTGCGCTCGTGCGCGATTTCGAGGGCGTGGCGTGCTTCTTCCTCGGTGTCATAGGGGCCCATGCGATCCATGGAGCTGAACTGCTTGCCTTGGGCCACTTCCCCGGTTTTCAGGTTGTAAAACCACTGTTGATCGATCTCTGCCATCAGATTCCCTTTTCTTCAATACTGACGCTGGCGTTATCAGCCGCGCGCCTCGAATCGTGTTCTTCAACCATCAAGGTACGCAGCTAGATGTTCGCTTGTCCACGCCTCGATCCTTGCAGGCCCTTCCCAGCCTTTAAAATGAAGGTATTACCCCGCAGTCTTGCAGATCTCCTGCGCTGCTGCTTCCCCCACACTTTGAGGAGTTCCATATGGCCTTGTGGCCTGCCAAGCACATTGACGTTGCGGCCATGGCACGCAGCCTCCATGCCTCCTGGGCCACAGATCATGCAGTGGTGGCCAGCGCCCCAGCCACGTGCCCTTACTTGGGCGATCTTAGCGATCATGCAGGCGGCATGGTGCTCCTCGGGCTCACGCAGCAGCGCCTCGCGGTTGCGTGCAGTCCGCGAAGCGATCAGCAAATGCAGGTGCGGGTTGTGCAATTGGGTGCCGAGGGTGAGCAGACAAGCGAGCAAACATATAGCGCTCAAATTGCGGAGTTTCGGGATCTCCACAACGACCAGAAGCTCACCTTCGACCAGGACAACCCTGCACAACGTCTCGCGGTTGTTCTTTTGACACTGATGCACCGCCAGCTCATCAGCCGTGAGACCCCGGGCATGGACGTAACGGTAGTGAGTGCCATCACCCCCGACGCCGGACTGGGCCTTCATGAAGCCTGCGATGTTGCCTTTGCGCTGACGCTCACAGATGAGCCCGAAGAACATCAACTCGGTCCCATGCGCACCAAGCTCGCCGATGTGTGCGCCCAAGCGTCCTCTACGTTCTGCAAACATGCACCCGGGCGGGCCCGTTACATTGCCGCGCTCAGGGGCAAGGGTGAGGTTGTGAACGTGGTTGACTTCGCTGATCACTCCATTACGCACATCAACGCTCCTGATGGTTTCGGATTTGCCACCCGCATCGTCACGGCGCCGAAGGTGCAGTCCAGCCCGGATCTAAGCGCCATGCAGCGCTTTATCGACGACGTTACCGGCGCCTTTGCAGCCCCGAGCTTGCGGCAATTGCCAAATGCGCGGGAGCGAGTACTGGCATGGCTTCGTGCCGTTCATCAGGTGCACCCGAAGTCCCAGGCTCCGAGCGTTGATCAAGCGAGCCGATGGCTGCGCTACTTGGAGCACGAAATTGATAGGACGTTGCGCGCTGCCGCGTCGATTCGTTCGCGCCGAAGTGGCGACATCGTGCCTGCCATGAATGATTCTCACCAGGAGTACCTCAGCCAACTGCTTGACAACGAGCAATTGTCAGCGGTAGCGCAGTTGTGTCTCCAATATGGCGCGCACGCTGCCAGGGCGGTGGAGTCGGGAGTGGTGTGCCTCGTGCCGATTGATCGCGCCGAAGCTTTTTCACAGGAGATAGCCGACGCGGGCCTCGAGCTTGTTTCGGTAGCTCCCGGCGAGACCGCCGAGTTGCACTGAGTATTGAAGGCGAATGAGCCGGCCTATAAGCCGGATTCTGTGCCCGAAATCGGGCGGCGATCATCCATCTAGGGCCGCAGTTGCCTGCGGCCTCAAGCAGCTACCCACGGACGTTGAGGCGAGCCGCCACAATCCGCGCAGGCACACGTGCCAGCAAATCCAATGCCGGATCTGTGTGCGCCCTCTTGCCTTGCCCCCGGTGGGGTTTACCTGGCCAGTTACGTCACCGCAACTGCCGGTGCGCTCTTACCGCACCCTTTCACCCTTACCAGCCTCAAGCTGGCGGTTTACTTTCTGCTGCACTTGCCCTCGGGTTGCCCCGGGTTGCTGTTAGCAACCACCGTGCTCTGTGGGGTCCGGACTTTCCTCGACCCTGCGCCAGCGCACTTAAAGTACCGTTGCGCAGAATCGCGATCGCCCAGCCGGCTCATTCGCGTCCCTTACTGTACACGCACACCTTGAAGGTAGGAGGTGTCGTTCACGAGTCGAACGCATGTGGGGCCGTCGGCATAGAACTCAGCGATGGAAAGCGAGGCCAAATCGAGGTGCATCTTGTGGAACATCGTCCCTGGTGCACCGAGCGCTTCACGAAGCACCGACTTGATCGGTGTGACGTGGCTGACCACCAGGATGGTGCCCGGCCCGAACGTTTCAGCAATGTGGGCGCGAGCCTTTTTCACCCTCCGGAACACTTGGGACAGTGATTCCCCGCCTGGCGGTGCAACGTTAGGGTCGCGCAGCCACTGTTCATGCAGCTCAGGGTCGGCTGCGCGCGCTTCGGCAAAGCTCAGGCCGTCCCAATCACCAAAGTCCATTTCCTGAAGGGCGTCGATGGTGTGCACGGTGAGTCCGAGGACATCGGCAACGGCCTTCGCCGTCTGCTGGCATCGCTCCAGCGGCGAGGCGACAATTGCGTCGATGCCTCCGCGCGCCCCGAGGTGTTGCGCTGCGGCTGCAGCTTGCTGCTGCCCGAGTTCGGTCAGCGGCGGGTTGCCTCTGCCGGAGTAGCGGCGTTGCGCGGACATGGCTGTTTGCCCGTGCCGTAGCAGGAGCAAGCGGGTAGCTTCGGTGGTCGCACCGTTCCACACCTTCGGATCCGATTGTTCCTTTGGTGCTGGCGGCTCTGATTTTTCCGCGTGGGCGTCGATAAGCCCAAAGCCTTCGAGGAATCCTGGTGCAGCACCACGGCCGAGGGCATCCATTGCTTTGTTGGCGAGTTCATCGGCGCGCGAATTGTCTTTGCGAGGCACCCACTGGTACTCCACCTGCTGCATTTCACGTTCGATGGTTTTGCATTGCATGGCGAGTTCGCGCATGTCAGGGTGCTTAATTTTCCAGCGCCCAGACATTTGTTCCACCACGAGCTTGGAGTCCATGCGCACGCTGATGTGCGTTGCCCGAAGTTGCTGCGCGGCTTTGAGTCCGTTGAGCAGCCCGTGGTATTCGGCGACATTGTTCGTGGACTTCCCCACCACATACGCGAGCCTGGCCAGCACCTTCGTGCGATCGGCGTTGAGCACGACAGTGCCTGCGCCGGCGGGGCCCGGGTTGCCGCGCGAACCGCCGTCGGCTTCAATCACCACGTGCAAACTCATGCGCGACCTCGGATTAGGTAGCTGCCGCATTCGCCGCATTCTGGAACCTCGGTGGCTGGTGCTTGGCGGATACGCGAGGCCTCGGCCACGGGCAACATGATGTGGCAGCCACCGCAGGAGCGCCCGTTGAACTTCGCTGCGCCGATGCCATTTTCGCTGCGTCGCTCTTCGTAGGCGGCGAGGATATCGGCGGGCAATTCGCCCTTAAGCTTTTCGACGCGCCCGCGCGCATCCTCCACGGTGGTATCTAGCGGCACGGCGTCTGCAGCTCGTTGCGCCTTTTCTACCTCTACTTCTAACTCACCGAGCTGCTGGCGATACAAATCGCGATTCGCACGCAGCGCGTGCACCTCGTTGTGCGCCTCCTGCATTTCGGAGGTGAGATTCTGCAGGCGCACTTGCGAAGAGTGCAGGTCGTGCTGCAGATCCTTACGCGTAGTCGGATCCGTGGCGGCGCCAAGTTGGCGGCGGTCATCGTCAAGACGGCGGCGAAGCTTGCGCTCGTCTTCTTGAATGCGACGGATCTCCAACTCCATATCGTCCACGGCTAATTGCGCCGAGGCTGAGGCATCGCGCGTACGTCCCAGCTTCTTGCGAAGCTTCGCTAATTCCTTCGCTTCTTCACTAGCCTCCGGCTGCAGCCCAACGTCACCATTGCGCTCCAACGTGGCAATTTCTAACAATTTTTCCTGAAGGGGGAGTTCGAGTTGCATGTGGTTGCTCCTAAGTTTTTCTAGCGTTGTGGGTGCTTGGAAAGAGTCCAAGGGTCGGTTCTGATGTGTAGCACTTTGGTGTCGATGTGGCGCAGTGATTGTTGCACGATTCGGGAGGCTTGTTCGGTCCAGGGGAATTCGCTGGCCCAGTGTGCGGTGTCGATGACGCAGATGTCGTGGGCTCGCAGCGTTTCGTCCACGGGGTGGTGGCGAAGGTCGGAGGTGAGGAAGACATCGACGCCGAGGTTGGCTGCGGTTTCGAGGAAGCTGTCGCCTGCCCCCGAGCTCACCGCGATGGTGTGCACCATGCGCTCGGGGTCACCGGCGGCGCGTACACCCCAGGTGGTTTCGGGAAGCTGATCGGCAATGAACTGCACGTAGTCTTCAAAGCGCATGGGGGTGTCCAGCTCACCGATGCGCCCGAGGCCGCAGGCTTCGTCAAGTGGTTGGCTGGCTTCCAGTGCGGTGATGTCAAACGCGGGTTCTTCGTAGGGGTGGGCGCTTCGGAGTGCTTCGAGGATGGCGCCTCGGCGGTGGCGTGGTGCCACGCATTCGATCCTGAGCTCTTGGAGCACTTCTCGCTTGCCTGCCTCACCGATGGTGGGGTTGGCGTGGCTGCCGGGCAGGAACTCGCCTTCGCCGCTGATGTTGAAGGCGCATTCGCTGTACTCACCGATGTGTCCGGCGCCAGCACCGAAGATGGCTTCCTTCAGGGTTTCTGCGTGTTGTGGGGGAACTTGCACGCCCCACTTGTCTAGTCCCTGCTGCTTGGGCGCGATTGGGCGCCCTGGGGTGATGCCGCACAATTCAGCCAATTTGTCATTGACGCCGGGGCGCGCCGAGTCCGCATTGGTGTGCGCCGCAAATAGGGCCACGCCTGCACGGATAAGCGTGTGGATCACTTTGCCTTTCGGCGTATTTGCAGCCACTGAGTTCACGCCGCGCAACAGCAGGGGGTGGTGAACCACGAGCATGTCTGCGCCTTGGTTCACGGCCTCTTGTGCCACTTCGAGCGTGCAGTCTAAGGCAAAGCAGACGGTGTTCACTGCCGCTTCTGGATCACCGCAGACCAGCCCCACTGCGTCCCAGGATTCCGCCAGGTGCGGTGGGTAGGCGGCTTCGAGCACCTCCACAACGTCGGCGACGGTTGCCGGTGCTCGGTGGTCGTGTGTGGATGATTCCAAGGTGCTCACAGCACTCCAATCTGGTGCAGGGTGTTCAAAAATTCGCGGACTTCGCGTTGGGGTCGTAACGCCAAACGCCAGTGGTTCAAGTCTAGTCCGGGGAACGTGTCGCAGCGTCGAACCGCAATGCCTCGGCGCAAGAGTTCCTGGCGTATCCGCTCCGGCTGCTCGAAGGGCGTGCGCATGAGCACGAAGGGCGCCACCGATCGGCTTGCTTGTGCAAAACCGGCGGCTTCCAAAAGGCCCAGCATCTCCCCTCGCTGCTGCTCCTGCGCCTCGCGGATTGCCGGTAGCGTCTGCACGCCATGCTCGAACACTGCGGCGGCGGCCGCCAGCGCCAGGGTATTGACGGGCCAGTGCGCGCGGGTTGCCCTCAATTGATCGAGCAACGCCGCCGGCCCTGCCACATAGCCCACTCGAAGACCAGCAATCGCCCATGTTTTGGTTAGGCTTCGCAGGCAGAGGACGTCGAAAAGCTGTGAAGGGATCAGCGAATGTTCCTCGCCCACCACGTCCAGAAATGCCTCATCAACCACCACCGTTCTGCCAGGGGCGCGCAGCGAACGCGGATCGTGGAGAACGCCCGTTGGATTGGTGGGGTTGCCGAGGATCGCCATGTCGCAATCGGGAAGAGAGCCAAGGTCCTCGAAAGGCGGGTGTAGGACGTGGTGTATCGCTTGGGAGCCGAAAATCGCGTCAGGCTCAGAAAACCCTGGGTGGATGATGCACGGGCGCACTGGCGCCAAATTCTTCAGCAATGCAAACGCCTCCGAAGCCCCGGACGTGAGCATGATCTGCTCCGAGGGCACACCATGGTACTCGGCGATCTGCGCCTCTACCTGCGAAACCTCCTCCGCATCGGGATAGTCCCGCAGCCGTCCCACCGCCTGCACAATCGCCTTCTGCAGCCACCGCGGCGTCTCATCGGCCACATTGACGGCAAAATCGAGGCGCGCACCTTTGGCGTCCAGGTCTCCGTGGATTCGAGGATCAAACACTGGGCTGAGTGTAGCTGCCCTAGGCAACAATGGGACACTAGTGGGCGTGTCTGTTTTGCTTATCGACGTCGACGGAACCATCGTCAACTCCTATCCAGGAATCCGGGCCAGCTTCATCCATGCCCTGGAAACCATCGGCTACCCAATCCCAAGCGAAGAACGCCTGCGCAAAGTACCCGGGCCGCAGATCTACGACACCCTGATCGACCTCGGCCTACCGCCCGAAGACGCCAAACACGGCCTTCAAGCTTTTCGGAAACACTATCGCCGGCACGGCTGGCACAACGCCGCCCTCTTCGAGGGGTGGCCCGAGCTGCTACGGACGCTGCGCGAGGAAGGGTTTACTTTGTGCACCGCCACCAGTAAAAACCAGGACCTCGCGGCGCAAACCCTCGAACACCTCGGCGTTGGCGACGCCTTCGACTTCATCGGCGGAGCCGACGTCGATGCTGGGCGCCAAGGCAAGGCAGCCGTGATCGACCACGTCCTGCGCACCCTCAACATCGATCCCACACAGCAACGAGCGCTCATGATCGGCGACCGCTCCCACGACACCGAAGGCGCAGCCGAATTCGATATCCCCACCATCCTCGTGCAATGGGGACATGGTGAGGAAGCAGAATGGAACGCCGCCTACGACTACGCTGGCGACATATCGACCTTGGAGGAAAAAATTCATGCCTTCTTCAAATAAATCGCTCGGGGTAGTGTTCGTCTGCACCGGCAACATCTGCCGCTCCCCCATGGGCGAAGTGATCCTGCGGGACGCCGTTGAACGCGAAGGGCTCGGCCAGCAAGTGCACGTGAGCTCCTGTGGAACCGGGGGATGGCACATAGGCCAGGGCGCCGACCGACGCGCTCTCAGCGCACTTCGCCACAAAGGCTTCGACGGCAGCGCCCACAAAGCCGCCCAAATCGGCGAAGAAGCCGAACACGCAGACCTCCTCATCGCCCTCGACCGCGGGCACCAACAGGCCCTGCTGAAACTCGGCTACGACCCGGAACGCATCCGCCTCCTACGCAGCTTCGACCCCCAAGCCGACACCGAAGACGTAGAAGACCCCTACTACGGCGACGCCAAAGACTTCGCCACCGCCCGCGACCAAATCCTCGACGCCACCCCAGGCATCATCCAATGGATCAAGGAGCACCTGCGTGAGCACTAAGAGCAAACGCAGCGGGTGGAAAGTCTTTCTCACACCAGGATGGGTCATCACCACCCTGCTCGTCATCGCCTTCTCCTACCTAGCGTTCACCGTGCTCTCGCCCTGGCAACTCGGCAAAGACCACGCCATCGTGGTGCAAAACGAACACGTCGACAAAGCCTTTGCCCAAGACCCGAGTAACTACACGGAAGTCTTCGACGAACACGGCGCCATCAAAGGCGACCGCGAATGGCAACGCGTCCGCATCACCGGGCAATACCTGCCCCAAAAAGAAGTGCTCCTACGCATGCGCCCCGTCGAATCCGGCCCCTCCTACCAATCCCTCGTGCCCTTCCACATCGATGGCGGACCAGTCGTACTTATCAACCGGGGCTTCGAGGCGACCGCCGCCGGGGAGGCTCCCAACATCCCCACCGCCCCTTCAGGAAAAGTGACGCTGGTGGCGCACGCCCGCAGCAATGAGAAAAAGCCAGACAAGGCTCCAATGCAAGCCGATGGTTACCAGCAGGTGTACGGGATCAACACGCAGCAAGTAGGCGAACTCACCGGTACCCAATTGGGTGAGGACTACCTGCAGATCTCAAGCGACGAGCCCGGCGCCCTCACGCCCATCCCAATTCCAAAACAAGACCGGGGCAACCACCTCTCCTACGGATTCCAGTGGATAGCCTTCGGCCTCATGGCACCACTTGGCTTGGGCTACTTCATTTTTTCTGAAGTAAGGGAACGCCGCCGCGTGCGCGAAGAAGAATCGGAAATGTCCGACCCCACCACAGACGCCCCCGAGACCCCGGCACCACAAGCGGCGCCGAGCAGATCCCGCTACGGCACGAAGCACCCCACTTCGGGCCAAAACCGCGGCTTTGATGCACGCCGCGATAATTTCTAGCTGCGTTTGCTACTTCCAGCCGGTCACGACAATCTTGCCGAGTTCGTGGCCGGCTTCCATGCGTTCGTGGCCCACGCGCAGCGTATCCACGCAGATGGGGCTGAGCTCCTCGGCGATGATGGGGCGGATCGTCCCATCTGTCCACAGGCGCGCCACCTCGTCGAGGATGGCGCCTTGGGTGGAGAGGTGAGCGTCGAAAAGCGATTTGGTGAACATCGATTCCCAATGCCACGTCAGGGATTTTGCTTTCAGCGGGGCGATCGAATCCGGGCCGACGTCAATGCCGACAATGTGCGCGAAAGGCTTGCATACCGCCGCCAGGGCGTGCTCTTGGCCGACGGAGTGAGCCGTGAATACCCAATCCACCCCTTCAGGAAATTCCTCAAGCAGAGCCGAAACCCAGTCCTCGCGGTGATTGACCACGGTTGCGGCGCCGAGCTCGCGGACGAGCGCCGCGCGACGATCGTCGGAAGCCGTCGCCACCACGTGCACTTGCGGGCATTTTGCTGCGAGTAGTTGCAACGCTGCCACGCCCACGCCGCCGGTGGCGCCCACCATCAGCAGGGTGCCGCGGGAGTCCTCGCCAAGCCCAAGCCTTTCAAAAAGGCTTTCCCACGCCGTCACGAACGTCAAGGGCAGCGCCGCGGCCTGCGCAAAATTATTAACGGCAATCGGGGCGGCCATGCGCTCGTCGATGGCGAAGAATTCGGCGTTCGTGCCCTGCCGCGCAAGAGTGCCAATCGCCATCGCCGCGTCGCCCGGCGAAAACCTGGTCACCTCCTCCCCCACGGCCTCCACCACACCAGCGGCGTCGTAACCAAGCACCCGGAAATCGCCCGGATCAGCATTCAAACGCTGCTTCGTGTCGATCGGATTCACCCCAACGGCCTCAACCCGGATCAAAACATCCCTGGGCCCACAATCAGGCTTTTTGACGTCCCCCGCCACCAAAGCCTCAGCGCTCGAAATAGGTAAGTTCTGCGTATATCCAACAGCCTTCATGCACCCGATCGTGCCACAAGTGCGCCCAGCGCGACGCTCACCCCAACCGCACACCACTGCGTCCGACGAATCAACCGCACTGCCGCCCGCACATCACCCGCCCGAGGTGCACGCCCCCGACCAAGCACCGGACGCTGCTCCACGCCGTGGGCATAGCGAGTGGCGCCACCCAGGCAGACACCGAGCGCCGCCGCAGCCGTCGCCTCCACCGGGCCGGCGTTTGGGCTTGGGTGCGCGGAAGCGTCTTCACGCCACGCGCGGATCGCCTCACGCCCCCTCCCTTCAGGAAAACTGGCGGCCACGAACAGGGCTGCGCAAAGGCGGGCGGGGATGAAGGCGAGGGCGTCGTCAAGCTTGGCGCAAGCCCACCCGAAGTTGCGGTAGCGCTCGTTGCGGTAGCCAACCATGGCGTCCAGCGTGTTGGCGCAGCGATGCAGCACCACCCACGGTGCGCCGAACGCGGACCAGAAGAGAGAGGCGACGGCGGCATCTGAGACGTTTTCGGCAAGCGATTCGACGGTGGCGCGGGCAATGCCATCGGCGTCAAGGCTGTGCGGATCGCGAGAGCACAACCACGGCACCCAAGCGCGAGCCGCCTCCACATCACCGCGCTCAAGGTCGTGGGCCACTTTCACGCCCGTGCGCTCCAACGTGGTGCCGCCCAACGCCACCGCCAAAGCAGCCGCATTGCTCAAGTGCGGAAAACGACGCCACACCCACCACGAAGCAGCCACCGGCGGCGCGACACTCAACGCACAGAACACCGCCCCGCGCGCACGGTCATCAGCCCATAAACGCTGCTCCAGCGCGCCCGCATACCTCCCGAACACCGCCACCGGATGCCACGCGCCACCAGGGTCCCCCACAGCACGATCCAACGCCACACCCGGCAACACATTCGCGCACGAAAAAAGCAGCCGGCGGAATACTGTGTTTCCAACCGACTGCCAATCCGACATGTGCGCCCTGACGGGCTCGAACCGCCGACCTGCTGGGTGTAAACCAGCTGCTCTCCCAGCTGAGCTAAAGGCGCAATCGCCATCCGCATCACTGCGGCGACTTGGAAAAGCGTAGCCCAAAAAACCCGAAACGCAAAACTACTGCTTCACACCGGCCTGTACCAGGCACGATCCCTGCCAATCACCCAGGCGCTCAGCCTTCGTCTGCACAAAACCAGTCTGCTGCGCCGCTTCAGAAATTTCACCGGGCTCCAGCGCACCAGGCTTACCCGTGCCGGGCGTCAGCAACCAGATGCGGCCGTTGTCAGCGAGGGAACGTTGGGCGTCGACAAGCCCATCACCGAGGTCCCCATCTTCAGCGCGCCACCACAGCAACACCATGTCGCACACCTCATCAGTGTCCTCTTCAAGAAGTTCGGCATCGATCGCATCCTCTATCGCTTCGCTTATCGACGAGTCCGCGTCCTCATCCCAACCCATTTCTTGAACCGTCAGCCCCTCACGAAGGCCGAGCAGCAGGGCAACATCTGCCCCAAAATTTGTCTCCTTGGAATCATTGACGTTCATCGCTAAAGAACAATACATGGTCAGGCGGGTTTTTACCGTCTTTCTCGCAAGAATCTTCCCAAAACCGCCCCTTCAGGAAACACGAAGTTCATTCAGCAACGTATTCTTGTGGCAAATGCGCGTCGACGGCCAACACCGTCGCCGCCCTTCAAGAAAAATCTCAACGGAGGTGTGGAATGGCTGATCCGAACAAGGAAAAGCACACAGAGGACACGAACTTTGCCCTCATTCGCGACGGAGTCGCCTCGTACCTGAACGACTCAGACCCTGAAGAAACCCGCGAGTGGCTCGAATCCCTCGATGGACTACTTGAAGAGTCCAACGGCGACCGCGCTCGCTTCCTCATGCTGCGCCTCCTCGAACGCGCATCCGCGAAGCGCGTTGCCTTGCCGGCATTGACCTCCACCGACTACGTCAACACCATTCCCACCACGATGGAACCGGACTTCCCCGGCGACGAGGAAATTGAAAAGCGCTACCGCCGCTGGATCCGCTGGAACGCCGCGATCATGGTGCACCGCGCACAGCGTCCCGAAATTGGCGTCGGCGGGCACATCTCCACCTATGCCGGCGCCGCCCCGCTGTACGAAGTTGGCTTCAACCACTTCTTCAGAGGAAAAGATCACCCAGGCGGCGGCGACCAAGTCTTCTTCCAGGGCCACGCCTCCCCAGGCATGTACGCCCGCGCCTTCATGGAAGGCCGACTTTCTGAAGATGACCTCGACGGGTTCCGCCAGGAAGTCTCCCGCGAACAAGGCGGCCTTCCCTCCTACCCGCACCCGAAGGGCATGCCCGAGTTCTGGGAATTCCCCACCGTGTCGATGGGCCTTGGCCCCATGGATGCCATCTACCAGGCACGCTTCAACCGCTACCTGCATAACCGTGGAATCAAGGACACCTCCGACCAGCACGTCTGGGCGTTCCTCGGCGACGGCGAGATGGACGAACCAGAATCTCGTGGCCTCATCCAGATGGCTGCGCTGAACAATCTGGACAACCTAACCTTCGTCATCAACTGCAACCTGCAGCGTCTCGACGGCCCCGTCCGCGGCAACACCAAGATCATCCAGGAACTCGAATCCTTCTTCCGCGGCGCCGGCTGGTCCGTCATCAAGGTCATCTGGGGACGCGAATGGGACAAGCTCTTTGAAGCAGACAAAGAAGGCGCCCTCGTCGACCTGATGAACAACACCAAGGACGGCGACTTCCAAACCTTCAAAGCCAACGACGGCGCCTACGTCCGCGAACACTTCTTCGGCCGCGACCCACGCACCGCAAAACTCGTCGAAGACATGACCGACGAGGAAATCTGGAACCTACGCCGCGGCGGCCACGACTACCGCAAGATCTACGCCGCATACCAACGCGCCCTCGAAACCAAGGATCGACCAACCGTCATCCTCGCCCACACCATCAAAGGCTACGGACTCGGCCACAACTTCGAAGGTCGCAACGCCACCCACCAGATGAAGAAGCTCACCCTAGACGACCTGAAGCTCTTCAGGGACAAGCAGGGCGTGCCGATCACCGACGAGCAGCTGGAAGAAAACCCCTACCTGCCGCCGTACTACCACCCCGGCAAGGACTCCCCCGAAATCAAGTACCTTCAGGAAAAGCGCAAGGATCTCGGCGGATACCTACCGGAGCGACGCACCACCTACAAGCCTCTTGAAGTACCGCCATTGGATAAGCTACGCAGTATCCGCAAAGGCTCTGGCAAGCAGCAGGTAGCTACGACGATGGCCGTCGTCCGCACCTTCAAGGAATTGATGCGCGACAAGGAGCTCGGCAAGCGAATCGTGCCGATCATCCCGGACGAAGCTCGTACCTTCGGTATGGATTCCTGGTTCCCCACCATGGGTATCTATAACCCGCACGGCCAGAACTACGTGCCGGTGGATCATGACCTCATGTTGTCCTACCGCGAGTCCAAGGATGGCCAAATCCTGCATGAAGGTATCAACGAGGCAGGCTCGACGGCTTCCTTCATTGCTGCTGGCACGTCGTACGCCACGCACGGCGAGGCGATGATTCCCCTGTACATCTTCTATTCGATGTTCGGTTTCCAGCGCACCGGTGACTCCTTCTGGGCTGCAGGCGACCAAATGACTCGAGGCTTCATCCTCGGCGCTACCGCCGGCCGCACCACCCTGACTGGTGAAGGTCTTCAGCACATGGATGGGCACTCACAAATCCTGGCTTCTACGAACCCCGCTGTGGTTTCGTACGATCCCGCTTTTGCCTACGAGCTGGCGCACCTCATCCACGAGGGCATCGACCGCATGTACGGTCCCGACCGTGGTGAGAACGTGATGTACTACCTCACTATCTACAACGAGCCCGTGCACCAGCCCGCCGAGCCGGAAAACCTCGATGTTGACGGCCTCCACAAGGGTATCTACCTCTATGAAAAGGCTGAGGGCAACCGCAAACACGAAGTTTCCCTTCTGGCTTCGGGCATCGGAATGCAGCAGGCGCTCAAGGCTAAGGAGCTACTGGCAGAATTCGACGTCGATGCCAACATCTTCTCGGTCACCTCTTGGGTCGAGCTGGCTCGCGAAGGCCGCGAAAAGGAGCACGAGGCTCTGCGTCACGGCGAATCTCCTGAAGAGGCGTTTGCTACGAAGCAGCTCAGGCAGGCCTCCGGCCCATACATTGCAGTTTCGGACTTCGCTACGGATCTTCAGGAGCAGATTCGTCGGTTTGTGCCTGGCCACTACACCTCCTTGGGTGCGGATGGCTTCGGTTTCTCCGATACTCGCCCGGCGGCTCGTCGTTACTTCAACATTGACGCCGAGTCGGTGACGGTGGCAGCGCTGAACGCTCTGGTTCTTGAAGGGGAGATTGATCGCGAGGTCGCTGAGCAGGCGGCTGCGAAGTTCAACCTCACTGACCCAACCAAGGCTTAGCCCTGCGCTTCTGGCCCGCTCGGATGTGTTCCGGGCGGGCTGTTCGCGTTTTGTAGGTCGCTTAGTCGGGTGGTGGTTCTTCGGGTTTGTAGAGGTTGTTGGTGTGAAGCTCGTGGTTGAGGACCCAGTTTCGGCCGTTGTATTGGGCGAGGGGAAATTGGTGGTATCGGCGGCTGCGGTGTTCGTCGACAAGCTGACGGCAGGCCTGGCCGGTGACGGGGTCGCGGGTGAGGTGCCCGTAGCGTTGGAGTTCGCGGTCGTCGTCGTTGCGGGCGTGGTGGGGTCGGCAGGCGATGACCATGTTGTCGACGTTGGTGTGCCCACCGTTTTTCCACGCTTCGATGTGGTGTGCTTCGCTGGTAATGGCGGTGTGGGTGCATTCGGGGTCGGCGCAGATGAGTTGGTCGATGACCATCATCATGCGTTGTTTGTCGTTGGCTGTGCGACGGGTGCGCCAGAGGTCGACGTGCTGCATCTTCCCTTCAAGATCTGGGGCCCACATGGTGGCGTAGCCGAACTCGGAGAGCAGCGAATCCATGTGTTCGCGCGCGGGCACGATCGCACCGTCACTGGTGGCCAGCAGCCCGTTGCCCATGTAGGTGCACCCATCCGAAGGCACCAGCAGCACCGGCTCCCGAAACACTTTACTTTTCGACGCCCCCGTTCCTCCCAACACCCGGGCAACCAATGCGTCCGCCATCGCTTGTTGGCGCGACAACTTCGGATCCCCCTTCTGGAATTCTCGGGCGGTCTGATCGAGGGCGTTTGCGAGGGCCATTGCGTCGGAATCGGTGAGCCGGGCGAGCATGAAGCGCATGCCGTTGGTGTCCGGATTGCCAGAGATCCGCAGCCACCGTTGGTCGTGTGCGGTTCGGGGGTGGCGTTCGTTAATTTCTTGAAGGCGGAGTTTGGCGTGGGCTTCGACTTCTTCGAAGGATTTGCTGACGGCGTACTCGAAAAGTTCGCGGCGCAGTGGTTCACGGGCGGCGTGGTCGTTGACGCGGTTGACGGTTTTGTTCATGGTGATGAGCGTGTCGATGCTCATCCGGGCGTCGCGGGCGATTTGGGCACAGTGGCGTCGATTAGCTAATTGCTCGCCTTCGCCTTCGAAGAGGTCGCGGGCGACGCGGTGGATTTGGCCGATGCGGCGCGCGGGCAACCCGTAGTCCTGGCCGATGTTTTTGCGCGATTCGCGGTTGTTGACGCGCTCGTAGACGAGATCCACTAGCGGCATGCCAGCGGTGGCGAGGTAGCGAAGCGCGCTTTCGAGATTCATGCTTCGCAGGCTAGGCCGCGGCGGTGGGCGACGGAAGCCTGCCAATCTCGGGCTGTGGATGCTGTGGGTGGAGTGACGCAAGTGCGCCGGGTTTCCACAGGCAGGATTTTATTTCGCTAAAGCTTGCCGACGCTACCAAGCCGACGTATCTGGGTGCTCGACGAGGTTGAGGGCATGATCGAGCGCCTTGTTGATCACCCACGGCTGCTCAAGGATGATCATATGCCCGGCGTCGGGAATTTCCTGAAGGGAGGAAGAGGGCCACATGTCGATGATGCGCTGCGCTTGGCTCAGCGGCGTCACGAGATCCTTCTCCCCCACGATTACTGCGCCGGGGATGTCTTGAAGTGGGTGTTGGGCGCAGGTTTCGTTGTGTTGTTGGAGATCGTCGAGGAATCCCACGAGGGTGTTGAGTGGGGTGTCGTTGATCATGTGGGCGTGGAAGTTGATGATGCTGTCGGGGGTGGGGTGGACGAAGACGGTGGTGGCGAGGGTGGGGGCGATGAGTGCGGCGATGTCTTCGCGGAATTGTTGGACTTGTTTGGGGGCGAGTTCGACGGCGTTTCGAATATTGTCGACGATGGGTAGCGCGAGGACTTGGGGGAATCCTTGGCTGGCGAAGGATTCAACGGCGGTGGCGACGAGGATGCAGGCCCGGGTGTTGTGCCGAATTTTCTTGAAGCGGCGGAGGAGGTTGAGGGCGACCATGCCGCCGAGGCTGTGCCCGATGACGACGGTGTCGCCGTTGATGCCGAGGTGATTGTAAACAAGGGCGACGTCGTCGGCGGCGCCGTCGATGGTGCAGTCTTCGATGGGGTATTCGCCGGTTTCGCCGTGTCCTCGGAGGTCGATGAGGACGTGGCGGGCGCGGTCGCCGATGTGGGCGACTTGGAGGTGCCAAGATTTGGCGGCGAGGGTGAAGCCGTGGATGTAGACGATGGTGACGTCGGCGTCTTCTGGCCCGTCGAGGTAGTAGTGCACGCCGTCGATGGTGCGGTGTTCCTTGAAGAAGTTGTTGCGGCGGATTGGGTTGCGTTGCGCGCTTTGCAGCGCTTGCTTGCGTCGCTTGGAGATCTTCGAGGAGGCCGTGAACATGCCAAAAATACTAGTCGTGCGTATCCTTTGAGCTGTATTTGGCCAGAAAGGTTATCCATTGTCCTCCCTTCAAGAACAACTCGCCGCACTTACGCAGTCGCAGGAGGATTCCGGCGATCCCAGCACGTTGCAGCGCATAGCCAAGCTTGTCGACGCCCCCGATGCCGCCGCCGAGGCGCGACTTTCAGACTTGGGCGTGGATTCGCTCGGGCTGATTGCGTTGGTGGTTCGTCTGGAGCAGGAGTTCGGTGTGCGGGCGTCTGCGGAGCAGGCGCTGGCGTGGGAGACGTTGGAGATGGTGACGGTGGACGTCGAAAAGCTAAAGGAGCAGCAGTGATTTCTTATCTGACCGACATGGATGGTGTCCTCATCAAAGAGGGCGAGATGATTCCGGGCGCCGACAAATTCCTGAAGGGGCTGAAGGATCATGACATCAATTTCATGGTGCTGACGAACAACTCGATCCACACCCAACGCGACTTGTCGGCGCGGCTGCATCGCACGGGTTTGGATATTCCCCCGGAGCGGATTTGGACGTCGGCGAAGGCGACGGTGGACTTTCTAACGAAGCAGGGCAAGCAAGGCACCGCGTATGTGGTGGGCGAGCCCGGTTTGACCACTGAGCTGCATCGTGAGGGCTGGGTGCTCACGGATTCGAACCCTGATTTTGTGGTGTTGGGCGAAACGCGCACCTATTCCTTCGAGGCGATCACCACTGCAATCAATTTAATTCTTGAAGGGGCGAGGTTCATTGGGACGAACCCGGACGTCACCGGCCCCGCCCCGCAGGGTGTCCTCCCGGCGACGGGTTCGGTGGCGGCGCTGATCACGGCGGCGACGGGCCAGAAGCCGTATTACGTGGGCAAGCCGAATCCGGTGATGATGCGTTCGGCTCTGAATACGATTGGGGCGCATTCGGAACAGACGGTGATGATTGGCGACCGCATGGATACTGATGTGCGCTGCGGTTTGGAGGCTGGCATGCGCACGGTGTTGGTGCGTTCGGGCATCTCTGATGAGCGGGAGATAGCAAAGTATCCGTTTAGGCCGACGCGTGTGGTCGATTCGGTGGCGGATTTGGCGGAGACCATTCTGGATCCCTTCGGCGACGGCGCCTACGCCTAGGTGCGCACGCGTTCCAGGGTGAAGGTGGCGCCGATGGTGCGTAGGCCTGCTTCGAGCGCGGCGAACTCCCCTTCAAGGCCGTTGAGGGGTTGTCGGCAGCGCACGAGCCGGTGACCTGCGCGTTCCCAGCGGGTGCACCAGGTGATGTCGAGCGGATCGGTGCCGGGTAGCGCGGCCATGGGTTCGCTTTTGAGCGTGGCATCGAGTTGCTTTTCGACGTCCGCGCGCAGATAAGTTGGCAGGTCGTCGATGTGCAGGATGGCGACCTGTTGTTGGGTGTTGGGCACGGTTGCTGTTTGCTCCAAAGGTTGCTCGGCTCGCCACGTGAGCGCGGTGGTGATATGTGCTTGCGTGGCGAGAAGACGAGAGTTCGCCTTCCCCAACGATCACTCGTGCACCTTGGATGTGCACGACGATTCTCACGCACCTCCAACCACAACAACAACCCTCAACACACACTTCACACCCCCATTCGCTCAAGTTCGAGTAGAACTCGAAGCCTAGAGTTCACGCCATAGCGCGGCGTTGGTCTCCGCCCAAAGCGGCTTTGCCCAAGCGCCGAAGGGCTTATCGCTGAGCATCACCGTCGCCACACCCTGCTCTGGCACCAGCCACAAGAACGTACCCGATTGCCCGAAGTGCCCCACGGTGCTCGCTGGCATGTTCTCGCCAGTCCAGTGCGGCTGCTTCTCTCCTTTGATCTCAAAGCCCAAACCCCAAGGGCAAGGCTTCTGCATTCCATAGCCCGGCACTACGCCGTCCAAATCGGGGAACTGGACGCTGAAAGCCTCAGCCAAGGTGTCAGGGTGCAACAGGGTTGGATCCAAGAGCTCACGGGCAAACGCTGCGAGGTCATCCACGGTCGAGCGTGCCTCGTGGCCAGGCGAACCCCAAAGTTCAGTATCTTTCATGCCCAGCGGCTCGCACACCGCCTCGTGGAAATAGTCCGCGAAACGGATGCCACTGAGTCGCTCCAGCTCGCTGGCAAGCAATTCAAAACCGTAAGAGGAATAGATGCGGCGCTGTTCGGGCTCCTTGGTGGCATCGCCTTCCTTGAAGCCCACACCGGAGGCATGTGCCAGCAAGTGCCGCACCGTCGCAGGGCCGCAGGGCGTATCAAGCTCAAAGACTTCCTCCTCACAGGCGATCAAGAAGCCATAGGCGGCAAGTAGCTTGGTCACACTGGCGAGCTCGAACACTCGCTTTGTATCACCAAGCGTCTCGCTCCGATCCCCCGCGATGAGCGCAGCGGCGACGTTGGGGGCAGGGAAATCGACAAATGGGGCAAGCAGACTCATGCCCTTCATCCTAGGAATCTTCGCGCCCCTTGCGGAATCCCTTGCGCTCCGATCGCCGAATCAGCGCATTGAGCTGCTTGGGTGTCATAGAAATCTTTGAAATTTCTGAAGGGCGGAATAAGATCCACTGCTTCCAATACGCGACAATTGCCAACGCAGCCCCCATGCTCGCCGCCACGATCATTCCGAGGGTGTAGAGGTCGTATTGGGCGAAGCCCACCATCGTCACGGCGGACACGAGCGCTGGTACGGCGTAGAGCGGCCCGCCCCCGAAGATGCCCGGCACCTGACCGGTCACCACATCGCGGATCATGCCACCGCCTACGGCTGTGAGCACGCCGAGCAGCACCGCTGAGGTCAGCGGCATGGAAAAGGTCATGGCTTTCACCGCGCCCGTTACGGCCCACACGCCGAGGATCACTGCGTCGCCGTGCACTTTAAACAGTTCCCATCGTCTGCCCTCAAAGTGGAAGATGAGCGCCAGGAGCGCGCCGACGATGGCGAGCAGCAAATAGTTGGAGTTCGCGATGGCGGCTGCGGTGCCACGCTGCATGAGGACGTCGCGAAGCATGCCTCCGCCGAGGGCAGAAAAGAGGGCGAGGAAGATGAACCCCACGAGGTCATAGTCACGCTGGCGGGCAATGGTGCCACCGATGATGCCATTGAGCACCACGCCGATGAGGTCGAGCGTCTGGTACATCGTGAGCACGTGGGGATCAACATTGTGCATTTAGCCCACCCTAATGCACTCAATCTTCGTCGATGGCATCGAGGTGCACCGCGGCCGTGCGCGGCTCAAACACCACGTTTTTTGCCAGCGGGATTTGGTGCGAAGCGCTTTCCAGTATGTGCATGAAGTAGCCTGCCGTGTTCGGGATCGCGATGACGTCGCCCGGCACCACCCCCTTCGGGAAACGCATGGCGCGGCGAATGATGACCTCATCTTCAATGCAGTAGGCCCCCACGAGGAATGCCTCGATCCCCTCGTGCTCGCGGGGCCCTTCGGCAGCGGGGACGAGCAGCGGGTCCAGGAGGATATCGTCGCTGGTGGTTCGGCATTGGGTGCGGTTCATTTCCAACCCCACAAGCGGCAGGCCGTCGCTGCGCTGCTTCACAAACGCCACGCGCGCCAGGATCATGCCTCCGCCGTCGAGCAGACTTCGGCCAGGTTCGGCGTGAAGGCGTAGGTTGCGGGCGCGGAACTCATCGCTGGTGCGCCCGAAGCCGGGCACGGGGGCGTCGAAAAGCTGGGCGAGCCACTCCCCGCGCACCGGGCGCTGGAAAAAGGGATAGACATTCGCCAGCGGGTCGCCTTTCCAGGTGAAATCGGGGGTGCGCAGGCGCTCGTGGAAAACGCGCCACTGCTCGGGGCGCTCCAGGTAGCTCATGGGGATGCCGCCGCCGATGTCGATAAATTCCGGCTGCCCGGGCGCGGCGTCGATCACCTGGAATGCAAACGCCAACGCTTTTCGACGATCCCGCTCCGCATACCCATGCAAATGCACATGCACACCGGCGAAATGCACATTGGGCGCAAAACCACGCTCGATCTCTTCGACCCACTGCGAGGCCAATTCCCCGAAGCGGGTAGCGGGGAGCACGCTCGGGTCCGGGGCGATACGCGGCGCGATGCGCACCGGCTGCCCCTGCGCAAGGTGTTCGATGCGGCGCGCCTCAGCACGCGAATCCGCAGAAATACAGACGCTATTCGCGATAGCGAGGCGCAACAGCCGATCCGGCTTGATCGCGGCCGAGAGGATGATGCGCTCACCTGGCACCCCACGATCCAGCACCTGCTGCAGCTCGCGCTCGCTGGCTACATCGATGCCATGCCCATGATCGCGTGCGGCGTCCACAAAACCGAGCGCCTTATTCGCCTTGCGCGCAAAAAAGACGCGCACCTCCACCCCGCGCTGCTGGCCCGCGCGGATCAATCCCTGGGCATTGCGATCGAGCACACCCGGCTGCACCACATTGGTGGGCGAACCAAAGGTGTCTACGATCTCAGCGCAACGCTGCGGATCGGCGGCGAGCTGGAGCATCCACGGCTCAAGGCGCGCTTCAAGCGGCACGGTGGCTGTCATCTTGCGATCAAAAGCCCGCGCCACCACGGCGTTGGCCCAGTTGCGAAGCTCCGGATGCAGCTCACGATTCAGCGTGTCATGGCCTAAGACCATGCCCTCAGCATCACGGCCAATCACCGCCAAAGTTGGTTGCTCCATCGACTGCCCGGCGCGTCCTAGGTCAAGGCGACCGTCCTTCAGGCGTCCGAGCCAGCCGTGCTCGATGCAATGCGCCGCCAGGCTGCCGGGCAGCACGCCTGCCGGGGCGATTACCGCGTCCACGTCCGCGCCCTTCGCCTCTTCAGGAATTGGCGCGGCGACGATGCCTGCGTCAATGAGCGCCAGCAGGCGTGTGGCGGTCACGGGAGGCGGCCCAAACGCCACGCGCTCCATCGTGCGAGCCAGGTCTGCAAAACCGGGGATGGGTGCCCCGTAGCTCACACGCCGGATCAACGCCTGGTACAGGGTGCGCCAGGCGTGCCCCAGGGCCCAGGGCGCCCCGGGTTCGCGCAGACCAAGCGCCACCTCACAGGAGGTGCGTAGCTCAGCGGTGGCATCGCCAGAGAAGTCGGTGCCGTCGAGCACCGCGCGCAGTGTCTGCTCTTCTGCTGTGTGCAGAAGTGATCGGGCGGCGTCGATGAGAACGCGACGCAGATCCTCTACATCTTGAGCCCACGCGATCCGCGCCTCAAATTCCTCCGCATTGTCCAAAACCACCCCGGCGAGCGCAGCACCAGGATTGGGCTTGACCTCCATGAAGCGTCCGGAACGGCTCACAGGTTGAATGCGGGCAGGCTCCTCGCCGCCAGCGACGTAACGCAGCAGTCCCTCGCCTTCAAAGCGCCCGCCGCGCCCCTCGCTTAACGCGAGGCACACGTCAATGAACGTCAGCGCTGCCCCACGCACCGAGATCTCGGCGCCCGGTGCCACAGCGTCGAGGCCGTCGAAATAGGGATGGTTGGCGTCAAGCTGTCCCGCCCAAGCGTGCTGATGCCCAGTGGCGAGCAGCACCTCTTCAAAACATTGGCCGTTGATCACCCATTGATCGCCGCTTCGCGCCAGTTCTGCTACTCGCGTGGACTCCACCTGCACGCTGAGGTGCTCGGGCAGCTCGGCGACCAACGCATCCCATGATGCGGCGAGAAATCGGCCCACTTCGCGGCGAGGCGGGAACGGCTCAGCGCTGCCCAGGAACTCCTGAGCGCTGCCCAGCGAGGTGCGCACCATCGCGGCGGGCGCGTTGAGCCGCCAACACGCGGGTTGGTCTTGGCGATACACCCAGCCAGCACCCGGGGTCTCGGGCTCGAATACGGTGACATCGATTCGGGCCTGGCCGTTGAGCTTCTCGGTGGCGCTCACCAGTTCCTCTACAGCGAATAGCGCGCGTGGACCGCCGCCGATGATGGCCAATTTCATTGCAAAGCCTCCTGAATCTTTTGCTCCAGCGTCTCGGCGTCAGCATGCAAGTGCTCCGCCACCCAAGCGTCGTTGTAGATGGTGTCCATGTAGTTCCCGCCGGCGTCGTGAAGCAAAAACACAGCGTCGCAGCCGGCGGGCAACTCCTCGCGCAACACCGCAGCCACCACTGCCCCACCGGAAGCGCCGGGAATCACGCCCTCGGTGCGGGCGAGGATCCGCGCGCCAATCACCGCATCGAGGTCGCGGACGCGCTCCACCTTCGTTGGGTTCACATGCTTGGCGAGCTCCGGCTCCACCCCCGCACCGTAGCCGGGGAGCAATCGAGTGGCCCGGGCGCCGCCGAAGAGCACCGAACCTTCAGCATCCACGCCAATCGTGCGTGTTGTTGCGCCCAACGCGTCCAATTGACGGATGCAACCACCGATAGTGCCGGTTGTGCTCATGGCCGCAAAGAAATAATCCGGCGCGCCACCGAGTTGCTGCAGGATCTCCTCCATCGTCCGCTGGTGTGCCCGAAACGCCGCCTGATTGGAATACTGATCCAGGTTGATCGCGCCAGGAATGGCGTCGAGCAAATCGGCCACGCGCTTTCTGCGCGCCACGAGCCAATCGCCCGTTTTCGGATCAGGCTTTTCGACGAACTCGATGCGCGCCCCAAGCGCGCGCATCGACGCCACCGTGGCCGCGTTGGTGCGCTGATCCACCACGCAGTGGAACGTCCAGCCGCGAAGCTGCGCCTGCCTGGCCAGCGCCATGCCGAGGTTGCCGGAGCTCGACTCGACCAGCGTCACCGGCGCGTCTTCCTCGATCACGCCTTGGGCGATTGCCTCTTCGACCAGCGCAAAAGCAGTGCGATCCTTCGCTGAACCTCCGGGGTTGAAGTGTTCCAGTTTTGCCCACAGGCGTGCCCCCGGCATGAGCGCCTCCAGGCGCTCGCATCGTAGTAGAGGGGTGTTGCCGATAAGGTCGTTGACACCTTCGAGCGCTATCGGTGCGTGCGCGTTGTCATTTCGCGCGTTCAGACTCATGGCTTCAAAGTGTAGCCGGGATGATCGGCTACATATAAGCGAGATGCAATTCTTGGCCTCTGCAAACAAGCGAAACCCGACCCTCTTGCGAGGATCGGGTTGAAGTTGCTCCGCCAACTGGGCTCGAACCAGTGACCCTTCGATTAACAGTCGAATGCTCTGCCAACTGAGCTATGGCGGAATGTGCTTGCGCAACGGAATAGAACTATATAGCTGCAACCTTTTTCTGGCAAATCCGCTGCTCAACAATACATTTTTCACGGATTCTTTAATCTGGGCATCCCACCCTATAATGCCCTGTGGGGCTATAGCTCAGTCGGTTAGAGCCGCGGACTCATAATCCGCTGGTCGCGGGTTCGAGCCCCGCTGGCCCCACATGTGAATTCAGCCCCCTTCCGCGTGCAACGTCACAGCGGATGGGGGCTTCATTGTCGCGCTGACCCCGAGGCAACACCGAACTTCGAAGGTTCCAGCCCCTCTCAATAATCGGAAGGTGCGGGGACGTGGGCGTCGAAAAGCTTGGCTTTTGCAAGAAAGTGCATACGGTGGCGGGGTTTGGGTATCGTGTGGGCAACAACGTGCAAGTGAGGAGAGCTCATGATTCAATTCGTCGTCGGCGCCACCGCAGGCTATGTGTTTGGCACCAAGGCCGGCCGCAAGCGCTACGAGCAAATCAAGAAGGCCACCAATGCGGCGGTGAATTCGCCCGTAACCAAGAAGGCTGTGAGCATGACTCGCAAGACCATCGCCAACAAGCTCGACCCGCAACCGCGCATGAAAGAAGTCAAGAATGTGCGCACCGAGGACGGCTCCCAAATCCTCGAACCCGACCACGATTAACCCCCGCCATCGTGCCCGTATCGGGTCATTCAAAGGGTGCAGTTGTGCCTTGAGCACATCGTTCATGACGTAAACTAGATCAATGTATCCCTAGCGATTTTTAACCGAAAGGTACTGAAGCCTTATGCGCCTTCCCAAGCGTTCCGCCGTCGCAGCCACCGCGATCATCGCCGGCGTTGGCCTTGCCGCCTGCACCCCTCCTCACGAGAATGATTCCGACCTCAAGGTTGAGACCGCCTCCGAGGTGAAGCTGACCAAGACCCAGTCTTCCGAGGAATCCACCTCCTCCGAGCCCACCACCCTGGTCTCTTCCGTGACACTGAAGGCCACCAAGCTCAACGGCTTGAAGAAGGGCGAGGAAATCACCGTTGACCTCGCAGGACTGAATCCCACTCAGGGCTACTACACCGCCATCTGCGCTTCCGAGAACATCCCCGACGGCCAGCAGCCCGCCTGCACCGGCGAGAAGGGCGACCGCGCCGTGCAGCCCCACGTCAAGAACGGCGCCGACGTTGAAATTTCCCCCTCCGGCACCGCCGTGGTCCCCCTGAAGGTTGCCGAGACCGGCGAAAACGTGGACTGCACCAGTCGCGATTGCGTAGTCAAGGTGTTCTCCGACGAGGAAAATGGCTACTTCCCCCTCGCCGAGATCCCCGTAACTTTCGAGCAGTAGAATTCCACCCCGCACGCCGCCCTTTCTAGTGGGCGGCTTCCCGCTTTTCGACGCCCCCGCCCCTCCCTAGTGTCCGCCCTAGCGGAACACCCTGTCGATGAGCTCCCGGCGCGCTTCCTCCAACGCCACCAGATCCGCAAACATGCTGCGATACTCCTCTGGTTTTTCTGAAGGGCGCATGCGCTGCAACTGGCTTTTCAGCACCGCGATCTGATTGCCCACGAGCTGCTCATGGAGTCGGGTGAGCGTGCGATCGACGTGCTCATTCAACTCTTCCGTGCTCGCTTCAAGCGGTTCAACGGCCAGTTCAGAAATGAGTGCTTTGCCGATGATGTCGTGCATCTGATCATTCACATTGCCGATCCACGTTGGGCCCGGCTGCTGGCCGGCGGCGCCGCCGGCCTTGGCGATGGCCTGGTTCACCGCAGCGTAAGCCTCGTTGTCAAACGCATCTTCAGGAATTCCGTCGAAGTAATCGCTGGCGATCTGCGGTTCTTGCAAGGCAATTTTGAGTGCTTCGCGCTGCGGCCACAAACGTGGATCGCGGCGGTTGGGTAGCACGAGCATGGACTCCGAGCGCGCGGGAGCGTCGGTTGTATCAAAGCGTTTGGCCCTGGGACGCTGCTGCTTTTTGGGGCGTCGCTCTTCTTGGCGAACCTTCTGCATCACCTCAGAGGGGTCCGGCCAGCCCACCCAACCGGCAAGCCTGCGGGCGTACTCGGATTTGAGGGCCTGGTCGCGAATCCCTGCCACCACGGGAACCGCACGGTTGAGCGCTTGCACGCGTCCCTCGGCGGTGTCGAGGTCGAAGCCATCGATGAGCGCCTGGATGATGAATTCGTACATGGGGATCCGCCGCGCAACCAGATCACGCACTGCAGCGTCCCCTTTTTCCAGGCGCAGATCGCATGGATCCATGCCCTCGGGTGCCACGGCCACGTAAGACTGGCCGGTGAATTCCTGCCCGCCCTCGAAAGCTCGCATGGCCGCCTTCTGCCCGGCCTCATCGCCGTCGAAGGTGTACACCAGGGAGCCAACAAAGTAGGAGTCGTCCAACAAGTAGCGTCGCAGCACCTGCAGGTGTTCCTCACCGAACGCCGTGCCACACGACGCCACGGCCGTTTTCACCCCGGCGGCGTGCATCGCCATGACGTCTGTGTAGCCCTCCACCACCACGGCCTGATGGCTGGTGGCGATGGCCTTCTTTGCTTGGTCGAGCCCAAACAGCACCTTGGACTTCTTATACAGCAGTGTTTCGGGCGTATTCATGTACTTGCCCAAATTGTCATCGTCGAAGAGCTTGCGCGCACCGAAACCGATCACGTCACCGGAGACATTCTTGATGGGCCACAGCAAGCGGCGGTGGAAACGATCGATGGGGCCACGCCTGCCGATCGTGGAAAGACCTGCCGCCTCTAGCTCCTTGACGCTGAACCCTTGACGAAGCAAATGCTTGGTCATCGTGTCCCAACCATCCGGGGCATAACCGCATTCGAAGGTATAAATGTGATCCTTGGAAAAACCACGCTTGAGCAGGAAGTCGCGGGCGGTTTTCGCCTCCGGGGTTTCGAGTTGTTCTCGGTAGAACTTGTGGGCGGCGCGGTTTGCGTCGATAAGCCTCTTGCGCGTACCTGGTTCCTCGCGGCGCGCCCCGGTGGAACCACCTTGGTAATTGATGCGGTAGCCGATCTTTTCCGCGCACGCCTCCACGGCCTCGGGGAAGGTGAGGTGCTCCATTTCCATGAGAAAGTTGAACACATCACCGCCTTTATCCGTAGAAAAGCAGTGGTAGTAGCCGTGCGCTGGGCGCACATGAAACGAGGGCGTCTTCTCGTCTTTAAATGGACTTAAGCCCTTCAGAGAATCGGCACCGGCGGGCTTTAATTCCACGTATTCGCCCACGATCTCCTCGATCGGGGTGCGCTCACGAATCGCTTGGATGTCGCTTTGCGGAATCAGTCCTTTGACCATAGCTCACATCGTAGCGGGCGTGGCAAACGACGAGGGCTTTGAGCTTTGCTTCTACCCCACCACCTGGCTTTAGGCCCAGCCCAACATCGCCCGGCGCGGTATTAGTACACGGCACCTGCTTCTTGGCCAAGGTGTTCCGAGAACTCCGGATCGAGGTTGTGGATGAAGCGGATCAGATAGTCCAAGTATCCGATGATGAAGTCGAATTGCGCATCTAAGGTGGCATCTTCGGCCTGGGCGATGGTTTCAAGTTGGAAGTCCGTTCCGATGCTGGCGTTTTTGGTAGCGATGACCTTGATTTCGTCAGCGATGTCACCTTCGAACTCTTGGGCCTCCAACCCTTCAAAGCTTTTGAGCTCGTCAAAGCGCTCCTGCATATCCTTGTCAAACAGGCCCTTAAGCTCGGTGTGAAGCTCGGCATTATTGCGTTGCTTGCGCTGCTTCGATTCAAAAAATGCGCGCCGCTTGAGCGTTGGATGATTGAAGTAGGTGGTCAGTTTGCCACGTGGGGTATAGCGAAGATCAAAGACGTTGAGTTTGCCGAATGCCTCGCGGTCGACGTCGCGCAGCCGCTCAATGGCTCGTGGGGTGAACTGCAACTTGAATCGATCAGAGGAAACGATCGGCTGGAAATAGCGTTGCAGTGCTGGGTTTTGCTCGAAGGCGTCTTTGAGGTGATCGATGGTTCGGTAGCAAACCTCATCTTCGTTTTTGCCGAAGTAATCGCGCAGGCGCGCTTGCAGATCTTCAAAGCTTTCCGCCCCATCGGGCTTTGGCTTGGATGTAGCGCCGCTTTCAAGGGAGGTGGCTCTGACCATCCGAGCCACTTGCTTGAGCACTTTTAGGCTTTCCTCCCAAGCATCGGAGCTTAAGCCCATCGAATCCATTTCCAACTTCGATCCGACCTGGAAAGGGCTGACGTTGCTTCCGCCGAGCCTGCGGTGCCACAGGTTGAGTTCCTGCTGGTTCTCGCTATCCGAGGAAGCTTCTGCATGTTCGGTGTGTTCACCCGCACCTTCCCTTAAGAGCTTCTCTAGCTGTGAGTGGGCGCTGAGTAAGTCTGCAACCAAGGCATCGGCTAGGCGATAGTCTGCAATCTGCACAGCGAGCATCCAGTACAGTGCGTATTTCCGATAGGCCCCAAGGGTCTCGGGCTTGCCCTCGGAAGCATGCATGCTGATCAACTCAAGCAAGCTCAGCGCATTCATCACCCTCTTAATGGCGCGGGGGTTGGAATCGAGCAACACCATCGAAACCCAAGTGCATGCGGAAACGAGGTCTTGATGATCCTGCTCTGGCTCCTTCGGATCACGCTTGAGCATCTCGCTGAGCAGGTTCCTGATGGCCTCACCCGGTGAGGGCACATTGAAGGGCACCTGAATGATTTTGTCGAAGAAGAGCCGGGCCTTCTCCTCTGTCATGGAATCCTGATAAATCACGCTCACGCCTTTTTGCACCACCTCGAAATCAATGGCCAAAACGTAGACGCAGCGCTTGGTTTCAAGGAAAAGCTTGAGTGCTTCCATGATCTGCACCGCCCGCTCGGGAGGGAGCCTGTCGAGGTCATCCACAAAGACCACGAGGCGGCGAGAAGCATCTTTGCCCAAGGCTGCTTCAAGCGTTTCATCAAACACTGCGCGCAGCGACGCCGCCTCGTCAAAAGCATCCTCGCTGGCACCCCGATTGGCGTTGGCGATGCCTTCGAACAGCGTGAACACGGAATCCGCAGCACCGCTTCCGACGGCCCCACCAAGCATTGAGCCGACAATGCCTGCTGCTTTGCGCGCCGAAGGCATGATCGCTCGAACCATTTCTTTGGCTTTATTTTTTAGCTCAAGCGAAGACTTCTTATCCAAAAGGTTGGAGTACACCTCGGCAACGAAGGCCGCGGGAATATCCGAGGCATCGACCAAGTGGGCAAATTTCCACGTCTCGATCGTGACAATCTTGACTGTATCCTGGGCAAGCTGATTGCTAATCAGATTCAGCATGGTCGATTTTCCGCTTCCCCACCCACCTTGAATAGCCAAGGTCATTGGTGTGGGGCAGGTTTGGATGAACTGCGCCAAACCCTTGGCCTGATTGAGGTAGCCCAGTGCATCATCAAATGCGGGTAAGTCATTTTGGGCTTCGAAATTGACTCGTTCGTTGTGGAAGCGTCTTGCCATAGACAAAACCGTATATCTTCGACTTGAAGAAGGTGGTGCAAATGCACAACGGAGGGGCAATTAGCGCAGGCTTTTACCCCTAGATGAGCATGGTGGTAGATCACCACCTTCGCGCCTAGGCTGGCGCACATGACCTATCCAGATGTGTACAAAGCCGCCGAAGATCGCTATGAAAACGCGAAGTTTCGGCGCAGCGGCCAAACGGGCCTGAAACTACCCGAGATCACCCTGGGCCTGTGGCATAACTTTGGCAACGACCGCCCCCTGAACACACAGCGCGAGATCCTTCGTGCTGCTTTTGATGCAGGCGTCACGCACTTTGACCTAGCCAACAACTACGGCCCGCCACCTGGCTCTGCCGAGGAAAACTTTGGGCGGATCTTCGCCCAAGACTTCAAGCCTCACCGCGAGGAGCTTTTGATTAGCTCCAAAGCCGGTTGGCGCATGCAGGATGGGCCCTATGGTTTTGGTGGTTCGCGCAAATACATTGTGGGAAGCTGCGATGCTTCGCTCAAGCGAATGGGCTTGGATTATGTGGATATCTTCTACCACCACCGCCCGGACCCGGAAACACCGATTGAAGAAACGATATCGGCCCTGGACTTCCTGGTGCGTTCCGGCCGCGCGCTCTATGTGGGCGTTAGCTCCTACTCCCCCGAGCTGACAAGGCGCGCCCAGAAGATCGCCCGTGAGCTGGGCACCCCGCTGACGATTCACCAGCCCAGCTACTCCATGTTTAACCGCTGGATTGAAGATTCACTCTTGGAAACCTGCGCCGAAGAAGGCATGGGCGTGATCGCCTTTTCTGCCTTGGCCCAAGGCCTGCTTAGCAACCGATACCTCGACGGTGTGCCTGAGCATTCTCGTTTGGGCGAGCACAAAATGAGCGAGGACTTCCTCAACGAAGACACGCTGAAGGCTATTCGCGAGCTGCACAGCATTGCCGAGCAACGTGGCCAGACCTTGGCGCAAATGGCGATTGCTTGGGTGCTGCGTCGCCCGGAGGTGACCTCGGCGCTCATCGGTGCGTCTTCGGTGGAACAACTGCACCAAAATATCGCAGCCCTGGATGCGGCGCCGTTTAGCGAGGAGGAGCTGAACAAGATCGATCAGTGGGCGACTGATCGCGGCATTAATCAGTGGCAGGGCGCTACTGAGTCGGTATAAGTACTAGCGGCAATAGGAAGCCTCCCTGATCCGAGCAGATTCGGGGAGGCTTTGTGCAGCTTAGGTGTTCTTACTCCACGGTCACAGACTTCGCCAGGTTGCGTGGCTGATCCACGTCGTAGCCTTTCTCGGTAGCCACGCCACAGGCGAACACCTGCAGGGGCACGGTTGCCAGCAGCGGCTGCATGAGCGTGGGCGACTGCGGGATGCGGATGATGTGATTAGCAAACTGCTCCACGGCGTCGTCGCCTTCCTCGGCAATCACGATGGTGATGGCACCGCGGGCACGGATCTCCTGGATGTTGGACACCACCTTGGCATGCAGTGAGTCGCGGCCACGCGGGGAGGGCACGATCACGAAGACGGGCTGGCCTTCCTCGATCAGGGCGATGGGGCCGTGCTTGAGCTCGCCTGCGGCAAAGCCCTCAGCGTGCAGGTAGGCGATCTCCTTCAGCTTCAGCGCGCCCTCAAGGGCGACGGGGAAGCCAACGTGGCGACCAAGGAAGAGCACGGACTTGGCATCCACCATATCGCGGGAAAGCTGCTCTACCTGCACTTTATTGTCGATGACGGTCTGGACCTTTTCGGGAATCTTCTGCAGCTCAGCGATCACGCTGTGGATTTCATCGGCAAACATATTGCCGCGCAATTGCGCCAGGTACAGCCCCAGCAGGTAGGTGGCCGTGATCTGCGCCAAGAATGCCTTGGTGGAGGCCACCGAGATTTCCGGGCCTGCGTGGGTATAGAGGCAGGCATCGGCTTCGCGCGGGATGGAGGAGCCATAGGTATTGCAGATGGCGATCACCTTCGCGCCCTGTTCGCGGGCATGGCGCACGGCCATAAGAGTGTCCATCGTTTCACCTGATTGCGATAAAGCCACCACCAGGGTTTTCTCATTCACGATCGGGTCGCGATAACGGAATTCGTGCGCCAGCTCCACTTCGGTGGGGATACGGCACCAGTGCTCGATGGCGTAGCGCGCCACCTGGCCTGCGTAGGCCGCGGTGCCGCAGGCAATCACGATGATCTTGTCCACGCTGCGCAAAATCGATTCATCAATGTGCAGCTCATCGAGGGTGAGTTTGCCGTTTTCGTCAAAACGCCCCATGAGCGTATCGCGAATGGCCGCAGGCTGATCGTGGATCTCTTTTTCCATGAAGGAGTTAAAGCCATCCTTCTTGGCGGCGGCGGCATCCCACTCGATGGTGAATTCCTTGCCCTGCGCAGGCTCGCCATCGAAGGTGACAATGTCGTAGCCCTCGGCGGTGATGGTCACGATCTGGCCGTTGTCCATTTCCACTGCTTGCTTGGTGTAATCAATAAAGCCGGATACATCGGAGCCCAAGAACATCTCGCCTTCGCCCACGCCAATCACCAGCGGGGAGTTCAGGCGCGCTGCGACGATGCGATCGGGCGCATCAACGCTGATGGCCAGGATGGTAAAGGCACCTTCGAGGCGCTGGCACGTTATCTGCATGGCCTTGGTCAGATCGCCTGCTGCCTCGCCTGCGAGGGTGTCGGCCAGCAGTGTTGCGGCGACCTCGGTGTCGGTTTCAGAGATAAAGGTATAGCCCTTGGCTTGCAGCTCGGTGCGCAGCTCCACAAAGTTTTCAATAATGCCGTTGTGCACCACTGCCAGCTTCCCGCCGGCTACCACGTGCGGGTGCGAGTTCACATCGCTGGGTGCGCCGTGGGTGGCCCAGCGCGTATGGCCAATGCCGAGTTGGGAAGCAGGCAGCGGGCTGCGCTCAATTTCTGCCTCTAAAGCCGCGACCTTACCGGCCTTCTTGCGCGCCGCGATGTTGCCCTCGGCATACACCGCAACACCGGCGGAATCATAGCCGCGGTACTCCAGCCTTCGCAGTCCTTCAAGCACTACCTCGAGCGCTCCGTGCTCGCGCTGCACGCTGGGGTTTCCTACGTACCCGACGATTCCACACATACTTGTTGGCGGTCCTTTCACTTCATGTCAATTGGCTTTTCGACGCCACCGTTTCGCCCATCGTACCGCGCCACGGTGCCGAGTCTGTTATCCATTTTCCTGCGGTGCGCCACCGCTGCTTGCTAGGTACAACCTCACGCGCACACTTTTTCATTCCTTATGCGAAAATGAGTGCCATGGCTTCTTCTGATGGCGGGAACAAACCTAAGCGCAGCACCCATTTAGCAGCAGCGATCGCCGGTGCAGCTTCCGTGGCGGTGGCGGCATACCTTGGCATCAGCTCGGGCGAGCACGTTGAATCTGAGCACGATGCGACGTCGAAAAGCTCCGACGTATGCCCCGTAGACTCGCTGCCAAAAGAAGCCGATGAGGTCATCGACTCGATCTTGAGCGGCGGGCCTTATGAGCACCCGGGCGATGACGGCTCGCACTTTGGCAATTATGAGCATCTGCTACCGGAGCAATCGAGCAACTACTACCGGGAATTCACCGTTGATACGCCCGGACTGCGCCATCGCGGCGAGCGCCGCATTGTGGTTGGTGGGGGCACCAAAACTGACCCCCATACTTGGTATTACACCGACAATCACTACGAAAGCTTTTGCGCCATCCCCGATGCAGAAAGCTAGTCCATGAAGCCGACCATGCCGGCTGCGGCTTTTGCTACGCGCTCCAAGCGGGCCTCCGTCATGGAAGCTACCTGGTCAATCACCACGCGCATACGCGCAGCGTCGTTGCCTGCCTGCAACCACCAACTACGAAACATAGGATCTAGGGTCCCCGGCGCGCCAGCGGCGAAGTAATCCACCACGGTGAAAATGCGCTCGCGTTGACGATCTTGGCGGGCAATATGGCGTGGTTCGTCCATCACGTACAGCACAGCGATGGTCTTTAGCAGGG
The DNA here is from genome assembly GCF_003813985.1 of Corynebacterium gerontici. Taxonomy (NCBI): domain Bacteria; kingdom Bacillati; phylum Actinomycetota; class Actinomycetes; order Mycobacteriales; family Corynebacteriaceae; genus Corynebacterium; species Corynebacterium gerontici. Next base: position 1,669,244 of record NZ_CP033897.1, read on the forward strand.
TGACTTCAGCGAGCACCTGCGGCGGCACGACGAGGCGGCCATGGGTTCGACCCACCTGCCCTTGGTGCGCCGCCTGGGTAGCGGCCACCACTGCTCCAACAAATCTACCCACCAATTGGGACGTCATTGCCTTGAGCGTGACAAATCCTTGAAGGGAGGCGTCGAAATCCGCGGCGGCGGCAATGATCGGCAGCTCCCTCAATTGATCCGCTGCCGCCAGCAGGTCTTCTGGATCCCCACCGAATGCCCGTGCGCCTTTCTGCGCGAGTTCGGCGAGCTCGACGATGTCCCACAGCACGTCCAGGCGCACGCGGCCGGCGATGATGCCATCCTCAACATCGTGTACCGAGTAGGCGATATCGTCGGAGAAGTCCATCACCTGCGCTTCCATGCTTGGCGTGGCGTCCTCATGCCCCTCCCGCAGCCAGCGGAGAATGTGCGCGTCTTCGTCGTAGCAGCCGTATTTTTTGTTCTTCGTGCCGTCTGGATTGCTTTGGGTGCGCGGATACTTACACGCCGCGTCCAAAGCCGCGCGCGTCAGATTCAGACCAAAGGATTCGCTCCGAGGCCCGAGAACTTTCGGCTCCAGCCGGGTGAGGATGCGCAACGTTTGGGCGTTGCCCTCAAATCCACCACAGGCGTAGGCGGCTTCATTCAGGGCCGTCTCACCATTGTGTCCATAGGGCGGGTGGCCGATGTCGTGGGTCAGCCCAGCCATCTCGCACAGATCCGGGTCTAAGCCAAGGGCTGCGCCAATACCGCGGGCAATCTGAGCCACTTCAAGAGAGTGGGTCAAGCGAGTACGCGGCGTGTCCCCGTCGCGAGGGCCGACCACCTGGGTCTTATCTGCCAGCCTGCGCAGCGCGGCGGAGTGCAGCACGCGGGCGCGGTCGCGGGAGAAGGCGTCGCGAGTTTCCGCACCACTGACCAATTGCGCGCCCTTTTCCCCTTCAAGAAATCTGCGGGCTTGATCAGCTTCGGTATAGAGGTACAAGCTTCGATGCATCCTTTACAACGGCGCGCTTGGAACGACGCAAACAACACGATGAGTTTTTGGCCCGGCACTGTACTTGGCGTGCCGGAATACCTCTATTGTGCGCGATCTCAGCGGTGTGATTGCGCAAGCCGGGCGGAGCGCTGCGCTAAAAATTCGTGGCGTGCGCGCCTATTGGGGCGGATCTTGCCTTCGAGGTTACGCAAGAAGCCTTCCAATTTCAGGCTCACTGGGCGTCCTGCAACCGCGGTCAAAGCCACGACAGCAAGCCCTCCGTGCTCATGTGCCAAGCTCAGCCACCAGGACTTGCTGGGGAACTTGCTTGGGCTATACGGCGTGGGAGACGCCACTGCCTTGATCCCATGCATCCTTGCCATCAGCTCACTGCGCAACGCATGGTTCGGATCGGTCACCACCAACACCGGTTCTTTAAGGAAGGGGTGGGCTTGTTCAAAGGATTCCCACGTGTCGACGCCCGCGGCCACCATGGTGATAACGTCTGGATCAACGTGGGCCTTGACCAAATATTCGCGGCCAACCTCGGCTTCGTATTGGGCATCAGCAGGCAACTTGCCGCCGACGGTGATAACGCTCATTGTCCTTCGCGCCCTCCAAAGACGCTCAGTCCATTGCAAGCGCGCCGCGAATTGGCGCGAGGGAACACCGTTGTACTGCGCAGTACCGAGCACCAGAACACTGCGGTATTTCTTCGACCCAAGCGTGGGACGAACCATTCCACGCAGGATAATGGCGGCACTGGGAAGCAGCGGGAGCACGAAGAGCAACTTGCGAGGATTCATACTTCCTTAGTGTGCCAGCACTAGCGTTGAGTGCGCTAGGTCACTACCCAGAAAACTTTGCGATGTGCCCAGTCTGACTGCTCCCTTTCCAATGATGTTCGCCCAGAGCAGACCCCTGATCGGAGGTACTTCGCTACGCTTTGAATCATGCATGCATCTTCATTGTCTCGTCGGCTCGCTCTCGTCCCAGCGGTCATCGCCACTGGATTTATGTTCAGCACCGTTGCTTCCCCCTTATCGAGCAGCTTGGCAATTGCGACTCCCGTCCAGCAGCTCCACGCAGAAGCCCCTCAAGCCGCGACTTCTCCGGTCACGGACAGTGCTGGCGTGCTGAGCGCTGACGAGACTAAAGAGTTAGAAGATGCTATCCGCAACTTTGAGGCATCCAGCAACCTCAAAATTGCCGTGATGTACGTCAACAGCTTCGATGGCCTCAGCGGCCAACAGTGGGCAAAACAGGCATTGGCACAAACCGGTTCCAACACCGCTATTCTCGCGGTCTCAACACAAGAGCGACTGTACGGCGTTGAGGCTGCGCAGGCCTGGGAGCCTTCGTGGGTTCGCGAAATGGATGCTTCCGCTCAAGCTCAACTACGTCAAAAGGACTACGCCGGAGCAGGCATGGTTTTCGTCGAAGAAGCCGCGCGTTTTTCCGGCGGCGGCTCCAGCGGTGGATCCAATAATGCGGGCGACGGTAGCGGCCTGTTGTGGCTGGGGCTCGGCGGCGCAGCTCTCGTTGGTGCAGGAGGCATTGCCAAGGCGCGTTCTTCGAGGAAAAAGAAGCAAGATACACAAGCCGCGCTTGAGCATGGGCGTGCTCTCCCTGCATCCCAGGCACAGGAACTCAGCAATCAACCCATCGAAGTGCTCCAGACGCTTGCCGATGAGGAACTGGTGAGCACCGATGAGTCCATCCGAAAGGGCAAAGAAGAGCTCAGCATCGCAGTAGCGGAGTTTGGCGCCGAACGAACCCGAAGCTTTACCCGGGCCATGAACACATCCACGACAACCCTGCAGCGCGCCTTCCGCTGGAAGCAGCAATTGGTGCAAGGGCAGGTTTCGTCCGCTGAACGCCGAACGTTGCTGCTCCAGATCATCGCCGAATGCCGCAAAGCCGATGAAGCTTTGGACAAAGAAGCTACAGACTTTGCTGCGATGCGAAACTTGCTCATCAACTCTCAAGAACGTCTTGATGAGCTTACCCGCCGCTCAGTGGCGCTCCGGGCTCGCAAAGAACAAGCGGCACACACTCTGGAAGCGCTGCGTTCCCGATACGACTCTGGGGTGCTGCAGTCGCTCGAGGACAATATCCCCCTCGGCACCGAGGCCTTGGACCAGGCGGACAAGCTTATCGACGAAGGCCGCGCCGCCGCGCAACGTCCCGCCGGAAAGCAAGGCCCCGCCGTCGAAGCCATCCGCGCCAGCGAAGATGCTCTTAATCAAGCAGAAAAACAGCTGCAGGCGATCGAGAACGCTGATCAAAACCTTCAGGCAGCGAACACCCAGCTTCCTGCACTCGTAAACGAGGTGGAAGAAGAACTGGCGGAGGCGGCTCAACTGGAAAACCAAGCAAAACAACAAGGCACCAGCGCGGACTGGGGAGCTTTTCGCGCGAGCGTCGAGCAAGCACAAAACGCTCTGGACTACCACCGGAACAATCCGAATGACCCGCTCGGGGCGTGGACACAGTTATCCGAAGCCGACGCTATCCTGGACGAGCAGCTCGACGCCCTGCGGCTTTCCAACACTGACCAAGCTCGCGTCCTTCAAGTAGCGCAGCAACAATTCGCAGCCGCCGACGCCGCAATCCAAGGTGCAGCCGGATTTATACAGGCCCGCGGCAGAGTTGTCGGACCCGAAGCACGCGCACGGCTGGCCGAGGCAGAACGGTCAAGGGCATTAGCCCAGCAAACGTTGCGTGACAACGCTCGAGGTGCCGTCGAGCTGGCGCGTCAAGCCCGCGCACAGGCAGATGAAGCCCAACGACTCGCCAACGAGGACATGCGGCGCTACCAGAATCGGAACAACCGCGGTGGTGGCGGAGACTTCATCACCGGCATGGTGTTGGGACAATTGCTCGGCGGAGGTCACGGCGGCTTTGGTGGCGGCTTCGGCGGGGGCTTTGGCGGCGGAGGCGGCTACTCCGGTGGAGGTAGCTTCGGCGGAGGTTACTCCGGCGGCGGCAGTTTTTAGCCCACTGCAAGGATGCGCAGCTTTGCCTAGGATGGCCGCATGACTCAGCAACACACAGTTTTGATCGTCGGCGGCCACGGCAAAGTGGCACTCAAACTCGCTCCCCTCCTCACCGAGCGGGGGATGCACGTCTCCTCTATGATTCGCAGCAGTGAGCAAGCCGAAGATATTCAGGCCACTGGCGCAGAGCCAGTAATCGCAGACGTGCGCAACCTGAGCGCCAAGGATTGGGACGAACTGCTCCAGGGCGTTGACACCCTCATTTGGTCCGCAGGCGCTGGAGGCAAAGGCGGCACGGAAAACACCTACGCCGTCGATCGCGACGCCGCGATCGCCTCAATCGGAGCCACCGAGCGCGCAGGCATTCGCTACATCATGGTCAGTTTCTGGGGAGCAACCACCCGAGCCATTCCCGAAGATCATCCGCTGCACCACTATGGGTTGGCAAAAAAGGCGGCGGATGAAGCGCTCTTGGACTCCAAGCTAGAGTTCGCGATCCTCGCGCCCACTGCGTTGAGTGAAGAAGACGCAACGGGGATTGCGCTCCACAGCCTTGAAGATTCTCAAGCAGCGCCAGAGAGGGACACCTCCCGAGAGCTCGTCGCTCGCGTGGCAGCATTCCAGGCGCAATCAGAGCATCTACCAAATGCCATTTTGCCCTTCTGCGATGGTGAGGACGCTATCCCGGAGGCGTTCGGAATCGCCTAAGCAACGCCCCGGCGTTTAGATCATGAGCCGCGTCGGCGTATCTACAAGCGCGCAGGCATAGGTGATGAAGGCGGTGTCGATGGGGTTCAGGGCTGCGTCGAAAAGCTCAATTTCGAGCTCCCCCGATACCTTCGCCTTGATGCGCGCCAGCAGGTTGCCCTCGGCGTCGAGAAGCTTCCTGGTGCGACGCCACGGGTTGGTGCGCTGGAGAACATACAGGCGACCATCGCAGTTGGCTTCCAGAATCTGCACCGTCACACCGCGCTTGCCCATCGTATAGACCGCCCCGCTGGTGCTCGTGGCACGAGCGCGGAAACCCACGAGGGTACCCTGTGACGATTCGATGAGCAGACGATCCTTGCCGATTTTCAGCACCTCTGCAGTCACTGAGGCGATAACGCGACCGTCCGGGTCAAGGAGCTGGTTGTCCCCCCATCGAAACAACATTTACAAAAACACCAACACCAAAAACACCGAAATCAACAGCAACGAAGCAATGAGCGCCACGCTCATCGAGCTCAACTTCGACTCCAACACGGTGCGCGACAGCAGCGAGAGAAACACCTGCTCATCGGCATTTGTGTTGCCCACTTCAAACTCCGTGTAGGAGTTCCGCACGCCGTTATTACCGCCGGAGAACTGGCCAAGTTTGGTGCCGTCGGCATCCTCGTACACCCAATCGGAGCGCTTTTCGCACACCGCACGAGCCTTGCGGCCATTCAGGTTGAGTTCAATTTCCTTTGCCGAGGAGAACTTCTTTTCAGCGCTCGCATCGAACCGGCGCTCGCCCACCTCGGCTCCGAGGGTGGTGTGCCCCTGAGAAAACTTCCAAGGCTGCCCTTGCACCTCCACCTGGGTGATGCCCTGCAACTGTGCGGGGAAAGTACCCAAGGTTTGCGAGCCCTCTGCAATTAATTCAACCGTCTTTTCCGAACGGTTGCGCCGACCCCAGCCGGTGTAATTCCATGCCATGGCTTAGCAACCAATCAGACGTTGGGCGAAGTAGCCCTCGAGCTCGTCAATCTTGACGCGGGTTTGCTCCATGGTGTCGCGATCGCGCACGGTCACGGCCTGATCTTCGAGGGTGTCGAAGTCCACGGTCACGCAATACGGGGTGCCGATCTCGTCCTGACGGCGGTAACGGCGGCCGATGGCACCGGAGGTGTCGTAGTCGATATTCCAGTGCTTACGCAGCTTGTCGGCGACGGCTTCGGCGGTAGGAGTGAGCGTGTCTTTCTTGGACAGTGGCAGCACAGCCACCTTCACCGGGGACAGGCGCGGATCGAGCTTGAGCACCACGCGCTTGTCCACCCCGCCCTTGGAGTTCGGCGCCTCGTCCTCGTGGTAGGCGTCCACCAGGAAGGCCATGAGAGCTCGGGTCAGGCCGAAGGAGGGCTCAATCACCCACGGCACGTAGCGCTCGCCGCTTGATTGGTCGAAATAAGAGAGATCCTCGCCGGATTCCTTGATGTGGCAGCCGAGGTCATAGTCGGTGCGGTTGGCCACGCCCATGAGTTCGCCCCATTCGGAGCCTTGGAAACCGAAGCGGTATTCCATGTCGATTGTGCCGTCGGAGTAGTGCGCACGCTCGTCCTCGGGCACATCGAACTTGCGCATATTATCGGGGTTAATGCCCAGGTCAATGAACCATTCCCAGCAGGCATCTACCCATTCGTCGAACTTCTGCTTGGCGTCTTCGGGAGCCACGAAGTATTCGATTTCCATTTGCTCGAACTCGCGGGTTCGGAAGATGAAGTTGCCGGGGGTGATCTCGTTGCGGAAGGACTTACCCACCTGCGCAATGCCGAACGGGGGTTTCATGCGCGCGGTGGTCATCACGTTTTTGAAGTTCACGAAGATGCCCTGGGCCGTTTCGGGGCGCAGGTAGTGCAAGCCCTGCTCATTGTCTACGGGGCCTAGGTACGTCTTCATCAACCCGGAGAACATTTGCGGTTCGGTCCAGTTGCCCGGCTGGCCGGTTTCCGGATCGGGAATGTCCGCCAATCCATTTTCGGGCTTGTGTCCATGCTTGGCCTCGTAGGCCTCGATGAGATGATCGGCACGGTAGCGCTTGTGGGTGTGCAGCGACTCCACCAGCGGGTCGGTGAAGGTGGCGACGTGCCCTGATGCATGCCACACCTGGCGGGGCAAAATGATGGAAGAATCGAGGCCAACCACGTCAGCACGGGACTGGACAAAGGTGCGCCACCACTGCTTCTTAATGTTTTCCTTCAACTCAGTGCCGAGCGGACCGTAGTCCCATGCGGAGCGAGTGCCGCCGTAAATCTCGCCGGAAGGGTACACCAAACCGCGGCGCTTACACAGGTTGACGACGGTTTCCACCAGGTTGGTGTTTGGTTTTGCGTTTCCAGACACGGTCGCGCTCGACTCCTTATACGTAGAGGTCAAAATTTGCTTCGATACAGTCTAACCCGCGCCTTGCTAGCTTTTCGACGCCCCACGCGCGCACCCTAAACCGCCAACGTTCGAAAGCTTGCCAGCATTATTACCGCAAAAGTTCTACATCTGGGTAGCATGGATTATTATTTACACATAGAGTCTGCCTTATAAATATCCCTTTTGAGACAAAGGTGGTTTGATACCGAATGGATAGCCAACCCCAGATCGCTTCATTCACTTCGCATGCGCTGGATCCGGTTGAGCTGCAACAAAACCCAGGTGTCCAGAGCGCCGAAGCGTTGGCGCAGGCACGCGACTTCTCACGCATGGCGCAGGTTTTCGGGGCTCTCGACTCCCCGATCCGACTTCGGATCCTGCACCTGCTGCACGATCGCGACCATTTCGTGCATGAAATTGTTGATCTTCTTGAAGCGAGCCAGCCGCTGGTGAGCCAGCACCTGCGCGTGCTGAAGGAGGCGGGATTGGTTTCTGCAGAGCGCAAGGGGCGTCAGATGACATACCACCTGGTGGATACCGCCATTTCCGATCTTGCAGACATGACGGAATTGCTCATCAACCGACTTGATCGGCGCGTCGTCGCCATACACAACTAGTGGCGTCAATCCCTTGATCACCCCCGTTTAGGCAAGGTGTGTGCGCTTTTTTCGGTGACGCGTACCATTTCCGACAATCGTTCCGATATGCCACACGAACACTGATACGCCTATAGGAAGCACATTCGTTATGTCACCTGTCGTTGACCAAAACGTGCCCAAGCTTGGGGTGCGCAATACCCGCCAGCGCACCGCAGTAGTTAACGTCCTGCAAGAGCTCGACACCTTTGCCTCCGCAAAAAATATTCACCGCGAGATCACTGACCGCGACCTCAACGTCGGCCTCACCACCGTGTACCGCACCTTGCAGTCACTTGCCGAGATCGGTGCAGTGGACGTGCTCCAGATGACCAACGGCGAAGCTCTGTATCGCCACTGCTCCACCGAAGCCCACCACCACCATTTGGTGTGCATGAAGTGTGGCAAGACCGAAGAAATTGAGGGCGGCCCCGTTGAGGAATGGGCCGCCAAGGTTGCTAAGGAGCACGGATTCGCGCTCACTGGGCACGATGCCGAAATCTACGGCACCTGCGCCGAGTGCTCAGAGGACAACTAACCCACCGCAACTCCGAAAAGGTGGCCAAGCCCAAAGGTCACTCCCGCTGCGCCAAGCCCAATCGCGAGCTGGCGCAGCGCTCGTTTCAGTGGTGGCTTTCCACTGAGCACGCCGGTAATAGCACCGGTCATCATCAATGTGATCCCCACAGCTACCAGAGCAATCACTGAAGCCTTGAAGGTGGCTATGCCAAGCATGAAGGGGATAATCGGTATCAGCGCACCCGTGGCAAAGAAGCAGAAGCTCGAAATGGCTGCCTGCCACGCCCCACCGATGGCGGTGTGATCCGCCTGCTCAATGCCACTCACGAAGGACTTGGCGCTTGGGTGCTGCATACGCTGAAACACTTGTCGCGCTTTTTGCTCCGCCTCATGCTCGCTCATACCACGCGCCCGATACACCAGGGCGAGTTCGTTGGCGTTCACGTCTAACTTGGGAATTGCCTGATCGGCCTCCGGGTGTGGCGTAGACGCCTCCAATAGCTCATCTTGGCTCTTCACCGAAATATATTCACCGGCGCCCATCGACAGCGCGCCCGCAAGCAATCCCGAAACGCCGGTCAGCAACACCACGCTGGAACTCACACCCGAGGCCATCACGCCCAGCACGAGCGCCAAGTTCGACACCAACCCGTCGTTGGCACCGAATACTGCAGCGCGGAAGCTGCCACTCATTTGCTCGCGCCCGCGAGCAGCCAAGCCCCTCACCACCTCGGCATGGATGGCCTCGTCGGCTTTCATTTGTTCGGTGGCGTCATCATCTTGAGCATAAGGACTGCGCTGTTCTGCCGTCTGCATGAGCGCGAGCGTGAACACGGAGCCGAAATTCTTGGCCAAAAACGCCATCATTCGCGTTGAGAGGTCAGGCTGTTTGGGCAAGCCAACCTCCTCGCCCAAAAGGTCCCGCCAGTGAGCTTCGTGGCGCGACTCTGCATCGGCGATCGCTAAGAGAATTTCCCGCTCCTCGCCACGTTTACGTTTGGCGAGCTCGCGGTACACTGCCGCCTCGGCGCGCTCATTGGCCAGGTATTGCCGCCAGCGTTTGATCTGTTCCGAAGTTGGTGATTGCGTCACTTAGTCCCTCCGAAACGACGATCGCGGCGGGCATATTCTTCTACGGCTGCAAAAAGATCATCCGGAGTGTAGTCGGGGAAGAGTTTGTCCTGGTACACCATTTCCGCATACGCCGACTGCCACAGCAGGAAGTTCGAGGTGCGTTGTTCTCCTGAAGGGCGCAGGAACAAGTCAACATCGGGCATGTCTGGTTCGTCCAGGTATTGAGCGAAACTAGCCTCGGTGATCTGCTCGGGCCGAAGCTTTCCTGCGGCGGCTTGTTCGGCGATTGCGCGAGCGGCATCCACAATTTCCGCGCGCCCGCCGTAATTCACACACATGCCCAAGGTCATGGCCGTGTTGTTTTGGGTGAGCTCTTCGGCTGTTTCCAGCTCCCGGATTACGCTGCGCCACAGGCGGGGCCGCCGACCTACCCAGCGGATCCGCACGTTGCGGGAATGGAGATATTCGCGCTGACGACGCAGCACGTCACGGTTGAAGCCCATGAGGAAACGGACTTCGTCCCGAGAGCGTCGCCAATTCTCCGTCGAAAAGGCATAGGCGGAGAGGTACGGAACGCCCATGGCCAAGCATGCGTCCACCATGGACAACAAGACGGCCTCGCCGCGCTTGTGCCCCTCGGTACGCTTGAGACCCCGCTGTTGCGCCCAACGGCCATTGCCGTCCATCACGAGCGCAATGTGTTGCGGCAGGAACTGCTTGGGGATGTCTGGGACATTCATGGCTTCACTCACGAAATGTTATTGTGCCATCTTCACACTTCTTCCAACACTTGCAGGCTTTTCAACTTGCGTTCCAAGTGCCATTGCAGATAACTGCGAGTGAGCTGGTGCACCATGGCGGCGCGTTGGGGAGTATTGAGTTGCGAAGCATCGGCTCCATTGGCAAGCAGCCACATCACATGCAGCACCTCGGGATCCACATCGCGCGACCCCGGCGGACGGCAATGCACGCAGACTGCCCCACCGGCTGCGGCGTGAAAAGCGTGGTGAGGGCCTTTCGACGAACACTGAGCGCACTCAAACAAGCTCATACCCCAGCCCGCTAACTCCATTGCCTGCAACAAAAACGTATCGAGCGGTGCATACGGATCTTCAGCCTCACGCAATTGGGTGAGTGACCGCTTGGCTAGATCAAACAGCGCTGGCTCCTCGTGGGCTTGTGCTAACGCCTCCGCTGTCTCCAACACGGCACAGGCGGAGGTGAAGCGACGGGGGTCGTCGATAAGCCCTGAAGCAAAGTAGGCCACCGTGTCAGCCTGGGTAATCAGCGCCAAGTTGCGTCCCGGGTAGAGCTGCACATCCAACTCCACGAACGGCTGCAAACGCGAGCCAAAGCGGCTCTTCGCTCGACGGACCCCTTTGGCCACCGCTCGAATCAGCCCCTCCTCGCGGCTGAGCAACACGACGATGCGATCCGCCTCGCCAAAATCATAAGTACGCACCACCAAAGCACGCACCCGCTGATTCTGTCTAGGCAAAACCCAAACGCCCCAGAGACTTCGGATCCTGCTGCCAGTTCTTCAACACCTTCATGCGGATGTCCAAGTACACATTTTGGCCGAGCAACTCAATGATCTGAGGCCGTGCAGCATGCACAATTCGCCCCATACGCCGGCCACCAGGGCCAGCAATAATGCGCTTTTGGCCCTCACGCTCCAGGTACAGCACCGCGTGGACGTTGAGCACACCTTCGCGCTCCTCGTCCGGCAAGATTTCGTCAACCTCAACCGCCACAGAGTGCGGCAGCTCGTCGCGCAAACCTTGAAGGGCGGCCTCCCGAATCAACTCGGCGATGCGGGTGTTGGTGTCATCGTCAGTGACGTGATCATCTGGGTAGAACTTCGGACCTTCAGGCAACAACCCCACGATCACGTCGAGAAGCACCTCGCGCTGCTCACCAGTCACCGCAGAAACGGGGACCACTTCAGACTCGCCGCCGAGCAGCTCGTGCAGCGCCAGCAGTTGGGCACCAACCTGATCGCGGGAGGCCTTATCTGCCTTGGTCACGATGCCGAGGATCGGAGTCTTAGGCGCCAACTTGCGCACTGCATCCAGAATCCAACGATCACCGGGGCCAATCTTTTCATCCGCCGGAATGCACAAGCCGATGAGATCCATGTCCTGGTAAGTGTCTTTCACCACGTCGTTGAGGCGTTCGCCCAACAGCGTGCGGGGGCGGTGCAGACCGGGGGTATCCACCACGATCACCTGCGCATCCTCGCGATGCACAATGCCACGGATGGGGTGACGGGTTGTCTCTGGCTGATCCGCCGTGATGGCGATCTTCTGGCCCACCAACGCATTGGTGAGCGTGGACTTGCCCGTATTTGGCCTGCCCACAAAGCTAATGAATCCGGATCGGAAGCCCTCTGGTGTGTCTTGGAAGCTCACGCGTCTCCTAAATGTTTCGGGGTTGGGGTTGCGGCCTAGCGGATCTGCTCGGCGTTGAACGTGCGAGCCGGTGCCACGAATGCCTCTTGGCCGCCGATGACGTCGAGCTCCGGTGCGCTCGCATTGAAGGTGTGCTCGATCAAATTGAACACGCTCGCGGCCGTATTTTCCAGAGCCACCTGCACAGACCCGCTTTTCACAAGATGCCCAGCAAACAGCGCGGTGGTGACGTCACCAGTGCCGGTGAGTTTTGTGCCGACCCACGGGGTCTGCACAATGAAGGCCTCATCGCCGTTAGCGGCGATCATCTCTATGGTGTTTTCCGGCGCGTCGGGGCGGCGAACGGAGGTGACGAGCACCGTTTCGGGCCCCATGGCGCGGGCAGCGTCCACTGCTTCAAGCGTGGACTCAATATCGCTGGCTTCCACGCCCGTGAGGTAGCCCAGCTCGAATTGGTTTGGAGTAATCACGTCGGCCACCGGCACCACGCGATCTCGCAGCAGCGGTGGAATCGCCGCGTCGACGAAGCAGCCGGTGGTCTTCGATCCCATCACCGGATCGCACACGTACATGGCGTCAGGATTCGCCTCCTTAATCCTCGCCACGGCATCGATAATCACCTCGGCGATCGCTGCACCACCCTGGTAGCCGGAGACGATGGCGTCGATAAGCTCAAAGCCACCGCGCCGAGCAATGCCGTCGATGACGCTGCGAACCTGATCGGCGGGGATGAGGTCACCGCCCCAATCGCCGTAGCCAGTGTGGTTGGAAAAATTCACGGTGTGGACAGGCCACACGTCGTGCCCGATGCGCTGCAGTGGAAAGACTGCGGCGGAATTACCAACGTGGCCGTAGCTCACATGCGACTGGATGGAGAGGATACTCATGGCTCCCATTGTGCCTGTTGGTGTACCGGACCGTTGCTATTGCCCCACGCAATTTGATTAAAACGAGCATATTGAGGTGGTGTGATCGGCTCGGCTGTGTTCGCGATTCAACGCTAGTGCCTTAAGTTTTGGCGATTTTTACTGTCCGGGCTGCACACACTCCTCACATATCACTCGACACACTCCAAACACACTCCAAACACACAACAGGAGTGTGTTGAGTTGTGTGTTGGTGTTATGTCCGGCGGGACAAGCAAAAGGGGCCGGTTCTTCGACCCCTTAGCCCAATCGCCCCGCGCAGCTCCGGAGCAGTGCTTTAGCCTCTGTGTCTATTCCTCAGGCTCTGCGTTCGCCCGCACCTCAACGATCACGGAGCCAACGCGCACGCGCCCACGACGATCACGTCCGCCCTCAGCGCGGAGACGCAAGCGGCCCACGTCCACCGTGGAGCCCGGGAGGGGGACACGGCCAATTTCGAAGGCGAGCAAGCCGCCCACGGTATCCACCTGGTTTTCCACCTCTTCAGAAAAATCGAGGGTGATGCCGAGGTCTTCTTCAACGCGTTCGGCCAGATCGTCCAGGCTCAGGCGCGCGACCACGCGGTAGGCGGGTTGATCTTGTTCCAGCTTTTCAATCGGCGCGACCTCTCGCTCGTCATACTCGTCGGCAATTTCACCGACGATCTCTTCCAGGATGTCCTCGATGGAAATGAGGCCGGCGATGCCGCCGTATTCGTCGACAAGCATGGCGATGTGGTTGCGGTCGCGTTGCATTTCATGAAGCAGCGCATCAAGGTTCTTGGAGTCCGGCACGAAGGTGGCGGGGCGCATCACGTCATCGACGGCCACACTGCGGCCGCCATCAGTGCTGTAGTAGGTCTGTTGGACCAGGTCTTTAAGGTAGACGACGCCGATGATGTCGTCGACGGTTTCACCGATCACGGGGATGCGCGAAAAACCCGATCGCACGCACAGGCTGGTGGCCTGGCCGGCGGTTTTTCCGGATTCGATCCACACCATTTCGGGGCGCGGCACCATCACCGAACGCGCGGTAGTGGATGCCAAGTCGAATACGGACTGAATCATGCGGCGCTCTTCGATTTCCACCACGCCGCGTTCCTGGGCGATGTCCACCATTTCGCGCAGCTCCACTTCGGTGGAATACGGGCCGTCGCGGAACCCAAGGCCGGGTGCGAAAAGATTGCCCAAGCGGATGAGCAAGCTGGAAATAGGCCCCAGGATCTTTGCCACGATGTTCAGCAACAGTGCGCTGCCGAGCGACACGCTATAGGGATTCTTCTTGCCCACCGTGCGGCCGAACACGCCAACCACGGCATACGTAACCAAAGAGGTGCCTATGATCGCGGCGGTAAGCGCCCAGCCAACACTGTGGATGAGCTGCAGGCTGACCAGGCTGGCGAACACCGCGGCGGTCGCGTCTAACAGCGTTTTGAGGAGCACCAACAGGTTGATGTACTCGGCGCGGTGATCCAGCACGCGCAGCAAACCGCGGGCATTGCGCTGCTCTTCTTCCTTGATCATGTGTTCCACGCGGGCGCGGGAAATCGTGGTCACCGCAGCCTCGACCGTACCGATCAAGCCAGAGAGCAACAGAGCCGCAACGGTAATGAATGCGGCTAATGCGACGCTCATGAAGGTTCCCCGATAGCGGGAATGCCGCCACCTGGCACTTCTCGGTCCAGATCAGCGCGCTGCTTTGGTGTGGGGAACGCCCCAGCGTTGGATGGCTTGGGCTGATACTCCACGGTGAGCTGCTCATACCAGTCTTTCAGCAAGGCGTTTTGCAGGGAGAACATGCGCTGCTCTTCGGCAGGTTCAATATGGTCGTAGCCCAGCAGATGCAGGCAGCCGTGGGTGGTGAGCAGCGCGAGTTCGTGGCCGAGATCGTGGCCAGCCTTGATCGCTTGCTTCGCGGCGAATTCGGGGCAGATGATGATGTCGCCGAGCATCTCCGGGCCGAAGGGCTGTGCATCGGGACGTCCTTGGCCTGGGGTCAGCTCATCCATGGGAAAGCTCATGACGTCGGTGGGTCCATCGAGGTCCATCCAGCGCATGTGTAGGTCGCTCATGGTAGGGATGTCCACCAGTGAGATGGTGGCTTCGGCATCGCTGTGGATGTCCATGGCGGAGAGGACGAAGGAGGCGACGTCGATAAGCATCTCCTCATTTACGCCATCGAAGGCGGATTCGTTGACTACCTCGATGCTCATTGCTGCTCCTCAAAATGGTCATAGGCCTCCACGATGCGGCCAACGAGTTGGTGGCGCACCACGTCTTCTGCGCCCAGTTCTGCAAAATGAATGTCTTCTACTCCGCGCAAAATTTCTCGCACGACGCGCAAGCCCGATCGCTGCCCACCGGGTAAATCCACCTGCGTGATGTCACCGGTGACCACCATCTTGGAGCCGAAGCCCAGGCGGGTGAGGAACATTTTCATCTGCGCAGGCGTGGTGTTTTGCGCTTCGTCCAAGATCACGAAGGCGTCGTTGAGGGTGCGCCCGCGCATGTACGCCAACGGTGCCACTTCCACGATGCCCGCCTCCATGAGCTTCGGGATCACCTCGGGCTCCACCATGTCTCGCAGCGCATCGTGCAGCGGACGCAAGTAGGGGTCGATCTTGTCATTCAAGGTGCCGGGCAGAAAACCGAGCTTCTCCCCTGCCTCCACCGCGGGGCGGGTCAGGATAATCCGCGAGACCTGCTTCGCATGCAGTGCTTGCACCGCTTTGGCCATAGCAAGGTACGTCTTGCCGGAACCAGCGGGGCCGAGCCCGAACACCACCGTGTTGTCGTCGATGGCATCCACGTACTGCTTTTGGCCATAGGTTTTGGGGCGGATCACCTTGCCCCGGCGCGCCAAAATGTCGCTTCCCACCACATTTGCCATGGATTGCGGCGCTTCAAAGCTGACCATCGACACGGTGTGCTTGACCGTGTCCGGGGTAATCACGTGCCCGCGCCTCGCCACAGACTGGAGTTCTTTGAGCACCCGCATGCTTCGCGCCACTTCATGTTCAGCGCCGATCACGGTGATTTCATCGCCGCGGGCAAAAATATCGACATCGAGTTGGTTTTCTAAGACCTTGAGGTTTTCGTCGTGAATCCCCATGATCGTTTGCACATGCTGGGCATCCACCCCGACAGTGCGGGTGATGGAGGCGTGCTTTGCCAAATTGATCAACCTTTGTGTGTTCGTTTGAGTCTCGGTGCGCAGGCTGCTGCGCGTTCGCGCCATACCTTACCAGCGGGAAGTCTTCACGCCGATCGCTGCGAGCGCCACCATGCCTGCCGTGGCGGTGCGCAAAACTTCCGGCCCCAGCTTCATTGCGTGCGCACCAGCGGCCTGAAAAGCCGCCAATTCCTCGTCACTAATCCCGCCTTCGGGTCCAATGATGAGAGCCAGCGAATCCGCCTGTGCCAGTTCCACTTCTTTGATGCTCTGAGTGGCGGACTCGTGCAGCACCATCACCTGTTCAAAGCCCGCGAGCATCGCCGCCACTTCTTTCGTGCTCGCAAGCTTTTCGACGTTCGGCACGCGCGCCCGCCTGGACTGCTTCGCTGCGGCCACAGCCGCTTGCATCCACTTGGCCTGCCCTTTGTCACGCTTGGCACCCTGCCACTTGGCGATGCAACGCGATGCCTCCCAGGGCACGATGCGGTCCACTCCGGCTTGGGTGAGCAGATCCACGGTGAGTTCCGAACGCTCTGATTTCGGTAGCGCCTGAAACACGGTCACTGCGGGTGTGGGCGCTGGCGTGGTGCCGCGCTCAAGCACACGGGCCTGCAGGCGATCCTTGCCGGATGTGCCAGTGACTTCGCAGATGGCGAAGGCCCCGTGGGCGTCGACAAGCTGAATCCGCTCGCCCACCGTGATGCGTTTGACGGTCACGGCGTGTTTGCCTTCGGATCCTGAAAGCGTGAGCGTGTCGCCTTCGAGGTCCTCGGTGATGAAAACTGGCAGCGACATTAGCGGCGGAACTTATTCCGGAAGCGGCCGAAGAAGGAGTTGCTCTGCCTGCCGGCCACTCGAACCTCGGCGCGTTCGCTTTGATGTTCGCGCAGTTGCTCCATGAGCTTGCGCGCCTTGTGATCCAAGTCCACCGGAGTGTGCACATGAATCGTGGCGATCAAATCGCCGCGGCCATCTTTTTGAATCAATGGCATACCCTCGCCGTGAACAATCACACGTTGGCCGGACTGAGCCCCTTCAGGAATTTCAACCGCAACTGCCTCCCCATCAAGGCCTTCGACATGTACCTTCGCGCCGAGTGCGGCGTCGGTGAATGGGGCATCGATCTGCACGTGAAGATCGTGGCCGTCGCGCTGGAATACCTCATGAGGTGCGATGCGAACCTCAACGTAGAGGTCGCCCGCTGGCCCACCGCCATGACCAACTTCGCCTTGGCCGGCCATACGCACGCGCATGCCGTCGGCGATACCGGCGGGGATATTCACCGTCAGATCGCGGCGGGCCTTGACGCGGCCTTCACCGGCGCACTTCTCACAGGGATCGGGCACGATCTCACCGACGCCCCGACACTTCGGGCAGGTGGAGGTGGTGAGCACGTTGCCCAGGAAGGACTGCTGTACTTGCTGCACCTCGCCGGCGCCACCGCAGTTATCGCAGGTGTGTGCCTTTGCCTTGCTTTGCGAGCCGGTGCCTTCGCAGCGGTCGCACAACACAGCCGTATCAATGGTCACCGGCTTCTTTATCCCGGTGAATGCTTCCTCCAGGGTGAGCTGGGTGCGCAGCAGCGCGTCGTTGCCCGGTTGCACACGCGAGCGCGGCTGACGGCTGCCGCCTGCACCCTGGCCGAAGAAGGCCTCAAAAATATCGCCCAGGCCACCGCCAAAGTTAGCTCCGCCATGACCGCCCGCGCCACCTTGGGACATTGGATCGCCGCCCATATCGACGATCCGGCGCTTCTCAGGATCGAGCAACACCTCTTGGGCTATGGAAATCTCGCTAAATTTCTCCGCAGCCTCCTCGGTGTCATTGACATCCGGGTGGTACTTGCGGGCTAATTTGCGGTACGCCTTTTTAATCTCGTTGTCGCTGGCGTCGCGTTCGACGCCAAGAATGCCGTAGTAGTCACGGTTCATGAGTTAAAAACGATCCTTCGATTTGTGTTGGTGTTTTCGCAATGTAAAGCGCTTGGCAACGCTCGGGACAAATTGAAAGCGAGATGATCATACTACCCGCTTCCTGAGCGCATTCCGCCACGGTCCCCTGCACGCCAAGTGGGAGGAACTATTCGCCACCGATCACGCGCGATACGTACTGAGCAACAGCATGGACCTTCGACATTGTTCCCGAATAGTCCATAAAGGTTGGCCCCACCACCGCCATGCCACCAAAGGTGGCGCCCTGGGCACCATAACCAGTGCTCACCACCGACGCTCCCGGCAAGCCGGCATCGGAATCTTCCTGCCCAATATGAACCTGCACCTGCCCCAGTTCCTGAGCGTTCGCCAGCAGACGGAGCACCACCACCTGTTCCTCCAACGCCTCCAGCAGTTCATGCGAGAGGTGCTGCGTGGCCTTTGCCAATTGAGAGGCACCGGCGACGATGATCTTGTCGTTCGGTTGTTCCAGCAGCGTCTCGATGAGCACGGTGATGCAGCGCAGCGCAAACATATGGATCTCGGGGTCGAGGCGTTGCTGTTGCCCTTGTGGGTCCGCGAGCTGGGAAAGCGCCACGGAGGCGTCGGCAAGCGTGCGCCCAGCAAGGGCTTGGTTCAGCACATCACGCAGCTTCGCCACATGTTCTTCGTTGCAGGGATGATCCAGCTCAACGTTGCGTTGATCCACCCGCCCCGTATCCGTGATGAGCACCAGCAACAGACGCAGCGGGCTGAGCGCCACCACCTCGAGATGCTTCACGTGCGCCACCGCCAGATTCGGCAATTGCACCACCGCTGCCTGGCGGGTGAGCTGGGACAGCAGGCGCACACTGCGGTGCAGCACATCTTCAAGGTCCACTCCCCCTTCAAGAAAACTCACGATGGCGGTGCGCTCTGCTTGGGACAGTGGCTTGACAGTGTGAATGGAGTCCACGAACTCGCGGTAGGCACGCTCGGTGGGAATCCGCCCGGAACTCGCGTGCTGCTGCACGATGTAGCCCTCGGCTTCCAGCGCGGCCATATCGTTGCGGATAGTAGCCGAGGACACCTTGAGGTTGTGTCGCTCAAGCAGTGCTTTCGAGCCGACGGGATCTTGGCGTGCAATGTAGTCGGCGACGATTGCGTGCAGCACTTTGGTGCGTCTTTGCGCGGTGCTACTGCTCATCATTGCCCTCCTTTTATGCTCCTGCTGCGAGGATATCCGCGATGATCCCGTCTGCCAACAGCCGCCCAGACTCGCTGATGCGCACTTGCTCGCCCACGACCACGAGCCCCATCCCCCGGTAGCGCTCCACAACTTCACGCTCTTGAACCGAAAACTCTCCCAGGGGCAATCCTTCTGCGATGCGCAGCCCCAGCATTACTCGCTCCTCGTGGCGCTGCTGTGCTGATAGCTGCTCGCGTTCCTGAACGGGCAGGTGCCCGCCTTGAAGCATGGTGGCGTATTTGGCCGGATGCTTGACGTTGAAGAATCGCTGGTCGTCGATGTGCGAATGCGCACCGGGGCCCGCGCCCCACCAGTTGCCGTCGCGCCAATACAGCAAGTTGTGTTCGCACTGACCTCCGGGCTTTGCCCAATTGGATACCTCGTACCAGTCAAAGCCCTCGCTGCGGAGGCGCTCATCAATCATCTGGTAGCGGTTGGCGTAGGTGTCCTCGTCGGGCTCTGGCAATTCACCTTTGCGAACTTTCCTCGCCATCGCGGTGCCGTCTTCGACGATGAGCGAATACGCACTCACGTGATCCACGCCCGTTGCGAGAACCTCGTCCAGCGTGCGGTCCACGTCAGCATCGCGTTCGAAGGGCGTCCCGTAGATCATGTCCAGATTGACGTGTTCGAAACCCGCCGCAAGGGCCTCGCGGGCGGCGTCGAACGCGCGCCCCGGAGTGTGCTGGCGGCCCAAAATCTGCAATACCTTCGAGCTTGCAGATTGCATGCCTAAGGAGATCCTTGTGTACCCGGCGTCGCGCAGTTGCGCAAAAAACTCCGGGGAGGTGGACTCCGGGTTAGATTCGGTGGTGATTTCCGCCCCCGTCTGGATCCCCACTTCGCGCTCAATGGCGCGTAAAATCCGGATCAAGCCTTGGGCACCCAGCATAGAAGGCGTGCCGCCGCCGATAAAGATGCTGCTCACCGGCTCGGTTTCAGCCAAGGCGAGCTCACGCTCCAGAGCATCGAGGTATTCAGCAGGCGAAGAACTCGTGCCCAATTCGCCGGGCGTATAGGTGTTGAAATCGCAGTAGCCACAACGCGAGGCACAAAAAGGCACATGCACGTACAGGCCGAAGGGCTGACTAGCCAACCGACGCACCCGCGCCATTCAATTTGGCAGCAACGCGTGCGAGCACAGCGTCAATGCGAGCGCGCTCGGAAAGGAATTGTGGCGGGTGCGCACCGCGCATAGTGCGGGCATAGCCGGGGTGTTCGAGGGCGACGGCCTCACGCCACGCCTCCACCGTCTGCGACACCACCGCGTGCGCTCGGACATACAGGCGCGAAAGGTTCAGTGCTTGCAAATCACGAGCCCCGCGTTCAGTTTCGGCAAGCACCCATTCCACAGTGTGCTCAAGATTGATCAGCGTCTCCTCTGCCCTCGCGTCCAGGGACGAGGTGAGTTCGCGCACCACTACCGGGGATTGCTGGATGGGGTAGGCAGATCGAAGTGCTTTCGCGCTCAGAGCCGTAGGTGTTGAGACCTGCTGTTGCTGAGGCTGTGGCTGCGAAACATGCCCCGAGGCCACACCGGACACCAGCGCCTGCCGCAGCCCCAGCAGTTCTGCGGTGACGGTCCGAGCGTCATTGCGTGCGTCCGCAGCGATCTGTTCAAATTCGGCCACGCAGTCGTCGACAAGCTCAAGATCCCAGTCGCGGATGGATTCGATGATGTTCTCAATGTAGGTGGCCATCTCATCGCCGATGTTGAAAAGTTCTTGCGTGAGCTCACGGTGCCGCAAGGTGGCATCGTTAACCTGCATCCGCGTGGCCCTTTCAATAGAGAAGATCATCAAAAAATTGAGCGCGAGGGAAGCGCTGCAAGCAACCTTAAAGCTTGGATCGAGCCGAGCGCGTGCGCCACGCCCAGCAACGCGAAAACTCGCCCGCCTCAAGGGTGAGGAAGCAGGCGAGCAGGCGCGGCGGAAACAATATTAGCGCTGGTAGAGACGGTCGATGGCGTCTGAGTAGCGACGGGTCACAACGTTGCGCTTGACCTTCATCGTCGGGGTGAGCTCGTCGTCTTCCTCGGTGAGATCACGGTCGAGGATCACGAACTTCTTGATGGACTCAGCGTGCGAGACCATGGAGTTCGCGGAGTTCACCGCGTCTTGAACCTCGGCGCGCAGGAAAGGATCGTCGCTGAGATCGCGCACCGTCTTGGAATCGGGGATGTTCCGGTTGAGCTTCCAGCGGCGCAGCGCTTCTTCGTCCAAAGTGACCAACAGGCCAATGAAGGGCTTCCCGTCGCCCACCACCATCGCCTGGGAAATGAGCGGGTGCGCGCGGATGGCGTCTTCCATCGGCGCCGGGGACACATTCTTGCCGCCGGCGGTGACGATGAGCTCCTTCTTGCGGCCGGTGATCATCAGGTGGCCGGAATCGAGCAGTTCGCCCAAGTCGCCGGTGTTGAACCATTCACCTTCCATTGATTCCTTGGTGGCCTCCTCGTTCTTCCAGTAGCCATCGAAGAGGATGTTGCCCTTCACAAGGATCTCGCCCACATCGTTGATCTTGATGCTGGTGCCGCCAACGGGCAGGCCCACGGTGCCGATCTTCTGATCGTCGTAGGAGACGGTGGCGGCGGCGCAGGTTTCGGTGAGGCCGTAGCCTTCGTACACGGGCACGCCGATGCCTCGGTAAAAGTGCAAGAGGTCGGTGCTCATGGCGGAGCCACCGGAGATGCAGTATTTCACCGCGGAGCCCATGGCGGCGCGGATCTTGGAATACACCAACTTGTCAAAGGTCTTGTGCTTGAGCTGCAGTGCCCGCGAGGGCCCCTCGGCGGTATCGAGGGCGCGCGAGTATTCCTGCGCCACCTGCTCTGCCTGCTTGAACATCGCCGCCTTGAGCGGCCCGGCGGAGTTCGCGTTGGCGGCCGCGGAGTTGCGCACCTTCTCAAACACGCGCGGCACGCCCAGGATCATGTTGGGACGCGCACGTTGGAATTCCATGGCGATGGTGGAAAAGTCGGACCAGTGCGACTGCGTAGCCCCGCCGATGGCCACCGCGAGCGCCACGGCACGCGCCAACACGTGCGCCATGGGCAGGAATGTGAGCACTCGGGTGCCGGGCACCGCGATGTGACCAATAGAGTTGGTGAGCAGCGCTTGCGCCTCTGAAAGCCAGTTGGCGTGGGTCAGGCGGCAGCCCTTGGGCCGGCCGGTGGTTCCCGAGGTGTAGACCAATGAGGCGAGATCGCTGGAGCGTGTGTTTGCAATGCGCGCGTCTACCTCCGTGGAGTCTACGGTGCGGCCTTCAAACTTGAGCGTCTCAATAGCGGATGCATTGATTTCGAGGATGCGACGCAGTTGGGAGGGGGATCCCTTCAGGGCGGGCTCGCCATCTTCTTGCAGCACCAGGTGGCTCATGAGCTCGGTGTGATCGCGGGTTTCGGTAATGGCGAACACCGCACCGGAGTCCTCGATGATCCACTCGATCTGCTTGAGGGAGGAGGAATCGTAGATTGGCACGCTCACCGCACCTGCGGCCCAGATGGCGAAGTCTAACAGCGCCCATTCATAACGGGTGGAGGACAACAGCGCGATCCTGTCGCCCTGCTGCACGCCTGCGTTAATGAAGCCCTTGGCAACCTCGAAGACCTCGTTGATGAATTCAGCGGCAGTGACATTGACCCACTCATAGTTCTTGGGCCGAGTGAATATCACGCCATAGGGACGCGCCTTGGCGGTGGTCATGAGGGCGGTCAGGCACGTGTCATGCTCGCCTACCGTGTACTCGGCTTTGGTGCTCACTTCCTGCACGGGGTCTCCTTTGATGATTTTTCGCTTATCGACGTCCCACGCCCCGCCTGCACAAGCACTGCGAGGGGGATGGCGTTTTCAATTCGAGCGTACCGCTTTTTCGGTTTTGTGTCGGCGGACACACTGGGGTTGGGTGGCGTGGGCGTCGAAAAGCTTGATTCATGCAAGGACGTGGCACAATGGTGCGTTGTGAGTTACATGGACGCGCTACGAGCCCTCGCCGATGCCTACAACGTGGCCTGGTGGTACCAGGATTCCGCTGATCAACGAGTAGAAGTCAGCGAAGACACCCTGCTCAAAACACTTCGATCTCTCGGTGTGCGCTTCGGCAACGAACCGCAAGAATCCTTGGAAGGCGAACTGCCTGTGCACGCGGAAAACCCAAGCTTTGAGGCATTGGAAGCCGCGCTACAACAACGGCAGGACGAATTATTCGCGCGCCCCCTACCACCCTGCGTAGTTGCAACAGAAGGCTACCCGTATGTGGTGCACGTCCACGTCCACGATGGGGCTTCGGCAACAATGTCCATCACCTTGGAAGACGGCCAAGTACGCGAGCCTGCCCAAGTGGAAAACTGGACCCAACCCCGCGAAATCGACGGGGTACGCTGGGGCGAGGCGTCCTTCGAACTCCCTGGCGATCTGCCGCTCGGCTGGCACACCCTCACCCTAGAATCCGATAACCTCACCGCCAGTTGTTTCCTGATTGTGACACCGCACCGCATCAACACAGCGGACGCCTTCTTGGAGCAGCCGGCGGCTGGCGTGATGGCGCAACTGTATTCGGTGCGCAGCAACAACTCCTGGGGTATGGGCGACTTCAGCGATCTCGGCGCGCTCGCCCATACCGTGGCACAAGACGATTTCGATTTCCTGCTCATCAACCCGCTCCACGCCGCCGAGCCCTTCCCTCCCACCGAGGACTCCCCCTATTTGCCCACCTCACGTCGCTTCACTCACCCCCTCTACATCGACATTGCCGCAATCCCAGAATTGCTTTTGCTTGACGACGACACCCGCAGCGAAATCGATGCGATCGCAGCCGACTTCCAGCAGCGCAACCACAGCGGTGAGCAAATCCAACGCAATGACACCTACGCCACCAAGTTGCAGGTATTGCGTGAAATCTTTGCCGCCGGGCGCGATCAAGCCCGTGAACAAGACTTCCGCGACTTCATCGCCGGCGAAGGTGAAGGGCTGCACAACTTTGCCCAGTGGTGCGCGGCACAGGAAATTTCCGAACTCGGCGTTGATGGACACCACGCCATCGAACCCGACGTGGATGAACTTGCCGAGTTCTACATGTGGCTGCAATGGATCTGCGACCAGCAGCTCGCCGCCGCGCAATCCGCCGCAACCGACGCTGGCATGCGTATCGGCATCATGGCCGACCTCGCCGTGGGCATTCATCCAGGCGGTGCCGATGCCCAAAACCTCCGCGAGACGCTGGTGCAGAAAGCATCCGTTGGGGCACCACCAGACGCATATAACCAACAGGGCCAGGACTGGGCGCAACCGCCGTGGCACCCCGAACGCTTGGCAGAAGCCGGGTACATTCCCTGGCGCGACCTGCTGCGCACCGTATTGCGCCACTCCGGCGGCATCCGCATCGACCACATCCTCGGGCTGTTCCGCCTGTTCTGGATTCCACGCGGACAATCGCCTTCAACCGGCACCTACGTCCGCTATGACCATGAGGCGCTCATCGGCATCTTGGCACTCGAAGCCCAGCGTGCCGGTGCCATCGTGATCGGCGAGGATCTAGGAACATTCGAACCATGGGTGCAGGAGTACCTCGCCGAACGAGGCGTCATGGGAACCACCATCGTGTGGTTCGAGCACGACTGGGAGGACAAGCCGCTGCGTCAAGAGCACTACCGGCAACTGGCGCTCACTTCCGTCAATACTCACGACCTGCCACCCACCGCTGGATACCTTCAAGGCGAGCACATCGATCTGCGCGAACGCCTTGGACTACTCGAAAGCGACGTTGAGGAAGAACATGCCGCAGACCTTCAGTGGCAAGCAGACGTCCTGGAACGCGTTGCAGAACAAGGCGGTTTTCCTGAAGGCAAGCCCGTGGAACACTTCCACGGCGTGGCGCGTGAAGAACGCGGCAGCGTGGATCAGCTCATTCCGGCGCTCTGCCGATTCATTGCGCACACACCATCGGTGCTGACATGCGTATCGCTTGTGGATATGACTGGCGACGTGCGCGCCCAAAATCAGCCAGGAACCACCAAAGATCAATACCCGAACTGGTGCATCCCGCTGTGCGATGGTGAAGGAACACCCGTTTTGATTGAACAGCTCCGCGAGCTTGATCTATACAAGCGGGTAGCGGAGGCTTCGAAGCGGGGCTAGCCCACTACATGGTGGAAATGAGCCACGCGAGCACCATCAGCGCGAGCAGCAGGTACAAAGCCTGACGCACACGCGACTGCGGGTACTTGCGTTGGCTCTTCGCGCGTTGCTGATCCTGCTTCCGCAGATCTTCAGGGTTTGCCATTATTCGCAGACGCTCTTTCTTCCTCGGGCTTCGGGCTCGTCATTCGCTCCAGAGATACCTTAGCCTGTGCCCGCTGGCGCGCCCGCGCACCACCCCGGGCAAGCAGCGCGCCACAGCGATCCACAGCGCGCAACCACAACATCGCCAGCAGCGCACACATGGGTACGGCCACAATGATCACCAAGGGGGCCTGCAGCCACAGCGGAGAGGTGGTGAGAAATTGCGCCACCGCATCACCGAGGTCCGTGAACCAATCGGCCATGCGCGCCTCCCTTTCTTTCCTTGGGCGTACTGCGTTGTCGTTTTGCTGTTTGCTGTTTTGGGGTTTTAGTGCTTGAGAACTCTTCCAGTGGCGCCAGTCTATCGCGTCCACCGTGGAGCGGTAGCATGAAGCAGGTGAGCACCCCAACTTCGCCCTGCACTAGCTTAAGTGGCCAATTCCACGGCAAAAGCGCGGGGGATGTGGCCACATTCGACCACATCGTGTACGCCAGCGCCAGTGACCTCTTTGCCGAATCAGCACTGCGCACACAACCATCGCAGCACATCGGCAATCCGGAACAATCCCCGCTATTGCTCCGCGTCACCACGCCAGCCGACACCACCCAGGGTGAAGACATGCCCGTCGTGGCGCTCATCCACGGCGGAGGCTTCGAAAACGGCAGCAGAAACGAGCATTGGTTTGGTGGCGATGGGCTAGCGAAGCAACGCGTGATAATGGTGAGCATCGACTACCGGCTGCAATTCCCCGGCTTTGTACGATTTCACGACGAACAACCCGACTTCTATCGGGGCATTAGCGACTGCCAAGTCGCCCTGGATTGGATCCAACGCAACATCGAAGACTTCGGCGGCGACCCAACCAACGTCACCCTCATAGGCCAATCCGCCGGCGCAACCATCGCACTATGGCTTGCCCGCCGCGACCATTTCAAAGGCACCTTCCGGCGCGTCATGGCGCTCTCCCCCGCCTTCGCCCGCACCGACTTCTACCAACGCAAAGGCCTCGCCCGCTTCGCATTGGGGCGCGGCATCACGCGGTCATCACTCAAGAATCTTTCTCCACAAAAACTTGCGCGCGGCTACCGTAAATACCGAAAATTCATTCAAACGGACCTAGCACTCGGCCCCGTGGGACTCGACGGCCAAGAGCTCGCCGACATCCCCATCATCATTTCCTGCACACGCGAAGAATGGTACGCATCCACCACCACCGCACGCATTGACCATTGGCTCCCCCGATCACTTCGACCGCTGCTTGCCAACCACTTCAATGCGAACGCCCGCTACCTCGACGCAACCACGAACACCACGCGATTCTTTGCCCAACTCATCGGCGATTCAGCTATTCGACGCTGGGTAGACCGCATCGCATCCTCCACTCCCGGCAACACTTGGGTCATGCACTACATAGGCAGCGAGGCCGTGCCCGCCGTGCATTGCAGTGACATTCCATGGGTATTGAACTCCGAAGCCCAAACTGACCATCACGCTCGGGAATATATTGCCGAACGCGCCGATGCCACCGTGCAGCAGGTTCGAGGCATCACCGATGCCTTCCTTCAAGGAAATCTCCCCACCTGGCGGCCCTATCGAAGCAGTCGCGAGGTGCTAGAACTCAACATCACCACCGGACAATCCCAAATTGTGCACGATCCATTCGCGCACCTCCGAGAAGGCTTTTACTCGTGACCCCTCCCCAACTTTCCGCCAGCATCGCCGATGCACAGTGGGAACTATCCACCAGCGACGCCCACAACGCCACCTTCCAGCAAACGCTCAAGACAGCAGGACGCGACGTGCTCAAAGAGCCCGAGTACGCCGCCGCGCTCCTTGCTCTTTGGGCGGAGGATCACCGCGTCGAGCTGCACGGCGTGAACGAGAAAATCGTCAATGCGAGCGTCCAACTGGAGCCACTGCGCGGTGAACAAACTAACGCCTCACTTCGCACCACCGAGCCGAACGCCACCGTATGGAAGTTCTACCGCACCATCGCCCCTGGCACCCACCCAGATGTTGAAGTGCCACGAGTGGTGCATTCCCACGTTGCCGAATACCGCGGACACGCCAGCATGCTTATCGACGGCCACGAATACACCCTCGCCGCCGCAAGCCAACTCATCCCCAATGCAATCGACGCCTGGAAAATCGCCACCTCCGAAGATCATCGCCTCGTGGAGGAGCAAGCCGGGGCGATGGGCTCCGCACTCGCCGACGTCCACCAGGATCTTGCCAGCGGCCTCAGCACCGGCACGATGGCGGCTGAGGAATTCGCAGCGCACTTGCGCTCACGCGCCCACGGGTTCATTCAGCAAGCAGAAGAACTGCAGCCGTTCGCCGAACGCATTGACCACATCTACGATCAGCTCAGCGGCGAGATCGGCACCCAACGCATTCACGGCGACCTCCATCTGGGCCAGGTGTTGTGGTCAGATCAGTGGTACTTCGTAGATTTCGAAGGCGAACCCGACGTCGACATCCAATCCCGCACCAAACTCATGCCTGCCGCTTATGACGTGGCCGGGTTGATCCGCTCCTACCACTACGCGGGCCTGGACTATCCAGAGCAACTAGTACGTGCGTACGGACGCATTGACGATGTGGTCCTCCGCGCCTGCTTGATTGACCGCTTCTGCTACGAGGTGGCATACGAAAAGCGGCACCGCCCCGATTGGGTTAAGGTGCCGCTGCGTGGTGCGGATGATCTGTTCTAGTTCATGAGCGCCGCGCGAAGGTCCTGGTGGCTGAGTTGCTCAACCATCCAGGGGCTGAATGCAAATGGCGCTTGGTCGACCGCATTGACGAGTTGCTCGGGCACGACCCAGGAAAACTCGGCCACCTCATCAGCCTCCGGTTGAACATCAGCGCTGGTGCGCGCCACGAAGACGGGGCAGATTTCCCACTCGACGATGCCACTCGCGTCTACCGCGCGGTAGCGGAAGTCGGGAAGGACGCAGGTGACGTCGAAAAGCTCGCTGGGGCACAGGCCGAGTTCGAACGGCACTCTGCGCTGAAGGGCTTGGACATGGGTTTCGCCCGGCGCGAGGTGTCCGCAAGCGGAATTCGTCCACACGCCAGGCCAGGCAACTTTGGACAGCGCGCGACGAGTAATCAGCAACTCGCCCGCGTCGTTGAGCAGGTAGCAAGAAAACGCCAGGTGCAGTGGCGTGGATTTTGTGTGGACGCTCGCCTTTTCAGCGGTTCCGATGCGGTTGCCGCGTTCATCGGCGAGTACGACCATTTCCTCTGCTTGCATGCGAGGATCCTAACACTGCACCTTGGTGGCTATTGCCTCACCCACGCACCGATCATGCGTGGCACCACCGGTTCTTGTTCGCCGAGTAATTCGCGCAAGTTGTGGTTCTTCTCTAATGTGCTGGTCACGCTCTTCACCTTGCTGCTGCGACGCTCCTGCCGCGGATGCGCGCCCATCATCGGTGCCACGCCCCCGGTGGTTCCGCGCATTGCACTTGTCGACGCCCCACCGCCCGCATTCGCGCCGCCGGAAACCCCCGTGGCGGCAACCAAACCGGAGGCTTTCGAGCCTAGCGCCCCGGGCGATCCCGCGCCTGAAGCACCACCCAAGCCACCCATCCCCAAAGCAGCGCCACCAGCGGCGAGTGCCCCAGTCATCGCAGCCGAAGAACCGCCAAACTCACGGGCTGATTTTGGAGTTTTGAGGCCGGATAGCGCACCAAGTGATCCCGGATTTTTGGTGGTTGTGCTGCCAGACTGCGCATTTGAGGCGACCGAAGTTGATTGCGACCCCAGACCGGAACCTAGCGGCTGCGCACCGATCGGCGATGCGAAGGACGGCTGCGATCCACCCGCACCTGCCTGCGATCCACCGAACCCAGCAGGTGAGCCACCTGCAGGACCCTGCGTGGCCGTTTGAGCAAACTGGCCCGGCCCCTGCGCAAGAGACGCCTGCTGAGTAGCCACTTGTGACATTGCCTGCGGTGCCGCCTCCTGAGCAGAAACAGCCACAGACTCGAAGCTGCCACCCGGCGACTGAGCCCCCGCCCCCATCGCCGAAGGAGCTTGCACTGGTGCGCCAGTGGCACCCAAACCGGCAGTCGACAGGCGCCCCTTTCCGGGGATCAACCCCATGCCAGTTCTTGCGGCTCCACCGGACAATCCACCAGGCAAAGCAGAAACCAGACTTCGAATAGGTGGAATGCCAGTTGGGAGATCAGCGGCGATTGCCGCATTGAGCTGCGACAACGCTGCCTGCTCCGCCGCAACCTTCGCACGCGGATCAGGGGCCGCCTGCACCTGCGCCTCCGCCGCCATAACCTGCGGGAGGTGCCGCTGGTGAATCCCCACCATCTGAGTCACGCTCGTCGCCATCACCTCACAGTTGGCCGCGAAATTCGCGGCTGTTGCAGCGACTTCCGAAATATTGGCCGTAGCGCGATCAAACGCAACGCCGCGCGCACTGCTCGCCACTTGCGCAGCCACCGACTCTAAAGACGAAGCCACACTCGTTGCCATCCCCGCCAACTGAGTCCACTGCCGCGCACCATCTAGACCGACGGCCTCGTTGGTCGCCGAAAACTGCGCAGCAAGCTGCGCAACACTCGTCGCTGGGATCATCGCAGGTGGCGCAAAGGAAAAACCCGGAATGGTTGGCAACGGACGCATCGGAAACGGCGCGATCATATCCCCCACATAACCGCCCTCATCCGCCACATCCATCGCACGCTGCACAAAACTATTTTGAGTATCCAGGCTCGAAACCGTAGCACTCAAGGCCTTCTGTAGCCACGACACCTGCTCCATCAAAGAGCGCACCACGCTGGCAGCCGAACCCGGACCGCCCGCAAGCACCCCCGCATGCTGCGCGCCCAGTTGATCCAGGCCAGAAACCGTGGAAAAGGTAGCTAGGGCTGGCGAAGACTGAAAAGTCAAAATAGCAGAATTCGCAGATACCGAAACGCTCTTCAGCTCCGATATCACGGCGTCTATTATCGAACGACTAAAACTGAGCAACTGATTCCCCTTTCGAAATAGCGATGAGTTGATACAGAATTTCCGCATTTCGCCGGCATTGTCCGGATTTGTCTTCACTATCGATGCCAAACCCACCGCCTACCGCAATTCGTCCTCTCGAAGTGTCCATGGAAACTTCGCATAATGAACTAAAACCGGGAGCTCCGAAGTATCGAGCGTCCGGCAACAGAGGAAAAAATTCACCATGAATTTCCTCTGGCGCCATCGATGCTTTGACATCATTCGATTGCAGTGTGGACATAAGAGTCACTACCCCACCGTCGCCGTCTTTTTCCCCAACAAAATAACCACAGACAGACACTCCACCACCGGGATTTGAGGTACTCCCCAACCATTCCTCTGGTGATGGCGTCAATTCGTACTTCCTCAATAACTCTTCGGGCACCTGGCCGCACACGTCAAAGAAGTCAGTCTTATTCACATCGGGTTCAAAGATTTCCCCGAGATAGACCCTTGTACCATCCGATGTGAATAGTTGGTCGGAATCCGAACCAGACGCGTCCAGCTCGGATTCCCCCCTGACCGCCTTTGTCTCCTGTGCAACGAGCGCCCCCTCACCCACCACACTCCCGGCAGCCCTGCACCCGGCCAGCAGGAGCGCTGCAGCCAAAGCGATGCACAGCGCGAACACCCGTCCGGGGCGGTTTGCTTGTGGGAACGGTGGACGTCGAAAAGCTTGAAGGTTGTTCACGTTGCGGTGGTCCTTCGTGGGTCGGCGGATTCAATGCCAGCAAGGTCGGAAACCCTGCTATTTGAATTAGACGTAATACGGGGGATGGCAGGTTCCGACTTTTTTTGGCGGGGGTAACCGGGTGCTCCCGCCCAGCCGGTGATTCAGCGTCTGCAATGAGTCCATGTGGAGTTGATCCTTGTCCGAAATCCGGTTGTCAATCAGTGACGGTTTGGCAACCTGTCCTCATTGATGTAGACCAAAACGCTTCCCCTCAAGCGCCGAAACTTACTTTTGGGGGTAGTAGTTTCCGCAATGCTCACGATCTATTCAATTTTCGTTTCCGCACAGTTGCGTTGGTGTTCACACTTTGTTCGGCGCGCGGTTACTCTCCTTGAACCGGAGGGTTCAGCGGACGCACGCATTGAAAAGCGGGTCGTCCCTTAGGAGGAAACGACCCGCATATTCGAGGGGCAATCAGAGATTATTGAAGTTGCCCTTGTACTTCAGGTTGCCAATCTGGAATTCGGCGTCGCTCAAGTTGCCGTAAGCAACATCGAAGGCGTAGGCAAGGTTGGTGGAGGCGTGGGATTCCAGCGGCAGTTCCAGGTCCTCGGTGCCGTTCTCGATGCGGTCAATTTTCTCGCCGTCCACGGTGAGGGTGGGATCGGCGAAGGCGCCGGCGGGCATGGCGGCGTCATTGTCGTTGGTGACGAGCACATAGATCACGGTGCCACCGCCCTGATTGTTGTACGTGACGTTTTGCAGGCGCACGGTCATGTTGAGACCGTCGTCGTGTTGAGCGTCGGTGGTGACGTCCACCTGCTTGGTATCAACCTCTTTTGCCTCAAAGGTGGGGGTGGCGTGTGCGCTGGCGCTGATCGAGGCGGCCTGTTCACTCGATTCTGAGTTGCCGCACGCCGCCAGGGCGAGTGCGAGCATCGTTGCTGCGGATGTGGCTTTCATCCAACGTGTGGCGTTCAAATCGTTTCCCTCGCAGATCCTTGAGTGCATCAACACCTGCAACTCTAGCCCGTACGCTCGAATTGACGTCAATCTCGATAAGACATTTGTTGAGATGTGTGCAAAGATAAGCCGGTTTTGATTTCACGCCCACCCTTGGGGCGCCAGCGACGTTCGCTTTTCGACGCCCACGCGCACCCTCCCTTCGGTGACGCTGGTGGTGAGAGCGTGGGACGTCGACAAGCTGCAACAGAAAGCGAAGTGCAATGCGATCCATTGGCAAGATTCTCAGCTCAGCCTGGGTGCTGTGGCCCTACTACCTGGGCGTGGTGTTCAATGCGGTGCTGGTGTCGGTGCTCGCGCTGCTCACGCCTTTCATTATTAAGAACGCCACCGACACCATCGTGGCCGCCACCACCGGCGAAGTGCAGGCGGCGGACGTGCGCACGCACATCATCTGGCTTGCTGTCGCGCTGCTGGCAGCACAATTTGCGAACACGCTCTTCACAAATGTCGGCGGATACTTCGGCGATGTGATGGCCGCGCGGCTGCGACAAATCCTATCGGTCCGGTACTTCGCCAAACTGCTGGGCATGCCGCAGCGCTACTTCGACGATCAAGTTACCGGCACGATCATCGCGCGCCTTGACCGCTCCATCACTTCCATCACGCAGGCGCTGCAGGCGATCGCGAACAATTTCTTCCCCATGATCATCACCATGGTCGCGGTGCTCGGCATTTCCGCGAGTTACTACTGGCCGCTCGCGGTGCTCCTCGCGGTGATCATCCCTATCTATATGTGGCTGACGTCGCTGACCTCCAAGCGCTGGCAAAAAATTGAAGGCAAGAAGAATAAGGAAATCGACCTCGCCGGCGGGCGCTTCGCAGAAGTGGTGAGCCAAGTCAAAGTGGTAAAGAGCTTCGTCGCCGAGGTTCGCGAGCTCGCCACCTTTGCCGGACGCTTCCGCTCGACGGTCGAATTGACCAAGCGACAGTCCTCCTGGTGGCACCTCATGGATACCTTACGCGGGGCGTCTATGAACGTGATCTTCTTCGGCATCTACCTCATGCTGTTCATACGCACCCTCGAAGGCCAGTTCAGCATCGGCGACATGGTGCTGCTCATCCAACTAGTGAACATGGCACGCATGCCTATGACGATGATGAGCTGGGTGGTCGATACCACGCAACGCGCCATCGCCGGGTCCAAGGACTATTTCAAGGTGATGGACCGCGAGCTCGAAGCCACCGTCAATCCCGCTATCGCCGCGGCCACCGGCACCAATGATGTGCCAAAGCTTGTCGACGCCCACGTCGCTCCCCTCAGCGCCCCCGACACCGCAGGCGCAACCCCCGCGGTAGTGTTCGATCACGTCGACTTCGAATACTCCGAAGGCGAGCCTGTGCTGAAAGACGTGTCAATGCGTGCGTCCGCTGGCGAGAAAATCGCGCTCGTGGGCGAATCCGGCGGTGGCAAATCCACCATGATCAACCTCCTACTCGGCCTCTACCGCCCCACCAGCGGCCGCCTGCAACTGTGCGGACACGACATTGCTGAGATCAGTGCCGAAGAACTGCGAGCCTCCGTCGGCGTGGTGTTCCAGGAATCGAGCCTCTTCTCCGGCACAGTGCGCGAAAACATCGCCTACGCCCGCCCCGACGCCAGCGACGAAGAAATCATCGCCGTAGCCAAACGCGCCAACGCCCACGACTTCATATCCACCTTCCCCGACGGCTACGACACCGTCATCGGCGAACGCGGCCTGCGTCTCTCCGGCGGACAAAAGCAACGCGTAGCCGTAGCACGCGCCATGCTCAAAGACGCCCCTATCCTCGTGCTCGACGAAGCCACCTCCGCCCTCGACACGAAAAGCGAAATCGCGGTGCAGGCCGGGCTTGAAGAACTCATGGTCGGACGCACCACCATCATCATCGCCCACCGCCTCTCCACCATCGCCGACGTGGACACCATCGTCACCCTCAGGGACGGCCGCATTGACGAAATTGGCGCACCATCCGAACTCGCTGCCTCCGGTGGCATCTACGCGGAACTGCTCGAACTCACCGCCAACGCCAACGAGACCAGCCGCGAACGCTTGAAGGCGTTCGGCTTCCAGGCGTAGCGGTGTTGGGGAGGGCGTGGGCGTCGAAAAGCTGGCTGTGCCCGCAGAAGGTGATCTTCGCTACGCTTGGAGGTTATGGATTTTCCGAGTTATGAGCAGTTGAGCAAGCGCGGCACGATGAAGTGGAGCAGACACTCCAGCGACGTGATTCCGCTGTGGGTTGCGGAGTCCGATTTTTCCACGTGCCCGCCCATCCACGAGGCGATGCGCCGCGCAGTTGAGGAAGAACGCTTCGGATACCCGCCCTCGCCCGAGGGACTTCAGCAAGCATGCGCGAACTTCCACCGCGAACGCTACAGCTTTGATGCCCGCCCCGAATGGATCTTCCCACTGCCCGACGTGGTGCGCGGCCTTTACGTGGGGATCAACGAATTCACCGAACCCGGCTCGCCCGTGGTGGTACTCACCCCCGCGTACCCGCCCTTCTATCAAGTGCTCCAGGCGTGCGGCCGCGAGGGCATCTTCATCGACGTCTCCGAGGGGCTCGACTTCGACGCGCTCGACCGCGCCTTCAATGCGGCCGGTGCGATGCTGCTGTGCAATCCTCACAACCCCCTCGGATTTGCGTGGTCACGCGAGCAGCTCGAGCGCATTGTTGAGCTGGCGCAACGCCACAATGTGCGTTTGCTTGTCGACGAAATCCACGCGCCCCTCGTCTACGAAGGCACCCACGTGGCCGCCGCCAGCATCTCCGAGGCCGCCGCCAATCGCTGCATCACCATCACAGCCACCTCGAAAGCATGGAACACCGCAGGTCTGAAGTGCGCGCAAATTATCTTCTCTAACGCCGAAGACGTGCGCCACTGGGAATCTTTAAGCCCCGTAACCAAAGATGGTGTGTCCACCCTTGGCCTGCTGGCCGCTGAAACTGCTTACGCTAAGGGCGTGGAGTTCCTCGATGAGGAGCTGGACTATCTGCGTTCCAACCGCGACTACCTTATGGAAGCCATCCCCCGCATGCTTCCCGGCGCCAAGGTGCGCAACATCGACGCCACCTACCTGCTGTGGATCGACTTCCGCGACTGCGGCCTGGATCTGCCAGGCGAATTCTTCCTCAACAACGCCCGCGTCGCACTCAACGAAGGCACCATGTTCGGCGACAACGGCCGAGGCTTCGCCCGCCTCAACTTTGCCACGTCCCGTGAGCTTCTCGACGAAGCCTTGCAGCGCATGGCCAACGCCCTCGCCGCACACAACGGGGAGTAAAGTCTCTCGGGCTGCTCATTGCCGCTCGCATTGAACACATCGTCATTGCGAGCGTCCTGCATCCCCGAGAAAGGTCCGAACTTGCGCAAGCCCGCCGGTGTGATCATCCCAACCGCACTCACGTTATTCTCCATGTTCTTCGGAGCAGGAAACCTAATTTTTCCCCCGATGCTCGGACAACTCGCTGGCGATCATTTCGCCCCGGCCATGATCGGATTCCTGCTCGGCGGCATCGGCCTCCCTGTGCTCACGGTCATCACCATGGCAATGACGGGCGCCGATGTTCGCAGCCTCGGTGCGCGCGCAGGCAACATCTTCAACATCGCCTTCTGCGTGGTGGCGTACCTGGCGGTGGGAGCCATGTACGCGATTCCTCGCACCGGTGCCGTGAGTTACTCGGCGGTGGTAGATCCAGTGCTCCAGCCGGTAGACGGCGCCAACGCGGTAGTCGCGCACGCCGGCTTCAATGCACTGTTCTTTGCCGTGGCACTGCTGCTGGCGGTGCACCCGGAAGGCATCGTGAGCGCCCTCGGCAAAGTCCTCACCCCCATATTGCTGGTGCTGTTGGTGCTCCTCGTTGGGATGGTCTTGTGGTGGTTTGGGGATACGCCCGTCGCAGCGGCGCAAGCACCCTACGAAAACAGTCCGCTGACCGCCGGTTTCCTCGAGGGGTATCTCACCATGGATTCCATCGCCGCACTCGCCTTCGGGATCCTGGTGGTTTCAGCGTTACGCACCCGCGCTGCAACCTCTGTGCTCAAACCAGCCATTGCTGTGAGCCTCATTGCCGGAGGGCTACTCGGCGCCATCTATGTCGGCCTCGGTCTCATCGGACTGCACTTCGACGGCCGCTTTGACGACGGGGCCGTGCTGCTTGCCCAATCCGCACACGAAGTCTTCGGCCCGTGGGGGCAACTCGTCTTCGGGCTCACGGTACTGCTTGCCTGCATGACCACAGCCGTCGGGCTGCTTGCCGCCACGAGCGAATTTTTCCACCGACTCATCCCGGGTGTGTCCTACCGGAGCTGGCTGATCACGTTTACGCTCGTCTCTTTCGCGATCGCCAGCCTTGGGTTGTCCACGATGCTCAGCATTGCAGCGCCCTTGATTTCCTTCATCTATCCCATCGCGATCACCCTCGTCATCGCCACGATTGCCGGGAGAATCTTCAATGCGTGCGTACGCGGATCACACGACCCCACGCTGTGGTCGTTCCGCTTCGCGGCGTGGACGGCTGCGGCGTGCTCGGCGTTCGCCGCGCTTGAGACACTCGGTGTGCCGGGCGTTTCCATCCAGTGGTTGCCGCTGGCACAACAACAGCTAACGTGGGTGGCGCCCGCGATTGTGGCCTACGCCGTTGGTTTGGTAATCGACGGCGTACGGTATCGCAAAGAGTTAGGAGAGCATCGTGCGTTATAAAACTTCCCTACTGGAATTCGCCACCGTGTATGAGGGCGATTCTTCACGCGAGGCGTTGCGTCGAATAGCGAAGACGGCGCAGTTGGCTGAAGAACTTGGCTTCCACCGCCTGTGGTTCACCGAGCACCACAACATCGCTCGGGTAGCCGCCGCCTCACCGGCCGTACTGATCGCGCACGCCGCCGCGCACACCGAACAGATCCGCCTTGGATCGGGTGGGGTGATGTTGCCGAATCACGCGCCGTACACAGTTGCCGAAAATTTCGGCACGCTCGAGGCACTGCATCCCGGCCGTATTGACCTCGGGGTCGGCCGCGCTCCGGGAACCGACCCCCTGACGTTGGGCAGAGCTTTGCGACGCTCCCCCGGCGCCCCCAACTTCGACGAAGACCTCCAGGCGCTCATGGACTTCATGGACGGGCGTTCGCCGATCCCCGGGGTGCGATGCGTCCCCGCCGCCGGATCGAAAGTTCCCGTGTATCTCCTCGGCTCCTCGATGTACAGTGCGCAACTCGCTGCCCGGCTTGGACTCCCTTACGTATTCGCGTCACACTTCGCGCCCGAGCATCTTGACGCTGCGCTCGCTTGCTACCGCGCCCAATTCCAACCCGGCGCCATCGACGCCCCTTACGTCATGGCAGCGATGAACGTGCTGTGCACCAATCAACCCGAGCACATCGAACAGGTTCATGAACAACACGTCAAAGCGTTCGCCGGGCCTCACCCGAACTCGCGGGCACTGGCATTGACGATGCTCACACACTCCGCATTCGGCAATCGCGCCGAAGTCAGCGAAAAGGTGGATACGTTCATGGGGCGTACCCAAGCCAATGAGCTGATGCTCGTCAGCCGCGCCCCCGATGCACGCACGAGCGAATCTTCAATTCGTGCGTCAGCAGAGGCGCTGGGATAGGCGGGCGCTGGACGTCGACTAGCTTTGCTTTTCGACGTCCCCCTGCACGCCCAAATCACCCTCGATCACGACGTTGCCGGGGATCACGATATTGCCGTCGGCGTCGTGCTCCAGCGCAACCACGGGCAGCTCATTGCCTTCTTCGTCGTAGCCGGGGGCTGGCATCGCCTCGTGCGCTTCAAGTTTCTCGGCGGTGTCCGTCTTCTTCCACTGACGAGTCTTGATTGCGCGCTCGGCGGCGGAATCGTCCATCATCCCCTTGACCAGGGAGTACATCATGATGAATTGCGTGATGAAGAAGGGGAACGCCACGATGATCACCACTTCCTGAAGGGTGGTGATGCCAACGCCGGGCGAAATGATGAGCAGCGCGCCAGCCACCGCGCCGATGGCAACGACCCACAGGACCCGATACCACGTGGGTGTGACCGCTTCCTCGCCAGTGGCGAACATGTCGTTGATCATGCCGGCGGAGTCCATTGAGGTGACGAAGAAAATGATCACCACAGCAAGCGCCAAGACACTCACGGCGCCCGTCCAGGGATACTCCTGCAGGAAGCCGAAGAGGGCGAAAGGTACATTGCCCTCCTCCACGACGGGCTTGGAGAGCATTCCAGGGTTCGCCTGCTCAATTTCGATGCCCGCACGCCCGAAAATGGCGAACCAGATCACAGAGAAGATAGCGGGCAGCGCAAGCACCCCACCGATGTATTCGCGGACCGTGCGACCGCGGGAAATGCGTGCAACGAACATGCCCACGAAAGGCGACCAACAGATGGTCCAGGCCCAGTAAAATACGGTCCACTTGCCCTGCCAGCCGGGGTTGTCACCGAAGGAATCGGCCCAGAACATGATCTGCGGCAGTTCATTTGCATAGATGCCGAAGGATTCCGTAGCAAAACGAACCAGGGTAAGCGTGGGGCCGGTGAAGAGTACGAAGAACATCAGCAATACCGCGAGCCCGATATTGATATTGGACAGCGTTTTAATGCCACGGTCCAAACCCATCGCAACCGAAATGCACGCGACACCAGTGATGACCACGATGATGAGCAGCTGAGCCCAGCTCACCTCGGGCACACCCCATAGCATATTCAGGCCCGCGTTGATCTGCAGCACACCTAAGCCCACCGACACTGCGATGCCGAAGGTGGTGGCGATGATGGACAGGACGTCGATAAGCTTGCCTGGAGCGTCGTAGATTTTGGAACCCAGAATTGGGGCGAACACCGAGCTCACGCGGGGCGGCAGCTTGCGCTTATAAATGAAGTAGCCGAGGGCCAAGCCGGGTAACGCCAAAATCGCCCACATGTGGATGCCGAAGTGATAGAAGGTGTAGGCGAAGGCCTCGCGGATCGCCGGCTCACTCAAGGGATCGACATCCTGGCGCGGCACATTCACAGCGTGGTTGAGCGGCTCCGCCACACCCCAGAACATCAGTACCGCGCCCACGCCACCGGCGAAAAGCATGGAGAACCAGGCGGGAAGGCTGTATTCGGGCTCCCCATCGTCGTCGCCGAGACGCAAGCGGCCATAGCGTGAGACGAAAATGGCCACCAGGAAGATGAAAATTACACTCACACCAGCGATGTAGAGCCAGCCGGTGGTGCGCAGAAGCCCCTGCGCAACGGCACTGAACGCGTCGCGGGCGGTGGTGCCAAGCAGAATGGTCAGCAACACAAAAACGCCGATAAAACCTAACGAAGCGTAAAAAATGAAGGGATCAGACTGCACACCCCAACGCTTCTTCTTTTGCGAAGCCGCCGAAGGCGCAGATAAATCATTATTTCCAGACAAAGTAATCAACTCGTAGAACAATAGTGAGCAGAGGGCACTCATAAACAGTAGTGGAAAAGTCGCATATTTTCTTCTCACCCACTCCTCACACCGAAGCTCAGCCTCCACTTTCATCCCGCCCCAATGTCACTTCAGTTTCATTCATCACCTCGCGAACAGTTATCCTTTTCCCCATGCCCAAAACCCGACGCACCCTCGTAGCATTGCTACTGAGCAGCACAATCACCGCCTGCAGCGCCGGACACACCGCGACCCAATCCTCCGAATACTCCGCCGACGAACCCGGCACCGTCGTCATCGGGCTCAGCACCGCCCCCGCCTCCCTCGACTTCACCACCACAGCAGGCGCCGCCATCCCCCAGGCACTCATGGGCAACGTCTACGAAGGCCTCGTCCGCATCAATCAGGCCGGCCGCATTGAAGCTTCGCTCGCACAAAGCTGGGACATCTCACCCGATGGCACCCAGTACACCTTTCACCTCCGCGAAGGAGTGCGCTTCTCCAACGGCAAGCTTTTCGACGCCTCCAGCGCCAAATTCTCCATCGATCGCGTGCAATCCGACGCCTGGACGAACGGCTTGAAAAAGCACATGGACGTCGTGCGATCCACCGAAGCGCTGGACGATCACACGCTACGCGTGACCCTAAAACGCCGCTCCAATAGTTGGCTGTGGGACATGGGCACACTGGTGGGCGCCATGATGCACCCCAGCGCAGTTGATTTGCTCGACACTCAACCCGTCGGCACCGGACCGTACCAAGTGGAACGTTGGGCCGTCGGTGAGTCGCTCGCATTGAAGGCGCGCTCGGACTACTGGGGGTCACATCCTTCCAATGAACGAGCAGTGCTTCGATACTTTTCCGACCCCACTACGCTCAGCAATGCGGTGCGTTCACACCAAGTCAATGCGGTCGTCGGGCTGCAGTCTCCCGAGCTTCTCGACTCCCTCCGCGCCGATCCGAACCTTGACGTTGAGGTCGGCACTACCAACGGCGAAGTACTGCTGAGCATGAACAATCAGCGCGCCCCCTTTAGCGACATTCGTGTGCGCCAAGCCGTGATGTACGGCGTTGATCGACAAGCCATCATCGACACCACGTGGGAGGGCTTCGGCGTCGACACCGGCGGCGTGCCCGCCCCACCAACCGACCCCTGGTTTTACCAATCCGATCGCTATCCCTTCGATCCACAGCGTGCGCGCGCTTTGATGGAAGAGGCGGGCGCCGTTGGCACCAACGTCACCATTTCCGTGCCTACATTGCCGTATGCAACGGCCGCATCTGAGCTGCTGTACTCACAACTCAGCGACATTGGCTTCAACGTCACCCTCGAATCAACCGAGTTTCCCGCCGTCTGGCTTTCGAAGGTCCTGAAAGGGCAAGACTACGACCTCTCCCTCATTGCGCACGTGGAAGCTCGAGACATTCCCACACTCTTTGGCACCCCCGGTTACTACTTGGGGTACGAGGACGCGCGAACTGAAGCGATACTCGACCAAGCCGACACCGTACCGCCAGAGGAATACGTATCCACGATGCGAGCAGCCGTCAAAAGAATCATGGAACAAGCGGCAGCCGATACGCTCTACAACCTTCCCAGCATCATCGTCAGCGATGACGTCACTGGGATCCCGGTGAACTCGATTAGCGACGGTCTCCTCCTCGCGCCCGTGAAGAAGGAGCACTGATGAGCGCACTCAGTCTGCCCCGTCAGCTCACGCGTTACGCCACCACCCTTGTGATGGCTAGCGTCGCCATCTTCGTTGCGCTGCGCGTCATTCCCGGCAACCCCGCCGAAATTGCGCTCGGAGTGACGGCGACGCCGGAGAACGTCGAAAAGCTTGAGCAACAAATGGGGCTCGACCAGCCCTTGTGGCGCCAATACCTCGAATGGGTGGCCGGAATGCTTCGGGGCGACTTCGGCACGTCAATCGTCTCCGGGACGAACATTTCCACGATGCTGCTGGATCGCCTGCAAGTCAGTCTCATTTTAGTGACTATCGCCATGGTCCTCGCGCTCATCATGGCCGTGCCACTTGGCACATTTGCCGCGCGACGGTCCGAGCGCATTGAAGGCATGGTCGTCAGTGTGCTCAGCCAAATCGGTATCGCCATCCCGAGCTTTCTCAGCGCCATCCTGCTCATCAGTGTCTTCGCCCTCCGCCTTGGATGGGTGCCGCCGAACGGGTGGACGGTGCCGAACGACAACTTCGGAGATTTCCTCACCCACATCATCTTGCCGTGCGTGTCTCTCGCACTCGTTCAAGGCGCAATACTCACCCGCTACATCCGCACGGCCGTACTCGATATCCTCCACCACGACTTCATGCGCACCGCACGCGCCATCGGGCTCAGCCCGGCTCAAGCTTTGCGACGCCACGGCCTCCGCAACGCCGCGCTCCCCATCATCACCATCGCAGGCATGCAGCTCACCTCGCTGCTCATCGGTGCTGTGGTGATCGAAAAAGTCTTCGCCATTCCGGGGCTGGGCAGCATGCTGCTGAGCGCCGTGAACAACCGAGATCTGCCCACCGTGCAAACCACCGTCATGATGCTGGTTGTACTCACCATCATCGTCAATGCGATCGTCGATATTGCCTACCGACTGATCGATCCACGCACCGAAGCGAACAGGAGTCGCCACGCATGAAAAAGCTCAGCCTCACCGGAAAGCTCGGTCTCGTCGTCATTGCGAGCGTCTTGCTCCTTGCAGCCTTGTCGTTTGTGTGGACCCCCTACGATCCCCTGCATGCAATTCCAAACGAACGCCTCGAAAGCTCCAGCGCTCACCACCTTTTCGGAACGGATAAATACGGTCGCGACGTCTTGTCTCAAATTATGGTCGGGGCACGGATATCCCTGGCAGTAGGCCTTGTTGCCGTGTTCATCGCCGCAGCAATTGGTGTGCCTCTCGGTATCATCGCAGGCGCCAGACGAGGAATATGGGACATCATCATCATGCGGATCTCCGACGTTCTCCTGGCATTTCCTGCGCTGCTCATGGCGATCGTCGCAACCGCGACGATTGGCAGCAGCACGCTCACTGCAATGAGCGCCATAGGCATCGCATATGTTCCGACTTTTGCTCGAATGGCAAGAGCCTCCACGATGAAAGTGATGGCAGAAGACTTCATTCTGGCAGCCCGCGACGCCGAACGGACTGAAACTTATATCGTCTTCAAGCACGTACTGCCCAACATCATTGGACTCGTCGTGGTTCAGGGATCAGTCGTATTTGGACTAGCAATCCTTGCTGAAGCCGGCTTGAGTTTCCTCGGTTTAGGCACTCCACCACCTGATCCATCGTGGGGACGCATGCTTCAAGCGGCGCAAACGTCACTATCCACCGCGCCCTGGTTGGCGATTTGGCCCGGAGCTGCAATCGCGCTGACTGTCCTCGGCTTCAATTTGTTCGGAGATAGTTTGCGAGACCAAATCGATCCCCGACACGAAGTGGATGTACGCCCATGACACTTCTTCACGTAAATAACCTGGAAAAAGACGACCTGCTTTCCGACGTCACGTTCAGCATGTCCGCCGGCGAAAGAGTTGGAATCATCGGCGAATCTGGATCGGGAAAGACCCTCACTGCGCTTTCAATCATGCGCCTGATCAAAACCACTCGCGGCACAGTACACTTTCGCGAACGAGATCTCCAGAAACTCAGTGAACGGCAGCTATGCGGCATTCGGGGCAAAGACATTGCAATGGTGTTTCAGGAGCCCATGTCCGCGCTGGACCCGCTCATGACCGTCGGCAAACAAATCCGCGAAGCTATCCGAATCCATCAGAAGCGATCTCGCCGGGACGCGATGCGGCAAGTGTCGGGCGCCTTGAAAGAAGTGGAACTGGACCCAGATCTAGCTTCAAGATTCCCACACGAGCTGTCTGGGGGCCAGCGGCAGCGCATTCTCATCGCGATGGCCTTGGCAAACGATCCTCGATTATTGATCTGCGATGAGCCCACAACTGCTCTCGATGCGACGGCACAACGAAGTATTGTGCGACTGATTTTAAAGCTCACCCAAGAACGCAACACCGGTTTACTCTTCATTTCTCACGACTTAGCGCTAGTAGCCCAAACTTGTGAAACCATTTTGGTGATGAAAGCCGGCCGAATTGTTGAAAAAGGCGATAGTCAAAGCATCATTAGCCATCCGAAGCATGAGTACACAAAGTCCTTGATAAACGCGACGAACCTACCCGTAGCAAGACCTTCGGAACACGGCCGGCCAATCATCACTGCTTCCCATCTTCACAAGAAGCTGGGGCCTAGGGCGATCCTGAAGGATATCGACCTGCAACTTCACCGTGGGGAGCGACTCGGACTTGTTGGAGGATCCGGCTCCGGAAAAACGACGCTTCTTCGGATTCTTGCAGGCCTCGATCAACCGACTCAAGGGCATGTCCGAAGCGACGGATCAACCAGAATGGTCTTCCAAGACCCCCTTGGGTCCTTGGATCCAAAAATGCGGATTCGCGAGATTTTACGAGAATCAAATCCGCTCGCAAATACGGAAGACATGGAACACGCCTTGAGCGAAGTGGGCATTCCAGGCGATGCTTTACTCAAATATCCTCACCAATTTTCTGGTGGACAGCGTCAACGAATCTCGATAGCGAGAGCGGTCGTGGCTCAGCCTCGAATCTTGCTTGCCGACGAGCCCGTGTCCGCCCTCGACGTTTCGGTACGCGCAAAAGTGCTCAAGATGCTCGACACATTAGTTGAACAACACTCACTCAGCATGGTGTTCGTTTCCCACGACTTGGCGGTCATTCGCTCAGTATGTGACACGGTAGCGGTGATGCACGACGGGAAGATCGTCGAAAAGGCAAGCACCGAAGCCATCTTCACGCGGCCGCAGCACGAATACACGCGCAAACTCCTCGCCGCAATTCCCCAGATAACCTAGGCCGCCCGGCGTTTCTGCTTACGCTTCCGCTCGTGTTGTTCCCAGGTTTGACCAAACATCGCGGCATGTGTTGCTTCACCAGATGGGCGGGTGACTTTGATATTGCCGTTAGGGAATATCCAATGGGCGACTCGGTGCTGATCCATGGTGTAGTGCACGCGTCCCGACGTCTT
This sequence comes from Corynebacterium gerontici, assembly GCF_003813985.1. NCBI lineage: Bacteria > Bacillati > Actinomycetota > Actinomycetes > Mycobacteriales > Corynebacteriaceae > Corynebacterium > Corynebacterium gerontici. Next base: position 1,713,682 of record NZ_CP033897.1, read on the forward strand.
CTGATTGTGATGGAAGCGGCAAAGGCAGGCTAGGTTTTCGGCGGCGGTTTTGCCGCCTTCATCAAAATTGACTATATGGTCAAGATCGCACCGATCGGCCGGGGTTGAGCATCCTGGATAGCGACAGGTGCCGTCGAGAAGCTGGACGGCGGTTCGGATCTCCGAGGTTGGTTGGTAATTGCTTACCTCGGCGCGATGATCAAGCGTACGTTGCTGATGCGCATCCGAGGATTCAGAAATACCTCCTGAAATCATGTGGACGACGCCCGCGGGATCGGCAAAGGTGTTCAACGTGATCTTTGTTTTCGTCTTGGAATTGAGGAGGCGAACGAATGCATCCGCGCTGGAAGTATCATCCGATTGCTGATGTTTACGAATAGCAAGATCGAGCTGCTTAGCCTCAAAGTCGCTGATCGTGGCACTAAACCGGGTCAAACCGTTGTGACATCGAGTAAACCGCGCCTTCCTTGCTGCCGTTGGTGATGCGGGAGCCGCATCAGGCTGAAGCGCCACGACGAATGCCCGAACGTGCTTCGCCACTGTTTGCGCTTGAACAAGCACCTCATCAGGGTGTTTAGGAGTGAAATAATTGCATAAGAAGTCATCCACCTTGCTCATTAGCTCGGGCGAAACTGCCATGATGATGCGCTCAACCACCACCAAACGCTGCAGATTTACATGGTAGGAAGATCGCAAGCAATTCAAGAATTTGGGGAGCTGGCGCAGCATTGCACCGACCCTCATTGCCTGTCTCGCTTCCCCTCTGCTGATATTCATCGAGGTGGCAATATCTGCAAGTTGCGTGTGGAAATCGCTCTGAGGACTGGGCTCCTGCCGCACCCAGAACTCAATCATCTGCCGATTGATCGATCGTTGAAAGTCAGCGAATTCATCGCTGCGTGAGTGAATAAAGTTGCCTTCCTGCACGTTAGTTCCCCCTTGTAACCCCGAACATTAGTTCACTTCAAGAGCTTAGAACAGGAATTCGACCCACGCAATAGATTCGAGCAGAAAATCAAACGTGCAGGATGACTGGCAGGACGAACAACATGGATAACGACCAGCTCAAGTGCAGCAGAATGCAACCAAGCAAATTGTCGAAATGCGCTCGCATTGAAGCGCAGATCGCCCCCAACGTCGCCGCCGCGACAGTGAGCAAGACTATTCCCGTTGCCGCAGTCACCGCCGTGTAGGCCAGCGTCGACAACCAGATAGCTCTGCGACCTCGGAACTCTTGGAAAAAAGCCCCCCTGAAATACAACTCCTCTCCAGCACCAGCAACCGCAGTAATCACCGCAACAAGGGCTAATGCGTCACCATTGGCGTTGCGTAGAAGTTGACGAACGGGATCACGCAATTCAGGGATTTGCGTCAACGCGAACGCACCAATCACAAAGACCAGTGCTAACCCAAAGCCTACGAGCAAATGCAGCGCCAGCACACGTGCGTTCAGTTTGAACACTCGACGACCCATCTCCGCGATCGTTGATCCGAGGAACCAGACGAGCGCCAGACAGATTGTGAGAACGTAAAACAGCGTCGAACCAGGATCCAAGCGCATGGAAACAGCCAGTAATGACGCGCCCACGGTCATCGTGACGATGTGCGCTGCAATATTTTTGCCTGTCAAGGCTCAGCGCCTCCGATTCTTGCGCCATAAGGTTGCACTCAAGAGCGTCGCAAAGCCTGCCCAAGCGGCATAACCGCCTGTCAGCGAAGCTCTAACGACGTCTCGCGCGGCTTGGCGCTTCGTCAGTGACACGGTGGTGGCGCAAAGCCCAGCAGCCACAGCGGTACTCGCTGGCAAATTCTTACGTCGGAAAAAGACCCACGACCAGGCGGCGTTCAGGCCAAGGTTCGCAGCCACCAAGGCGGTGAAGGAGCGGCGCTCTTGAGGGGCATCTTTTCCGTTCGCATCGTCGCCAAGGTCTCCAATTGTCAAGGCGCTCGACGCAGTGAAAGTGCTATAGATGAGATTCCAGATCACCGGGAAAGCCCACTGAGGTGGATAGAAGCTGGGCTTGCGCAGGGATTTAAGCCATAAAGAAGAAGGTCTCGTCGCCGCTGTTGCCAAGCCAGCAGCAGTGACGACCGCGACCGACGTGCCGCCAAGTACACGCAACCAGCGGCACGGATCAAAATCTGGACGGGCCGCATCGAAGGCATCTTCGAGCGTGTCCAGGCCCTGTGGTGGTAGCCCGGCGATTTCTTGAAGGTCGCGTTCCTTGACCACGGTGTCGTGCAACAAACTTCCGATGAGGGGCTTCGCCATTTTTGTGTGCACCGGCGTGACGAACCCGATCCAGTGAGCCCCGAGCTCTGGCGTTGTCACCGGCGCAACGATGGCCGGTCGTGGACCAAGACGAAAATGACGTGCATAACGTTGCAACATTTCGATATAAGAGACGTCTTCTGGTCCCCCAATGTCGAAAGTGCGCGAGCGGGGCACGTCGACAAGCGCTGCCTGCTGTAGATAAAAAAGCAGATTTCTCAAGGAAATGGGAGTGATCCGATTGCGGATCCATTTTGGCGCGACAACCCCTGGGAGACGTTCGGACAAGTGCCTGAGCATCGCGAAGGACGCGGAGCCCGAGCCCAGAACAACGCCCGCTTGCAAGCACAGCGTCAATGCGTTCGTACCTAGCAAAATCTCGCCGACCTGCTTGCGCGACTCCAAGTGATCAGAGAGTTCGCCTTCAGGGTGCAATCCACCGAGGAACACGACGCGCGGAACGCCGGATTTATTGACAGCCTCAGCAAAACTGCGAGCGGTCTCCAATTCTTGCTCATGGAAATTTTCGCCCGCACCCATGGAATGCAGCAGATAGTAGGTTACGTCCGCACCCTGGAGCGCTTTCGCAACGTCCTCGGGATTGTTGGCGTCGCCTTGCACCAAGCGAATGTGCCCCTCTGGCACATCTTCAATGCGCTCGGTCTCGACTATACGGTCCGCCCATGAAGCCGCCCGCGCTTTCTCGGGCGAACGTACCAACGCAGTAATAGCCCAACCGTCCTGGGTAAGCTTTTCCACGAGTTGACCACCGACGTAACCGGTGGCTCCGGTCACCATTGCTCGTCGAGCTGTTGGCTCCACGATCTACCTCGCAATCATTAGAAAGTATGAATGTTTACTGCCAGCGTAGCCGAAAACTCGCCTTCGCTGGCCACTGACAACGCGGCAAAGAATCTCAAAGGTGCTTAATGATCGTTAGCGAGGTCAAGTAGTTGCGCAAAGATCGCTGCGCCACCGGCGCCAATGCCGTCATGCTGATGAAGATTCGTGACAAACGGACGCAGATCACGATAGGTTTCGGCGGTCTGTCGAGACTGCTCAAATGGCACGAAGATGTCATCGAGGTAAATCGCCGCCGCCGAAAGTGAGGAGCGTTCTTTCAATGCGCTCGGATCGTAGGGCGAGGCATCCCAAGCGCGCTCAGCGAGTGTATCCGCCGCCTCCTTGAAACCGTGGAGCGATGGGTCTTCGTCAAATTGCCACGGGAAGATATGTTCGCCAGTGAGGTAGAAGGGGGCGTCACCGCTTGGGTCAGCGAGCTCCTCGAATCCGGGAATTTCTTCGCGAACGCGGTGAGCCGCCCATCCCGTGGGTACGGACGCATTGACACCGAGACCGCCGTAAATCGATTCGTGGATCGCTGCGTATAGCGGTGCACCGGCAAAGGACACTTGCTGGCCAACATTGTTGAGAAAGTCGGTCTTGAGCCGCTTTTCGCCCTTTGCTGCAGTGAATGGATCCTCGAGTAGGTATGCGAGCGAGTGGAACCCCACCCCTCGTCCTAGGTTCATGCCGATGGTGCGGAAACGTCGGGATGAGAGGCGTTCGCCCGTCGGCAAGCTTTCTGCGGAGTTGTCGAGGTGGTGGCAGATTTCTCGGATGCGATCGTCGGCCCAAGGGTATTCGCGGTAGAAGAGTTCGTGGCGGCGACGTAACTTGTCGAAGGTGGTGCGGTAAATGTCGTCAACGTGCTCGTAGAGGCCGGGTAGTCCGCCGGTGAGGAAAGCGCGGTCGATCGATTCGGGGAACATTGATTGGTAGGTGGTGATGCAGAAGCCGCCGAAGCTCTGGCCGAACAACGACCACGTCTTCAATTCGAGCGCTTCGCGCAGCAACTCGGCGTCGCGGACGATGTGTTCCTGGCGTAGTAGGTGCAGCAGGTCGGTGCGGAGGTTGCGATCGTCAATGCGTGCGGAACGCCCGGTGCCACGCTGATCGAGCAGCAACACGCGAAAGTGCTTAAGCGCTTCTCCAATGAGCCCGTTGTCCCCGAGCGGACGGGGCGATGGAAAACCTGGGCCTCCCTGCAGATACACCAGGACGGGCAGATCCTCGCCGCCCGTAGGTACAAGTTCACGAGCGAAGAGTTCGAAGGTTTCACCCGGTTGCTCGTGATCCCATGGCACGGGGAGGCGATGTTCTTTGATGGTGAGTCCAAAATGTTTGGAGGTGGAAGTGAGAAGGGTCATAAGGCTTCAGTGTAGGTTGAAGCGCTGCGGAAGGGTCATAGACTTGCAGAGGTGATCACTTTCGATGAAATCCGCAGGAATTATGAGGATGTGTGCGCTCGCATTGAACGTGCGACCGAGCGCGCCGAGCACAGGGACGAGGTTCGCCTCATCGCGGTAACGAAGACGCACCCGATCGAAGTCGTCCAGTTGGCACATCAGGCGGGCATGCGCACGTTCGGCGAGAACCGTCCGCAGGAATTGGCTGCCAAGGCTCCTCAGCTTGTCGACGCCACGTGGTGCGCCATCGGCCAGTTGCAAAGGAACAAGGCCAAGGACGTTGCTGCCCACGCTAACGAATTCCACGCGCTTGATTCGCTGAAGGTTGCAGACGCGCTGGAGCGCCGATTGGATCGCTCACTTGATGTGTTCGTTCAGGTGAATATTTCGGGGGAAGAACAGAAGTCGGGCGTCGCGCCGAATGAAACCGCGGAGTTTTTGGCGGCGATCACGCACGAGCATTTGAACGTGCGTGGGCTCATGACGATCGCACGCAATGACAATGAAGCCGTCGTGAGGAAGAACTTCGCCGATCTTCGCGAGCTTCGCGATGCACTCTTGCCCGACTTTCCTCAAGTACGGGAGCTCTCGATGGGGATGTCTGGCGATTTTGAATGGGCGATCGCAGAGGGCGCGACCACGGTGCGGGTGGGGAGTGCGCTGTTTGGACGTCGAAAAGCTTTGTAAAATTTACTTGACATTTTGTAAAAGGTCTTTTACATTTCGGGTATGAGCGCAACAGGCAACAACGTCAAAGCTTCACGACGGGCGTGCGGCATGAGCCAACAAACACTCGCCGACGCAGCCGGCGTATCCCGCCAAACCGTCGCCAACATCGAACGCGGCAGCTACGCGCCGTCCGTATACCTTGCGCTCCGGATCGCGCGGACGCTCGAAATGACAGTCGAGTCGCTCTTCCCCATCGACGCAACAGAAGGAGACCCGCAATGATTGACCAAACAATTCAAATGACCGAACGCGCCCTCGGCGACGAGTTCTACATCCGCAAATACCACGAGGCCAACACGTTTACCTGGCTCATAAGCATGTATCTTGTACTGATCTCATGCATCGCGATCGCGGCGCTGGCGGAGAATCCATGGCTGTCGTTCATCCCCTTGGCAGCCATTGGAATCGCGGGCTTCGTCGGCAGTCAACGCCTACGCAAGGAGGTTCCGGTGCCTGTGATGCCGAAACCATTTAGCTCAACGATGATCAAACAGACGATCACCATCACAGTGCTCACCATCATTTGGCTTGGCGTGTTCACGTGGAAAATGGACTTGGAAGCCTCGTTCATAGTCGGTGGTGTAGCAGGAGTAGCAGCGGTCTGGCTGCTGACGCCCGCGCTGGCTCGGAAACAACACAAGCGCGATACCGCTCGAATTGACGCTCAGCTCGAGGATTAAGTCGTCTGGGCCGGCATGCACAGGCCATCCGCTGAGCTTCAGCCGCAGCCCCCAGCCAATCCGGCGAGCACCAGCCGCAGCCAAATGGTTGCGGTTTTCGCATAGCCTCGGCACAAGAAGCCATATTCAGGATCACAATCAAGCATCTCATCGAAGGAGGCACCATGACGGTCGACGTGATCAGCAAAATTGAGCGCCCCATCGTCCTCGCCCCAATGGCCGGTGGCCCATCCACACCCGAACTGTGTGCCGCCGTCTCTAATGCGGGTGGCCTCGGCTTCCTCGCCGCCGGCTACCTCTCCCCCGAAGAACTGGACGAGCGCATTGACGCCACGCTCGAACTCACAAGCCGTCCCTTCGGCGTCAACCTCTTCGTCCCCGGCCCGCGCCATACCGACACCGCCGCCTGGCAGGAGTTCCGCGCACGACTCGCCCAGCTCACGGGCGCTCCCCTGCCCGAAGCACCCACGTGGTCCGACGATTACTACGTGGAAAAGCTCGAGCGAATCGTCAATTCGAGCGTTCCAGTGGTGTCGTTTACCTTCGGCAATCCCACCCGCGAGGTCGCTGATCGATTGCGTGCGGCGGGCAAAAGCATCGTGCTCCACGCCACTACGCCCGGTGAGGTCTCCGCGGCCGCCGAGCTTGCCGACGTGATCACGGTGCAAGGCAACGAAGCGGGTGGACATCGAGCCTCGCCGATCGATGAGGACAACGGTGCGAACTACACGACACGCGCATTGCTTGTCGACGCCGCCGCCCACCACCTCCCGGTGATCGCCGCAGGAGGTGTCGGCTGTGCGCAGGATGTACGGGATCTACTCGACCGCGGCGCCACAGCAGTGCAGGTGGGCACTCGTTTCCTCACCGCACACGAGGCAGGGACGAAGCCCCTCCACCGGGAAGCGCTACTCACCATGGACCGGGAAACCGTTCTCACACGAGCATTTTCAGGGCGCACAGCGCGAGCCATCAGCAACACATGGACGGTCGAATTGACGAAATGTTCGCCTCGGATGTATCCGGAGGTGCACTATTTAACCTCGCCCGCAAGGAAGGCGGCCTATGAACGCGGCGACGCTGAATTCATCAACCTGTGGGCAGGCACCGGATATCGCCACTGCCGGGCGGCATCGGCGGCGGAGATTATCGAGGAGCTCTGTCAGGCACTCTAAGCAATCTCGTCCTAGCGGCAGTACGCACGCATTGACGAAGACGCCCGCGGTGGTGAAACGGTGGGCGTCGAAAAGCTTGGGCTAGTCCTCGTCGGTAGACAAGGCAGCAACGAAAGCCTCTTGCGGCACTGCCACAGAACCGATGGACTTCATGCGCTTTTTGCCTTCCTTCTGCTTTTCCAGCAGCTTGCGCTTGCGGGAAATGTCGCCGCCGTAGCACTTAGCCAACACGTCCTTGCGCAGCGCGCGGATGTTCTCGCGGGAGATGATCTTCGCGCCGATGGCCGCCTGGACGGGAACCTCGAACTGCTGGCGGGGAATAAGCTCCTTGAGCTTCTTGGTCATCTTGTTGCCGTACCACTGGGCGTTGTCGCGGTGGACGATCGCACTGAAAGCATCGACGGGATCGCCCTGGAGCAAGATGTCCACCTTCACCAGATCAGCGAGCTGTTCGCCGGCTTCCTCGTAGTTGAGGGAGGCATAGCCCTTGGTGCGCGATTTCAGTTGGTCGAAGAAGTCAAAAATGATCTCGCCAAGCGGCATGGTGTAGCGCAGCTCCACGCGATCCTCGGAGAGGTAGTCCATGCCGCCCATTTGGCCGCGCTTGGACTGGCAGAGTTCCATGGTGGTGCCCACGAATTCGCTTGGCACGATGACGGTCGTTTTGACGATCGGCTCGTATACCTCGCGAAGTTTGCCACCGGGCCAGTCGGAAGGATTGTGCACGCGCGTTTCCGTGCCATCTTCAGCGATCACTCTGTAGTTCACGCTCGGGGCGGTCGAAATGAGGTCGAGATCGAATTCGCGCTGCAGGCGATCGCGGGTGATCTCCATGTGGAGCAGCCCCAGGAAGCCGCAGCGGAAGCCGAAGCCCAAAGCCACGGAGGTCTCGGGCTCGTAGGTGAGGGAAGCGTCGTTAAGCTGGAGTTTCTCCAGGGCGTCGCGAAGGTCCGGGAAGTCGGCCTGCGAAATTGGGAACAAGCCCGAGTACACCATCGGCTTCGGCTCCTCGTAACCCTGCAGTGGTTCCTCGGCGCCGTGGTGCGCCCAAGTGACGGTGTCGCCCACCTTGGACTGGCGCACGTCTTTCACACCAGTAATCAGGTATCCCACTTCGCCCGGGCCGAGGCCGGAGCACTTCTTTGGGGTCGGTGAGACAATGCCGATTTCCAACAGCTCGTGCACTGCACCGGTGGACATCATCTTGATCTTTTGGCGCGGGGTGAGCTTGCCGTCGATCATGCGGATGTAGGTGACCACGCCACGGTAGGTGTCGTAGACGGAGTCAAAAATCATGGCGCGGGCGGGCGCCTCGTCGGGGTGCTCGGTGTTGGGGGCGGGCACGAGCTCGACTACTTTGTCCAGAAGTTCGGCCACGCCCTCGCCGGTCTTACCGGACACGCGCAGCACTTCCTCGGGCTCGCAGCCGATGATGTGCGCGATTTCCTCCGAATACTTCTCCGGATCGGCCGCGGGCAGGTCGATCTTGTTGAGCACCGGGATGATCTCGAGGTCGTTTTCCATGGCCAGGTACAGGTTGGCCAGAGTTTGCGCTTCGATGCCTTGCGCGGCGTCGACAAGCAAAATGGCACCCTCACAGGCTTCGAGAGCACGGGAAACTTCGTAGGTGAAGTCGACGTGGCCGGGCGTGTCGATCATCTGCATGACGATCTGCTCACCCTCGAAAGGCCCCGAGCGCGGAATCCAAGGCAGACGAACGTTCTGCGCCTTGATGGTGATGCCACGTTCGCGCTCAATGTCCATGTTGTCTAGGTACTGATCGCGCATGTCGCGGGCGTCCACCACGTTGGAAAGTTGCAGAATACGGTCAGCGAGCGTGGACTTGCCGTGGTCAATGTGCGCAATAATGCAGAAGTTACGAATCTGCTTCGGGTTCGTAAACGTCTTCTCCGCGAATTTCTCGACCATCGTTCGTGCTCCACACCTTTCTATATGCGTCTCAATCACACTACCCGACGCACCATTCAATGCGAGCGTCCGAAACGTCGAGCCTGCATTCAATGCGAGCGTCCGAAACGTCACGCCCGCCCGCCGCGATAGGCAGGATGACACGTGTTGGAAAACGACTAGGCTAACAATCATGAGGCACGCAGCGAAGAAGAAGCGTTCCATTTTTCGGCGGATGGGCGATTCAATGCGCGCGCGTGACACCATCGACGATGGCCTCGGCGCGCTGAGCGAACGCCTAGGATTCCGGGAACACCAGGACACTAAACCCGAACAACTACACTGCGAAGTACACCACAGTGCGGACAGGCCCCACAGCATCGTGTACGCGCCCGACATGGACGGCCAGATCGACCCCGGCGAGGTGGTGTGGTTTTGGGCTCCCTCCGACCACGGCGATCAACTGCTCAACGAACGCTCACTGGTGGTGGTTGCTCGTTCAGCGGACATGATTTCCGGCCTGCTCACCTCACCGAACCCGGACCACGAGCGGGATGAACATTGGCTCGACATCGGATCGGGCCCGTGGGATGCGAGCGGCCGCCAGTCTTGGGTGCGCATCGACAAATTGGTCAGCGTTCCCCAATCGCACATTCGCCGCCAGGGCGTGGTCATGCCCCAGCAGCGTTTCGAGCGGATCGCCAACCGCCTCCGCCAAGACTTCGGCTGGCATTAGCCGCTTGCTCTCGGAGTGAAGCGTCAAAGGGAGCGGTTGCACCCAAAGCTTTTCGACGCCCACGCCCCGCATCCCCAAGCCCACCCCTTCAAGCACGCCCGCACCCAAGCCTGCGCCGATCGGACTCGATAAGGACAATTAGGGCAGGCGGGCGCCAACTGCTAAGGTGGATAGCTGCTGTCGATCAGCGTGTGCTGGTGGCGTTTCATGGCGGGCAAGACCTTGGGTTCGCAACCAAACACCACCTCCGGCCTCAGCGTCAAAGCGAGCGGAAACGAGCACACAATGATCATTCGAAAACGATCGAGAACCAAGAGGTACTCCAATGGCAAACATCAAGTCCAAGAAGAAGCGCATCCTTACCAACGAGAAGGCTCGCATGCGCAACAAGTCCGTGCGTTCCGCTGTTCGCACCGAGATCCGCAAGTTCAACGAGCTCGTTGAGGCCGGCGACAAGGCCGCTGCCGAGACCCAGCTCCGCGTCGCTTCCCGCAAGCTGGACAAGTCTGTGTCCAAGGGCGTGCTGCACCGCAACAACGCAGCCAACAAGAAGTCCAACATGGCTCGCGCCCTGCACAAGATGGCCTAAGCCTTCTTAGCTTTTCGACGCCACGCCCTCATCGGCGTGGCGTTTTGCGTTGCGCGGTGCAAATTTAGTGACTTCAACATTTTCAATTGACAGCTGAGCTCAAATTTGTCCCGTCGCTGCACTAAGGGCGAGCTGAAGGCAATGCCCACTCTTGTTCCAGTTGTATCGCCCGCGTCCGCGCGGAGCAAACATCATCACGCATACGTACCACCACTACAAGAGGCTGATCCCGCCTACGCGGGGAACACTCGAGGTAGGTTCCGCGGCTAGTCACGCCGTGGGGCTCATCCCCGCGTTCGCGGGGAACACGTGCCGGCCGTCGATAGCATGATCGTTTGCGCGGGCTCATCCCCGCCTTCGCGGGGAACACCATCCACCCTGGTTTGCAAAGCGTCAATGCGGGGGCTCATCCCCGCCTTCGCGGGGAACACTAATCATCGACCTCCGATCGGGTGCCCCCATCTGGGCTCATCCCCGCCTTCGCGGGGAACACTGGCTGATCGTCTCGGAATGAACCGAAGCACCGGGCTCATCCCCGCCTTCGCGGGGAACACTCTGCGTGCGTCTCGCTAGAGCGGTAAAATTGGGGCTCATCCCCGCCTTCGCGGGGAACACTCTGCGTGCGTCTCGCTAGAGCGGTAAAATTGGGGCTCATCCCCGCCTTCGCGGGGAACACCAGATCCTCCGGGGTCGAGGCTTCGCTGCATACGGCTCATCCCCGCCTTCGCGGGGAACACTCGCAGCAGCCAACGGATCATTCAGCTCAACCGGGCTCATCCCCGCCTTCGCGGGGAACACACGAAAGACCAGGACAACATCGCTATTGGTGGGGGCTCATCCCCGCCTTCGCGGGGGAACACAGGACTGGGCGCGCCGGGTGAAGTGAGCCTTTGGGCTCATCCCCGCCTTCGCGGGGAACACCCCCGTTCGGATCACCGACGGGGGTATTTCCTGGGCTCATCCCCGCCTTCGCGGGGAACACGACCTCATCAATTCCAACCACTACTAGCAAAAGGGCTCATCCCCGCCTTCGCGGGGAACACGCAGGCATAGATAGCAGCGTGAACATTGGAACGGGCTCATCCCCGCCTTCGCGGGGAACACGACCACGCGGACTTCATGCCCTCCCACAGGCCGGGCTCATCCCCGCCTTCGCGGGGAACACACGATCAGCGTGTTCACGACAACCCCGATGATGGGCTCATCCCCGCCTTCGCGGGGAACACAACACCAACTCCCCAGAGCCAGTGTCATTATGCGGCTCATCCCCGCCTTCGCGGGGAACACATGCCCCGCTGTCGACCACCTATAGGGCTCGTGGGCTCATCCCCGCCTTCGCGGGGAACACCTGGGCTACGGTAGTTGGTTGTGTGCAATCATGGGCTCATCCCCGCCTTCGCGGGGAACACGGCATCCACTACGAAGTCATCGACGTCGCCAACGGCTCATCCCCGCCTTCGCGGGAAACACCCGGTTCTGTGACTAGGCGACGGACGATGCGGGGGCTCATCCCCGCCTTCGCGGGGAACACGCTTTTCTGGTTGCTGTAATACTTGCCAGCGACGGCTCATCCCCGCCTTCGCGGGGAACACGTCAAGTCGAAGTGGGATCAGCTTGGCGCCGGGGGCTCATCCCCGCCTTCGCGGGGAACACGATTGTCGTCAATGGCAACGCTACGCAGCCCTGGGCTCATCCCCGCCTTCGCGGGGAACACCGCCCATTTCGACGTTCACACCATTTGGCAGGGGGCTCATCCCCGCCTTCGCGGGGAACACCTGGTGGGGTTGTCGAGTGGTGGCATTGTGACGGGCTCATCCCCGCCTTCGCGGGGAACACTGAGGCTGGCCAGTTCCAGTCATCGCCTCCTACGGCTCATCCCCGCCTTCGCGGGGAACACTTCCCACAAGCGCACCAGCGCGGGCTCGCGCCGGGCTCATCCCCGCCTTCGCGGGGAACACGTTCTCCGTGGGCGCGGTCTCCGGGGCCCGATGGGCTCATCCCCGCCTTCGCGGGGAACACCGCTGCCAAGCGCGTTCAACCCGGTGCTGTCTGGGCTCATCCCCGCCTTCGCGGGGAACACCAACGGAGCACTTGGTGCCATTCGGCTTATCAGGGCTCATCCCCGCCTTCGCGGGGAACACACTTCACTACCAGCACGTTAGGTTGAGCCAGGTCCATTTTACATACAGCTTGGTTTCACTAATCACGCCTCCAATGGACTCTAGTGCGGTCTACTGGCTTTTTACTAAGCTCTTCGGTAACACTTGCAAGGGGGGAATCGGGCTCGGTTCCCATACTGCCCATCATCCAATGGCCGTTCCTCACCGTCGCTGTTTTCTTCGTAGGTTACGTGCTGTGGACCAGCCTGTTCTTCGCGGATTCTTTTCATGCTTGGAGCTTTTATCGGGCCGCGTCATCAGTGTTATCCCGTCAAAGTCGACCGGTTCCCAGTCATGGCGGTGGGTTCGAAATTCCATTCCTTGCTCATTGTTCGATGAAAAAATGAGCAGCGCACGCCCGTCCTTGCATAGTTCGGTGGTGCGTTGCCATAGCAAGTCGCGGATCCGCGCGGAGGGATTCCCGACGAAAACCCCTGGCGAAATCTCGGTCAGCCACTTCCCAAGGTCGCCGCGCAATCCGGCTGGCACTGCGGTGACATTTAAAACCATCATTGGGCAACACTGTCCCCATCCGCCCAGTTCATGCCGGCTGCAAAGACTTCCAGCTCACTCCATAAGAGCAAATCACCATCCGTGTAGGCGTCTTCATCAGGAATCTCCATGAGATTCTGCAGATCCCGAACCATCCTTTGCATGAGTTTTGTGCTCACGACTCGGTCACGGATCCGCTTCCGAACATTGAGGTCATCGCCACTTGGCAGTGCTGCAACGGCGTCAAAAGCCGCGGGAATTGAGATCTCAGCTTTATACAAATCCGCCACATCATAGACGAATGCCCTGTCGGTGCCGCTGTGGATTATGCCAAGTGATGGAATAAAGCCCAGCCCAACGATGACGGCATGGGCGATGCCGTAGAGAGCGGCCGATCCTTCGGTGAGTGCCCGGTTAATTGGATCTCCAGACTCGAAATCATTCGGATCATAACTGCGCCTACTCCACACAACACCAGTTCGTTGCGCTTGTTGGCTATACACTCGCTTCATCCTGGCACCCTCCCTGCCGCGCAGTTGTGACATGGAAAGACTGGATACATCTTCACCAGGAAAGCGCAGCGCGTACATTTTCCGGGCGCACGCTAGGCGGGAACGTTGATTGGACCAGATTTTGGCATGCGCCTCGGCAAAGCGGGACGTTTTGGCTGGTGGGCGGCCATGAGCGTAGTACCGTACTCCTTTTTCGCCCACCCAGACTACCGATGCGCCTGCGTCGCCAAGCAATGCCATAGCCGCATAGGTGACTTTGGTTCCAGGTCCAAAAAGCAGCACAGCCAACTGTGTGGCAGGGACATGGGCGATTCCGCGAAGGTCTTGGATGGTCAAAGCATTGCCATCACGATGCACCACCGCCCGCTCTACATAAAGAAACGAAAGGCGATCCTCTAAGCGTGGCAATAACAGCCGGTCAAGTGGTGCACCCGATGGAGTCTCAGCCATTGTCTAGCCCTTGTTTTGCGCCAATGTGAGCAAACCGCAACCGTAGCCTTTTGCTCGCCCTACCCCTTTTATTAGCGTCGCTTGGAGTTGTTCCGCATCCACAACCTCCAGCGTTCCTGCGTAGCGGGCTGTAACGATGTGGACTCGGGCTCCTTCACTGCCGTCTGCACGGGTTTTGCGAAAATCTAGCGTTTTACGCTCGATGATCCTGGCAGTGCTATCGCCAAGCTCACCAAAACTCACGCCCATTGTTTCGGCCTTCTTATGCAACCACTTCATTTGCTCTGCGTTACTGAGGTGAGCCACCACCTTGCCTCGTTTGTCTCGGCCTTGGTTGAGGGTTTTCGTTGGGTTGGCCAGCAGCTCAAAGTTCCACCTTTGGCCTTTTTTCAGTTGGGATAAAAAGCGGCCATAGTCAGCGGTTTGTTGTGGCCTTGTATCCCAGCCGGCTTCTTCAACAATGTGCGCGGCCGTAGGCTTTTCTGGCCCGACTATGTATAACGCATGCTCATGTCCGCGCTGGTCGAGGCGCCAGAGAATCCGCTGATCGCTTTGGTCCACGTCATCTGGAAAACAGTAACGAACCGCTGCATGGAGCGCATTTGGATTCAACAGATACTTGCGACCTTTGCGGCGCTCAGGGTTGATGAGCACTTTTGTAAATGTGGTCATGAAGAAATCACCGCCTCGAAGAAGGGATCGTTGTTGGTTCCCAAGTCGTTTTCGATCGTCTTAGAACCTGCGTACACGACGGTTCTCCACCCATATTTCCTATGCTTCTGGTCATAAGAAATGGGAACGTCTTGGCGCCGATTTCCGTATTCGCCAGGTTTTCCATCCCGATAAATCGGCAACTCGACGTTTCGGGCGCGTTCTTTTTTGTGCACCGTGGTGGCATGCCAAGTGTCATAACCAAGAAGTGCTTCCACCACTGGAGCATCGAAAATTCCGAGGTCGAGATTGGCAGGTGCGGGACAAGAACGCCGACCCAAAAACAGTGGATACGCCGGGGTCCGGAGGTTGCGTTGGAGCTCTTCTAAAAGTCCACGGTCATCCGAGCCGATGGCGGCCACAAAGGCGGCATCTTCAAGAAAATACCGTGTTACTAGCTTCGCATCTGCGTGAGGATTCTTCTGCCACGGTTGCGCAGTCTGATAATCACGTAACAAAGATCCAGCCTGATCCACACGAACAGCAAACTCAAGATCCACCAGATCCTCAACGGGATCGCTACGCCGACGTCCCTGTGCCGCGGCCAAAATGCCAATCACGCCTGATTTACTTGGAGTACTTCCTGTCGCTCGGGTTAGATAGCGCGATACCGCTGGCGTCCACCACGCTGACCAAGGGGTATCCAGCAAGATCGATGGCCTCTGCTGCTTGCTCCGGCTTATTGATCAACTGCGAGGCATAGGCTGCAGCCAAGCGCTTTCGCTGCTGGGGCGGCAGTGTTGCAGACATGAGGATCACGCTCGCCCTGTATCGCGCCAGCCATTCCAGCGTGAGGTACAGGTATTGAGACATGTAGGCGTCATACGCGTGCACCTCGTCAATGATGATGATCTTGCCCGCCAAGCCGGTATGTCGCAGCATGGAAAAGCGAGTTTGAAGCGCCATCATCAATACTTGGTCTACGGTGCCGACCACGAAATCCGACAAGATGCCTCGGTTGCGGCTCGATAACCATTGGGTAGCCACCACCTCTCCCCTTGCTGTGCGCGAATCAGAACCCGATGCGTGTTCGTCTTCTGCAATTGAGGAATACCGCAGCGCTTGATACTGCTTTGAAAGCTTGTTTTTCGAATGAGCCAAGTACATCGAGGCAACTTCCCCGCCGCGGGAGCTTCGACGAGCCCACTGTGATGCACGTTCGAAAAGACCATTGGCCGTTGCCATTGTGGGTGCAGCCAGAAATACGCCCTGGGCACCAGCTTTGGCACCGAGGATGTGTGCTGCTGCTAACCCAGCTTCTGTCTTTCCCTCACCCGTTGGAGCCTCGATGATCATCAATGTGGCGCCAGTAGCTGCGCGGGCGACCTCAGCCGCGGCGCGTTGAACGGGGCGCACGGAAAAGTCATCCGGCCAGCCGAAGGTCTGTTGGAATAAGTCGTGTGCTCCTTCAGGAATTTCCACAGGTACCCAGGGTTTTGGCAGATCGATGTATTCCATCGCCTTCACCAGACGCTCGGATGCTTGCTGTATCAGATGGTAGCCAAAAGCATCCTCATTTGAAGCAATCCAGTCAGCCATGATGACTAAACCAGTGGTGATTTGGAGAGCATCAGCATTAGGCGAATCGTTCCAAGCGAGTTCCTCCAAGACCTCGTGAACCTCGGTCAGTTCTGCCATCGAGTCCAATAATTCGTAGGCAATATCATCGAAGATCGATGTCCTGCCCTCGGTCGCATCGATGAGGTTTTTCACCATCATTGGATCGCTGGTGAATCCGTGGTGCGCATCGACAATTGAGGCCAGGGCACTTCTTCTGAGTAAATCCAGCTCCGTTTTTTCAAGCCACCTTCGCAATAGCAAGGCCGAGGCCGTGCCGTGCGGAAACTTGGTTTCTGCACTTTCGCCCTGCGGCCATTCCAGCGAAATGCCGGCATCGATAAGCGGGCCAAGCAAATATTCAGATCCGCTTCGGTGCTCGACTAAGCGTTGAAATGACGCTGAAGCTTTGCCCACATCGTGGATTCCAGCCAGAAAACAGTAGAGCCTGGCTACTTCATCTTCTTCTAAGCCCCACAGCCGGCTTAGTTGAGATTTCAGCGCATCGGATACCCAGTGCTCCCACAGCCATTCTGCAACTGACACGGCATCGGCTAAGTGCTGCACCAGGGTGAGGTATGCATCCTCGCGTCCGGATTTGGCCCACAGTGCGCACGCTTGAGCACTGCGCTCTTGCTTCCACGCATCAACCCGCTGGACAATCACATGTGCCTCTTCCCCGGACGGTCCCATCGTCATTGCGAGCGCAGCATCTTCTCAAAGCGCTCCCTGTACGTCGACGGCACGCAGTCGGCTTCGAGCACGGCTGCAGCGGCATCGCGGTCGCCCATGTTGGCGGCGAAGAGGGTGCGCATGGTGATGGGGTGCGTGGGGGCGTCGAAAAGCTTAATGCTATCGCCGGGGCGAATGTCGCCCGGCTCGATGACGCGGAGGTAGGCGCCGCAATCGCCGTGTTGAGCGAAGCGTTTGACCCAGCCGCGCTCATCCAGCCAGGCGGCGAAGGTTCGACAGGGCTGGCGCGAAATGGATACCTCAAGCACCGCGGTGCCAATGCTCATGCGCTGGTTGATCAGTTGCGCGGACCAGTCCACGCCCGTGGTGGTGAGGTTTTCGCCGAACACCCCAGGGGGCAATTCGCGGCCAAGCAGTTGCTGCCAGTAGTCCAATTCTTCACGGGCGAACGCATAGACCGCTTTTTCGGCACCGCCGTGGTGCTTCGTATCGCCGATCACGTCGCCCCGAACCCCGGAGCCATCACCATACGACGGGCCCGGCGCGAATACTTGAATTAATTCGTGCGGCTTCTTATCGATGCCGCTGACGCGATCGGCCCCGCCAGGGTCTTGCTGGGGTGCGGCGATATTGGTGCTGAGGATGCGCATTCCCCAATCCTAACTTTGATAGAAAGTTAGGAGGTGATGCCAGCGGTGACGAGCCCGATGCAGGCGAACACAAAGAACCCACCAGCGATCGCGTCGATCCACGGCCCGGCTTTGACCATGCGTTTGCGCACTGCTTTGGAACCGATGCCGAGCGCAATGCCGGAGAAGCCGGTCAATGCGGTGAGCAGGAGCGCGAAGATGAGCACGATCGAGAGCCACACGCTGGGATTCGGCGGGAGGAAGGGCGCGATGACTGCGGCGAAATACAGCAAAGCTTTGGGGTTGGACAGGTTGGTGAGTAGGCCTTGGCGGAAGGATTTCCAGGGCGATCCGAGTTTCCCGGCGACCCGAAGGTCAATGCGTGCGTCAGCTTGGAATTGTTCTTTCGCATCGAGCAGCATACGCACGCCCATGTATCCGAGCCACAGCCCGCCGACTATTTGGATGCCGCTGAGCAGTTGCGGGTACGCAGACAGGATGGCTGCGGCGCCGGTGACGGTAAGTGTCACCCACAGCGAGAGGCCGAGCACGATTCCGCCAACTGCGGCGATCCCGTGTTTGCGGGATTTTGTAGCAAGGCGCATTACCAGGAACAGATCGGGCCCTGGCGTGAACATTCCGACGACATACAGCGTGATCAGCGTGGCAAATTGACTAAGATCCATGACCGCCCAAACGCTCCGCTAGCTCGGTTTGCCCAAACATTCGCGCGGTGTCGAGCGCGCTGGGGTGCCCGAGGTTCGGGTCGGCGCCTGCGGCGATCAGCTTTTCGACGATCCCCTGTTCCTTCTTGAATATCGCCCCGGCTAGGGGCGACTGCCCTCGATCGTTGAGCGCATCAACATTGGCACCGCGCGCGATGAGCACGTCGAGCGCCGGTTCATTGCCGCTGTAGGCCGCGAGCATGAGCAGCGTGTTGCCCTCGTGGTTGCTGAGGTTCGCGTCCACGCCAGCGTCGATGTACTGCGCGAGGGTGTGCGCGTCACCGCCACGGGCGAGGTCGAAGATTTTAGAGGCGAATGCCTGCGTCTCTTCGTCTGGTTCGGATGAAAACATGCGAGCTAGTCTAGCCAGCTAATTGCGCAACCTTTCTCACCGCGTCCTCGATGGCGAATTCGGCGTCGCCACCTTGGCCTTTAACGCTGGCATCCAAGTCGGCCATCAGGATCACTGCTTTGCTCACGGCGTCGCCGGACCATTTTCTGGCTACCTTGGAAGTCTTTTCAACGATGAAGGGAGCCATGCCAAGCTCGCCGGCGAGTTCGCGCGAATTGACGCGAAGAGAACCATAGAGTCGAGCAATCGCACCGACTTTCATGCTGAGAGCGGTAGCGAGGGCCACTGGTGAGGTTCCGAGCTGCAGCGCCCGGCGGGTGCTGGCGACGGCTCGCGCCGTTTGTCCGCTGACTGCGAGGTCTGCGATGTCGAAGCCGGAGACTTCGGCGATGCCGTCGTAGAACTTGCGTACGGTCGAAGCGTCAATGCCATCGGGATTATCCGCCACGAGTTGCGAAACGGCGCTGGCGAGTTCGCGCAGATCGGAGCCGACGCCGTCGAGAAGCGCGTGTATGACGTCGGGGGTGGTGTTCACACCGTGGGAGCGGAATTCCGCGGTGACCCAGCCGGGTCGCTCATTCGCTTTGAGTTTGAACACCTCGTGGACTTGGGCGAGTTTTTTCAGCTTGGGCACCATGGATTTTTGGCGCCCACCACCGGCGTGGCAGATGAGGAGGTACATCCCTTCGATGGGCTCGCGTGCTGCTTCGGCGATGAGTGTCGCTGGTTCTTTGCCGGCGTCTTCGAAGTGTTCGAGCACGATGACTCGCCGCTCGGCAAACAACGAGGGGCTGAGCAATTCAAGTAGTTCCGATTGCGTTACTTCGCCCGCTTTGACGCGGCTGACCGTCACCTCCGCTTGTTCGCGAATCTCGCTGGTGAGCTGCAGGCGGACCCGCTCGCGGAGAAATTCATCATCGCCAAGGATCAGGTGTACCGGTGCGATTGGTTGTTTGTTGCTCACGCCCAATATCGTGCCATATTCATGCCGCGAACCAGGCGGCGGCGAGGATGAGGCTGCAAACGGTGATGAGGGGCGTGGGGCGTCGACAAGCAAGGGCCCACACCAACCATGCCGATGCGAGCACCACCCATGCGATACTGATTGGGTCGCTGGCAATGTCAATGCGTGCGCCCCGCGAGCACGCACGTGAAACGAGGGCGATCCAATTGCACAACGGGGTGATGGCCCACACCAGCCAACCACCAATGATCGTGCCACTGAGGATCACAGCCGCCATGCCAAGCACGGTGATCAGGGGAACCACGGGAGCTACCAGCACATTGGCGAGCACCGAGGTGGTGGATACCCGGTTGCTCATCACCACCACTAGCGGCAGCGTCGCGAGTTCGGCAGACAAAGCGATGGCCACGGCGCGGCTCAAGGCGTCCGGCCAGTGCTCGCTGGCGATGGCGCGGTAAAGCAAGGGGTACGCCGCAATGATGCCCGCTGTTGCGAAGGCGGACAGGCTCAATCCAAGGGAGGTGGCCATGGCGGGGTCGAGGGTGATCACGATGATGATCGCCAAGCTCAGCGCGTGCGCCGGCGGTGCTCTGGTGTGCGTGAGCATAGCAACGAGTCCCAATGATCCCATGACGCCTGCGCGCATCACCGAAGGTTCCAATCCAACCACGACCACAAACAGCACTAATGAAGCAAAGGCGGCGCAGATCGCGACGCTGCGGTGACATCGCAGCAGCAAACAAATGCTGAGCACCGCCGTTGTGATCATGGCAACGTTGCCGCCGCTCACCGCGCTGAGATGCGCAAGACCCGTTAGAGCGTAGCGTTCCCGATCTCCCAGGGTTTGCAAAGAGGTATCACCCAATGTCATCGCGGGGATCAGTCCCGCCGCTTCCCCGCTGCTGTGCTCAATCACTGCCTGGCGGAAATGATCCTTGAGTCCACGCACCCACGCCTGATAACCGCCCGGTGCGGCGAGAAGCTCAACGTCCTGAGCGATAAACAACACCCCGCCGAGCCCACTGGAGGGCCGAGCTTGTCCATAGAGCGTGACGGTATCGAACTGCCCTACCGGAGGCGGCTCACGGCTGAGCACCGGGATATCGCTGGGGAATCCGGGCACCCGCGCACGGAAGAACCAACTGTGTTCTCCCTGCTGCGGGGTGGTCACGACTTGCGCCTGGACGCGCGCATTGAAATCGAACTCGTCCGCTGCGCGCACTTTAACCCAGGTCAGTAGCGTGATGCACCACCCGAAGATCAGGCTGAGCACTGCCTGCCGACGATCCCAAAGCGGCAACAGCCCAGCACACAGCAGCGCGGTGAGCAGGCCAGCAAGGGCGTTGCGCGTCAAGATGACCGCGGCGGCGCACAGCCACAGAGTGATGGCGGCGGGGATGAGCCGAAGATCGTTCACAATGTCACCTCGGCGCGGAGTTGTTCAAATTTGGCGGGGCCGATGCCTTTGACTTGTTGGAGTTCGTCAATGCTGCGGAAGCCCCCGTTGGCCTGGCGGTACGCAATGATTGCCGCTGCCGTCTTTGCGCCCACGCCGCTGAGTTGCTCCAGCTCTGCACTAGTGGCGCTGTTGATGGAAATTTTCCCGTGCGTCACGGCGGCGGGGTCTCCCACCGGCGCGGCGGGGCCGGGTGGCACGACGGGAGCTTCTCCGACGCGCGGGATGGTGAGCTGCTGGGCGTCGACAAGCTTTTGCGCCAAATTCACGGCAGCAAGCTCCGCGTCAGCCTGCGGTTTTGCCAGCGCCAACGCATCCGCGACCCGCGCTCCCGGCGCTAGGGTTGCAAGGCCGGGCTGTTCCACCGCGCCCACTATCGAGACGACGATCTCGCTTTCCGCCTCCTCCGAGGCATAGGGCTGCGTGTCTACCTCCGCAGGTGCTTGCAGCGGATCCTCGCGGGGTTGAAGCAAAAGCACCGCCGCAATCACCGCCATCACCACCGCCCCTGCCAACAATTGCGGTTTGCTCAGCGCAAAGCGCGGCTTGGGATATTGCACCTTCAGCCGTTGATCTTCGCTGGTCACCGCCAGCATCTGTTCCAGTCTTTGAGAAGCCCGCCCCATGGCCTCAAACTAAAATCGGGCCGCCGCCCCCGCAAACGCAGCCCACTTCTGCCTGTGGAATTTCAGCTTTGCGACGCCCCGCTGTGGATAACTAGTCACGGGAGTAAACAACTGACACACCGATGGCCCCCGGGCCGGCATGCACTGCCGAAGTTGCTTCCAGGGGGCAGATGAGAAAGGTGGAGCCTCCCGGTAATTGACGCTCCATTTGACGCTGGAGTTCCGATGCCTCTGCCGCGGCGTCGTGTTGCTGCAGCATGACGAACACTTTTTCGCCCTCGGCTCGCTGCCTAATCGATTCCACGAGCCGGGCAAACGCCTTCGATTGCGTGCGAGATTTCACCGCCAACTCCAAGCGCCCGTGCTCCACTCGCATCAGCGGCCGGGTGGCCAAGGCAGAAGAAACTACCGCCGTCGCAGCCGAAATACGTCCCGATTTTCGGATTGCATCCAGCCGGTGCAGATACAGCCACGTCTCCGAACGATCCAGCACGTCCCGCGCCACCGCAACGCACTCATCCAAGGACGCACCCTCTGCAGCCAAGCGCGCCGCCGCCATCGCGGCCGCACCGATGGCCATGCCCACCGTTTGGGTATCCACCACATGGACAAGCCCATCAAAAATCGCCGCTGCCTGCGTTGCCGCCGCCCATGTGGAGGACAGCTCTTTGGATAAGTGCAGCGCAACAACGCCTGCATCTTCACCGCGTTCCAGTTGTCGGGCGTATGCCGCCGTCAATTCGAGCGCTCCGAGACCAGCAGTGCTTTGATCCCCACTGTCGTTCAGAACATGCATGGGCACCACGGTGATGCCGAGTTCGCGCGCAATCTCTGCGGGCAATCCGGCAGAGGAGTCGGTCACGATGCGAACGGGCATGGGGGTGGGGCTTCGCTTTCTTCAGAATGTGCAAAAGTTAGGACAGGGAGCTGCTTAAGTTCCAGCCTTCCAAGTACCACTGCATGTGGGTGTCGGTGTGCTGGCGGACTTCTTCAACCACGGGTCTTCCGACGAGCTGCGCCCAGCGCGTGTTGCCGAGGTTGCTGAAGATGGGGTGCTTGGATTCAGCGAGCCCAAGCAGCGAGGCGCTCAGTGCGGAGATCGTGCCGCCGTGGGCAACGATTAACACGGCATGATCTTCCCAGGCTTGGTGTTCGGCTAGCAGTTCGTCAACCACTTCCCTGGCGCGTAGAGCTACTTGTTGGCGTGTTTCGGCATTCGGCGGGGCCCAGTGAGCGTCGAAGCGCCAGCGTGCACGGGCGCCAGGAAAATCTTCATCCACTTCCGTGTGGGTTTTGCCCTGCCAGTCGCCCAGGTCAGTTTCGCGAAGGCGTGGATCGGTCGTCACTGGCAGGCCGAATTTTTCGGCCGCTACCAGTGCCGTGTCGTGCGCGCGCTTGAGGTCGGAGCTGATGATTTTCCCAACATGCAGCTCGGCCATGTTCTCGGCGGCGCGTTGAGCTTGGGCAACGCCGACGTCGGAAAGCTCTGTATCCAAATGGCCTTGCATGCGCCGCGTGGCGTTGAATTCAGTTTGGCCGTGGCGTAGCAGCAGGAGGCGTCTGGACATGCGGCTTAGAACTCTTCTTCGGGCTGGGCCGCCAGAGGTATATCGTCGAGGGACTCCACGGTGCGCGTATCCACATCGTCCATATCCGGGCGCTCAGGCGTTTCGATGCCATCGATCTCCAGCAGAGGGCAGTCGCGGTACAGGCGATCCAAACCATAGAAATCACGCTCGGTATTGCGCTGCACGTGCACCACGAACATGCCGTAGTCCAGCAACACCCAACGATTTTCTCGGTTGCCTTCGCGTCGCTTCGGCTCCTCACCTTCCTTGGTCAGTTGGTCTTCGATTTCCTCAACGATGGCGCGCACCTGGCGCTCATTATCGGCGGAAGCCAGCACAAAAATCTCGCTAATCGCCATGACGTCGGAGACATCCAGGACGGCAATGTTGGTGGCGAGCTTCTCGTCGGCTGCCTTCGCCGCGATCGTTGCGAGACGGATGGTGTCTTGGGTTGCTGTCATAAAGGGTTCTTTTCCTCTTGGTGTTCTGTGGGCTGAAAGTTTCTTCGCTACATGCAGTCTCGCACTACTCCTAACTATCGAGCAAAGTTAGGAGGGGGTGGGGTCACGATCCTCGTCTGCGCCGCAGGGCGAATACAGCCGCCGCTTATTGATGTACTGCACTACCCCGTCGGGCACGAGGTACCACACGGGCATGTCTTCGTGGGCGCGTGCGCGACAGTCGGTGGATGAGATGGCCATGGCTGGTACTTCGATGAGTTCCACGCGGTGCTGGAATTTTTCGGGAATGTTGGATTCTTCCAGCACGTAGCCGGGCCGGGTCACACCGACGAAGGTGGCGAGGTCAAACATTTTTTCCCAGTCGCGCCATGAAAGGATTTTGGCGAGGGCATCAGCACCGGTGATGAAGAATAGTTCGGCGTCGGGGAATTGTGCGCGCAGGTCGGTGAGCGTGTCGATGGTGTAAGTGGCGCCGTCTCGGTCGATGTCCACGCGCGAGACGGTGAATTGTGGGTTGCTGGCGGTGGCGATCACGGTCATGAGGTAGCGGTCCTCGGCCTCGCTGACCTCACGGTCTGCCTTTTGCCAGGGTTGCCCGGTGGGCACGAACACGACGAGTTCGAGGTCGAAGCGAGCGGCCACTTCGCTGGCGGCGACCAGGTGCCCGTGATGGATGGGGTCGAAGGTTCCACCCATGATGCCGATTCTCTTGCTCATGCGCGGGTGTGTCCCTGGCCTTCGAGGATCCATTTGCTGGTGGTGAGTTCCGGCAATCCCATGGGGCCTCGGGCGTGAAGTTTTTGGGTGGAGATGCCGATTTCTGCGCCCATGCCGTATTGTTCGCCGTCGGTAAATGCGGTGGAGGCGTTGATCATCACTGCTGCCGCGTCCACTTCTTCTGCAAAGATGCGCGCGGTTTCGATGTTGTGCGTGGCGATGCCTTCGGTATGCCCGGAGCTATAGCGCCTGATGTGTTCGATGGCGCCGCCGACTCCGTCGACAAGCTGGGCAGCGATGTCCATGCTCAAGTACTCGTCTTCCCAATCCTGCGCCTCGGCCTGCACGATGTTTTCTGCGCCGATAGCTTCAAGCTTTTCGACGTCCCCATGCACCACAACCCCGGCGTCCTGCAGGGCCTGAATGATCTTCAGTTGAGTCGCAGCTTCAAGGCGTTCGTCAATGAGCACCGTTTCTGTGGCGTTGCACACCGAGCAGCGGCGGGTTTTTCCGTTGAGCAGCATGGCAATCGCCTGCTCGATGTCCGCATCCCGATCAATATAAAAGTGACAGTTGCCGGTGCCCGTTTCGATGGCGGGCACGGTGGCCCCTAGCACAACGGCCTCAATCAACTTGGCTCCACCGCGTGGAATGACCACGTCTACCAAGCCGCGGGCGGTGATGAGTTCCTTCACGCTGTCGTGACTATCGCTGGGCAAAAGCTGCACAATGTCTTTGGGCAGACCCTGGGCCTCCAGCTCTGCTTGCAGCAGCGTGACCAACGCGGCATTGGTGTGCGCCGCCGACTTCGAACCGCGCAACAACACGGCGTTCCCGGACTTCAGCGTGAGCCCAAAGGCATCCACAGTGACGTTGGGGCGAGCCTCATAAACGATGCCCACCACGCCGAGGGGGACGCGCACCTGGCGCATGGCGATGCCGTTGTACATCCGGCCGCCGCCGAGCACCGCCCCCACCGGGTCCGGCAGCCCCGCCACTAAGCGCAGCCCCTCGGCAATGCCGTGGATGCGTTGGGCATCGAGGCGCAGCCGATCAAGGAGCCCCTCGCTCAAACCGGCGGTACTGCCCGCTTCAACGTCGCGGGCGTTGGCCTGGAGGATCGCGTCGTTAGACGCTTCCAAACGATCTGCGGCGCCGCGCAGCAGAGCGTTCTTCTCATCGGTGCTCATCGCCGCCACGCGGGCGGCAACCGCCTTGGCGGCCTTGGCTTGGTCGAGGACTTGTGAGGCGTTCATACCGCCTAAAACTAGCAGCTAGTAGCCCTTCGCGGGTTGAACCTCGGTGGGCATTTCCTCGCCGGCCTCAAAGGCGCGGGCATTTTCTACAAACAGTGGGCCAAGCAGCACCTGCATTCGCTCACTGGTATTTGCCACGTGCGGGGTGATGAGCACGTTGTCCATGCGCCACAGCGGGTGTCCATCTGGAAGGGGCTCGGGTTCCGTCACGTCCAGCGCAGCCCCGCCGATCTGCCCGGAATCGAGCGCAGCCACCAGATCCTCAGTATTGATCAGCCCACCGCGTCCAACATTGACCACGATGGCATCGTCGCGCATTTGCTCAAAGACGCTCGCATTGACCATGTGCTCCGTCTCCGGGGTCAAAGGGGCAAGAAGCACAATGTAATGGGCTCGCGGCCACACGCCTTCTACATGCTCAATACTCACGGTTTCATCCGCGCCCTCGACCTTGTTACCCGAGGTATTCACGGCGATGGTGTAAAGGTTGAAACCGCTCAGGAATTTCAGCAAGCGCTTGGCAATGCCGCCGGCGCCGATGATGGCGAGAGTTTTGTCGTCGTAAAGCCAATTGGTGTGCTTGTCTGGAAGCCCTCGCACGGCCCAAGACTTCGCGTCGATGACGGCGGGGAGCTTATGGGCTACCGCCAAGAGCATGGCGACGGTGGACTCCGCCACCGTGTCCGCATACAGCCCAGCGGCGTTGGCCCAGCGCACTGAATCTTTAAGCACGCCCTGTTCACGCAGCGCATCCATGCCAGCGAATGCCACCTGCACATAGCGGACCGAATCCGGCAGCTCAGGGAAATCACCGGTGCCGTTGAACACCAGGAAATCCGCCTCCTCCAAAGGCGATTCCACGTGTCCTGCGGCCTCAAGCTCTTGGATCGGGCGTTGCCAGCGGCTCGGCAGCATGGCGAATTTCATCAGTGCTCCTCCTCGAGTTGTGCTGTACGGAAAAGTGGATCAAGCCCTGGAGCCCGAAAGATAATCCGCGTGCACCACGGGGCGCTGCATGCCTTCGGGCAGATCACTTGACTGCTTGCCCACCATGCCCACGAGGGTATCGGAATCATACGCAACTTCGCCGCGCCCAATAATCTGACCATCCGGGCCGGTGATCTCGACGATTTCTCCTGAACGGAAATCGCCGATCACATCCGTGATGCCAACGGCCAGCAAGGAATGTCCGCCGCGGGCGATCGCCTTGGCCGCGCCCGCATCAATGCGCAGTCCCCCGCCCACGTCCGCCGCGTAGAGCGCCCAAAACTTCCAAGCAGAAAGCTTATTTTCCTCCGGGTGGAAGACGGTACCCACCTCGGCATTCTCGAGCGCATCGTCAATGCGCTCGGTCGACGTCAGGAGTACGGGGATCCCGCCGCGGGCGGCCAGCCGCGCTGCGGACACCTTCGAGGCCATGCCACCGGTACCCACCACTCCCCCATCGCCTGCAACAACCCCGCGCAGATCCTCCGCGCCACGCACCGCGCTGATAAAGCGGGCTGTGGGATCTGCCGGGTTTTTGTCGTACAGTCCGTCGACGTCTGAGAGCAGGATCAGGGCATCGGCGGAGATGAGGTTCGCGGCGATGGCCGCGAGGCGGTCATTATCACCGAAGTGCATCTCTGAGGTGGCGACAGTGTCGTTTTCATTGATGATGGGCACGCACCCGAGCTGGCGCAGCCGATCAATGGTGCGCTGCGCATTGCGCGCGCGTTCGCGCACCCCAGCGTCGGATGCGGTGAGCAGCACCTGGCCGGGGGTGCGGTGGTAACGGGCAAAAGAAGCACCCCAGGCGTTTGCTAAGTGAACCTGACCCACGCTGGCTGCCGCCTGCTTCGTTGCCAGATCTGTGGGGCGGCGGCGCAAGCCGAGGGGCTTCATCCCGGCTGCAATCGCCCCGGAGGACACCACAATCACATCAGATCCGCGCTCCATGCGTGCCTCGAGCGCATCGACGATCGCGTCAATGCGCTCGGGCGCAACAGCAAAATCAGCCCCCGTGAGCGAGCTGGAACCGATCTTGACTACCACTCGTTTTGCTCGGCGAATACGCGCCCGCATGGCGGCGTGCTCAGCTTCTTGGGCTCCGTGCGTAGGGGCAGCAAAGTTCATAACATGCAATTCTATCGGAGCGTGTATGGGCGCAACGTGGTGCGTCGAAAAGCTCATTGAACAAAAATTTTGGCCCGAACACGCATGAAATTACTATGCTTTAGCACACCTAAACACTAGTATCGCAAAAACAAAGCTTTTCCCTCGCGCCCCCGCGCCCCCTTGCAACGGAGTTTCGAAATGGCCGACCCCATCGACACCACCCCCACTGAGCACACAGAAGGCGAAGAGCTCGCCGTAACGCAGGAGCCGAAGCGTTCACGCAAACGCGAACTGCTCATCCGCTCCATCATCGTCACTGTTCTCGTCGCCCCACTGTTGGTTACCGCAGCGTTCATGTGGTCACTCTGGGATCCCTCCCACTACCTGGACAACGTCAAGATGGCCGTGGTCAACGAGGACGCCGGTACCCAAAAAGACGGCAAAGAGGTGAACTTCGGTGAAGACGTCGCCCAGGGGCTGGTGGACACCGAGTACATGAACTTCACCGAAATGTCCGCCGAGGACGCCAACCAGGGCCTGCGCAACGGCGACTACATGGTGGTGCTGTCGATACCCAGGGACTTCTCCAAGCAGGTCACCACCGTCATCGACGACAAGCCTGTGCAGCCCACCGTCGTGATTTCCTACGACGACCAGTACGGCACCAACACGCCCTTGCTCACCTCCGGTTTGATTCCCAACATCCAGAAAGGCATCGCCACCGGCATCGCAGAAGGCTACAGCCAGGAGATCCTCGGTGGCATGAATAAGCTCGGCGCGGGGCTCAAGCAAGCCGCCGATGGCGCCAAGCAACTCGACGACGGCGCTTCGCAGCTCAAAGCCGGCACCGAAAAAGGTGTAGACGGGGCAACACAGCTCAAGGACGGCACTAGCCAACTCGCCTCAGGCTCCGCTCAGCTCGACAACGGCATGAGCCAGCTTGTCGACGGCACCGGCCAGCTCGGCGACGGCGCAGCCCAAATCGACGCAGGCGTAGGACAGCTCACCGGCAAAGTGATCCCGCTGCTCCAGCAGGCAGGCCAGGTGGTAGCCACCATCAAGCCCATCGCCGAAAACCTCGACGCGCTCGGCCTACACGCCGAAGCACAGCAGCTTCGCGACCGCATCGCCGTGCTGGACACCTCCAACCCCGAGGCACTCGCCAATCAACTGGCCAAGCTCAAAGACGGAACCGCCCAAATGAGCTACAACCTCAATGACCCAAGCGCCCCGTACCTCTCAGGCGTACTCCAGCTCAAAGACGGCACCACACAGCTTTCCTCCGGTGCCGCGCGCCTTGACGAAGGCATGGGCCAGATGCTCGACGGCACCCACCAGCTCAACGACGGCGTGGGCCAACTCAAAGACGGCACCAGCCAGCTCAACACCGGACTGAGCGAAGGCGCCAAGCAGGCGCCCGAAATCAAGGACATCCCCGCCTCCTCCCACCAGATCTCGGTCCCAGTGTCCTATGAAGAGGACTACCGGCACGCCGTGCAAGAACTCACTGACGAACACGACCCCACCTCCAAGGTGCTCTCCGGCGGCGTGACGATGATCCTCATCCTCGTCTTCGGCTACCTCATGATGGCGCTGGTCAGCATGCTGGCACCGCACATCCTCGGCGCCCGCAAGCACGCCTCCGCCGCAGGCGCCGTACTGGCAGGCTTCGCCGTAGTTGGACTGGGCAACGTTGCACTCCTGGCACTGCTAACTGCAGCAGGCATGGCGGCAGGCTTCGAAATCCTCCACGCCGGCGCCTACGCCTTCGCCCTCGTCCTGATCGCCGCGCACGGCACCAGCATCTTCCAGTTCCTCCGCGTCGCCTTTGGCAAGCTCGCCGGCGGAGCCCTTGCGCTGGGATTCTTCGCCTACGGCGTCTTCGCCTTCGGTGGCGTATGGCCGATCGACCTGACCCCCGCACCGATGCGCGCCCTGCACGACATCCACCCCATGACCTACGCAAAGAACGTCTTTGTGCGCACCGTCGATGGCAACTTCGACTCCACCTACTACATCGGCGTCGCCGTGCTCGTGCTCACTACCCTGATCTTCCTCGGCCTTTCAATCTTCACTCGCAAACGCAAGATCCAAAAAATCGCCCAAGAACAGCGCACCCCAGAGCTGGTGAACGCATAGCGATAACCTGCACTTCCCGCACCCGCCACTAGCAAGAATTCGCTAGTACGGCGGGTACAATTTTTCCTGAGAAAACTCAAAAGTTAGGAGAAACGGTGATTCCCTCACGCACCAAACGTATTGCCACAGCAGCCCTCGCCACGGCGCTCATCAGCACTGCAACCCCAGCCACGCAGGCACACGCTCTAGGTATCACCGACGGGCTCATCCCCATCGCAGATGCGCTACAGACAATTCCCCAACCCGCCGAAGACATCGCGCCCAAGGTTCCCCAACCGCTGGCGGACATGGGCCTGACAGGCACTCGAATCACCGCCCCCTTCCACTCGGACCCCGGAGCCATTCGAACAGAATTCGGTGCCCCCGGCACCCACCCCGTGGCTTCAAGCTTGCCGACGATCGACTGCACCCCAATTTATGCGCTCTATAACCAAATATTGCGCTTCAACCACGGCAACAACGTCCCACCCGAATGCTACGGCGTCACCCCCGAAGGGCCGAACCCAGCAATCGGCTATCAATTCATCTACCCCACCGACCTTGAGGCCGGGCAGCGCGCCCCGCTGATCGTCCTTTCACCTGGCATCGGGGCCGAACCCGGCATGGTCCACCACCACGCCGAGTTCTACGCCTCCCACGGCTACGTCGTAGCCCTCGGCTACAGCGTCGCCAACTGGTTCGGTGCGCAGATGGACATCGCTGCCCTGGCAGCCAACCAAACAGACCTCGACCCAGCAAGCCCGCTCTATCAGCGCGTGGACTTTTCCAAAATCCTCCTCGTAGGCCATTCCGCAGGTGGCGGCGCAGCAATCCGCGAAGCCGGCCTCTTGGACAAACTGCTGCAGTCCGTTGGGCGTGAAGACGCACGCATTGAAGGCACCGTCGGCATCAACCCAGGCCCCGCCGACTTCGGCGTCGCCTCACCACCTTCCCCCGTGCCAACCTTGGTGCTCGCCGCCGAACACGAATCCCTCGTGCCGTGGCCACTATCCAAACTCGCCTACGACCGCGCCACCGGCCCCAAATGGTGGGCGGTGGTACGCGGTGCCGAACACGGCGTGTACCTAGATGCCAGCGAGCTCACCGTCTATGACTCGCTGGTCATCTCTTTCGCCGACTACACCCTTCGCGGCTCCGAGCAGGCCGCGAGGGTATACCAGGGACAGGACATGCTGTTGAAGACGGATTCGGAGTTGATGAACGTCACCACCTCATAACTTTCGATGAAAGTTAGGCGGTTAGCCCTGCCAGCGCTCGCGGTCGGCTTCTTGGCCATCGCCAAAATCGAACTCGTCGATCAGACCGCGACGCGCTTGGGATGCTCGTTTGCGTTCTGCGGCGGATACGCGGGTGTTGGGCGCTAGGCGCGGGTCTGTACCGCGACCGGTAAGTGGCGTATCGGCGCCGGCGCTCATGGTGGGCTCCCATTCGAAGGAGACCTCGCCAATGGTCACGGTGCAGCCGGGGCGTGCGCCCGCTTTGAAAAGCGCGTCTTCGACGCCCATGCGGGCGAGACGGTCGGCGAGGTAGCCAACTGCTTCGTCATTTTCGAAGTCGGTCTGGATGATCCACCGGGCGGGGCGCTCACCCAACACAATGTAGCCACCTTCGATCTCGGGATCTTCGACGATTTCGAAGTCTTGGCGTTGCTTCGAGCGCTTGTCCACCGCATCGGGGCGAATGATCTGCTTCGGTGCGCGCTCGGGGGCAGGCCTTGCCGCGCGTGCTTCGCGCACGAGCTCCATGAGCTTGTAGCGCAGCGGGTCCAGGCCTTGCTGCGCCACAGCGGAGATGATGAAAACCGGCCAGCCGAATTGTTCCTCAAGATCGGCCTTGACAAACTCAGCGAGTTCGCGAGCGTCAGGAATGTCTGCCTTATTCAAGATGATGATGCGCGGGCGCTCGCGAAGATCCCCGAGACCAGCATCAGCATCGAGGTCGGATTGATAGGCGGCGAGCTCGGCTTCGAGCGCCTCAATATCAGCAGCAGGATCACGGCCCGGCTCCAACGTGGCCGCGTCGACGACGTGCGCAAGCACAGCGGTCCGCTCAATGTGGCGGAGGAAGTCCAGACCGAGGCCTTTGCCCTCGGAGGCGCCAGGGATGAGGCCTGGCACATCGGCGATGGTGAAGGATTCATGCCCGACGTCCACCACGCCCAGGTTGGGTTGCAAGGTGGTGAAGGGGTAGTCGCCGATCTTCGGTTTCGCTGCAGACATCACGGAAATGAGCGAGGACTTGCCTGCCGATGGGAAGCCCACCAGGCCAACATCCGCCATCGATTTCAGCTCGAGCACTACGTCATGTGCCTCACCCGGCTCGCCTTTGAGCGCGAAACCTGGAGCCTTTCGTGCAGCAGAGGCCAAAGCCGCATTGCCAAGGCCACCGTAGCCGCCTTTGGCTGCGATGAATTGCATGCCCAAAGAGGTCATATCTGCCAGAACATTACCGTCGGTATCCAGCACCACGGTACCGGCGGGCACTTCGAGCACCAGATCCTCGCCACGGGCACCGTTGCGGTGGTCACCGGCGCCGTTGGCACCCCGCTTCGCGCGCAGGTGCGGGCGGTAATGCAATTCGAGCAGGGTATGTACTTGGTCGGTGACTTCGAAGACGATGTCACCCCCGTGACCACCGTTGCCACCGTCGGGGCCACCGAGCGGTTTGAATTTTTCGCGATGGATCGAAGCACAGCCATGGCCGCCATCGCCGGCTTCGAGGTGGAGAACTACGCGGTCGATGAAACGCGCCATGGTGATATCTTCCTAACTTTCGCTAAAAGTAAGGAGAGCACCTGCCCCTTGTGTGAAGGTGCGGTGCTCTCCTAAAAGTGTTGCTCGTTTAGACCTCGACGGCCTCAACGATGTTCACGGTGCGACGGTTGCGCTTGGTGGCGAACTGCACATTGCCTGCCTTGAGCGCGAACAGCGTATCGTCGCCGCCACGGCCGACGTTCTCACCTGGGTGGAACTTGGTGCCGCGCTGACGGACGAGGATCTCGCCTGCGTTCACACGCTGACCACCGAAGCGCTTGACGCCTAGGCGCTTTGCCTCGGAGTCACGGCCGTTGCTGGAGCTGGATGCACCCTTCTTGTGTGCCATGTGGTTTCCCTCCTAAAAAGGTGTTGCGTAAGGCCGTGAGGCTTACTTGATACCGGTGATCTTCAGCAGGGTCAGCTTTTGGCGGTGACCCTGGCGCTTCTTGTAACCGGTCTTGTTCTTGTACTTCAGGATCTTGATCTTCGGGCCTTTGACCTGCTCGACGATCTCAGCGTTGACGCTCACCTTAGCGAGCTCATCGGCCTTGGTGGTCACATCGGCGCCGTCGACGAGCATGATCGGGGTGAGTGCAACGGTCGAACCCTGCTCACCCTCGATCTTCTCGACCTTGACGAGGTCACCTTCGGCAACCTTGTACTGCTTGCCGCCGGTCTTGACGATCGCGTACATACGAGGGCTACCCCTTAATCTCTACTCGGCTCAGGCATCCGGTGATCCCGGCCGCCTGAATGGTTTTATTTTCGTTTACTCAAGCTGTTTGCGAGCACGGCGCAAGGCCGTGCAAAACAGCGACTGTCAAAGACTACCCTTTAGCATGGCCAATTGCCAAACTTGGGCTACTTATGGGTTCGGCGAGTCGCTCGACGACGTCCCCTGCGCTGCCCACCAGACTTTGCAGCCTCGGACTTCACCGGCGCATTCGCTTTGGCTTCATGCTGCTTCGCAGGCGACTTCTTCGCCGGAGCAGGTGTGCTGCGACGAACCGCGCGGCGACGCCCCTTGCGGGACACCACCTTCACCTCAGGCGCACTCTGCTCGGCGGGTGCGGGCTCTGGTTGCTGGGGCTGCTCGAAATCCTCGCGCTTTGGCTCATGATCGGAGCGGGAGTTGCCACGCACTTTGCGGCGGCGGCGCGGGGAGGCGTCGAAAAGCTCCTTCGCCTCTTCGTAGCTGCGCGCGGGCATGTGATCGCGACCGGAGGGCTCATCGGGTTCTTCGGCCTCGGCGCGTTCGAGGGCGGCGATGGCGATGTCGGCGGTGCTGCTTTCCTTGCGGTTGCTGCGCTTATTGCGACGCTTGCGCTTCGGCGGGGTGGGCTCGTCGTTGTCGATCACGACAGCGTCGGCAAGCTCTTCAAGGGAGGGCTTTTCCTCATCCTTGTGCATCGCAACCGCCGCTGGGTGCGCGGCGGGATCCTGATGGCGCACGCCGTGGTCCTGCTTGCGGCGGAACTTCTTGGGTACCTCGGGTTCCTCGATGGGATCATCGTGGATGATCACGCCCCGGCCTTCGCAGTGCTCGCACTCGGTGGTGAACGTCTCCAACAAGCCGGTGCCCAGGCGCTTTCGCGTCATCTGCACCAGGCCAAGGGAGGTGACCTCGGAAATCTGGTGTCGGGTGCGGTCGCGCCCCAGCGCCTCAGTCAGGCGACGCAACACCAAATCCTGATTTTCAGGCAACACCATATCGATGAAGTCCACCACGATCATGCCACCCAGATCCCGCAGGCGCATTTGGCGGACGATTTCCTCGGCAGCCTCCAGGTTGTTGCGCGTCACCGTTTCTTCCAGGTTTCCACCCGAGCCAGTGAACTTGCCGGTATTGACGTCAATGACGGTCATGGCTTCGGTGCGGTCGATAACCAACGTGCCGCCAGAGGGCAGCCACACCTTGCGCGAAAGTGCCTTCTTAATCTGCTCGTCGATGCGGTATTCCTCGAAGGCGTCATGGCCATCGTGCGCATCACGGTCGAAGCGCTCCAGACGCTCCATGAGCTCCGGGGCCACCGACTGTACGTACGCCTTGACGGTGTTCCAGGAACGCGAACCGTCCACTACGAGGCGGTGGAAATCCTCGTTGAAGAGGTCGCGAACCACCTTGACCAGCATGTTCGGCTCTTCATAGAGCGTGACGGGCTGCGAGGACTTCGCCTCGCGCTGTTTTTCGGCACGCTCGGAGAGTTGATTCCACAACGTATCGAGGCGGCGGACGTCCGCATTGATCTGGTCCTCGTGCACGCCCTCGGCAGCTGTGCGGATAATGGCACCACCGTGTTCTGGCATGACGTCTTTGAGGATCTTCTTCAGACGCTGACGCTCACCGGCTGGCAGCTTCCTGGAAATGCCGGCGGATCGGCCGTTAGGCACGTACACCAGGTAGCGGCCGGCCAGTGAAACTTGCATGGTCAAACGTGCGCCCTTGTGCCCCACGGGGTCCTTGGACACCTGCACGAGCACCGGGTCGCCAGGGCGGAATGCCTGCTCGATGCGTCGGCTTCGCCCGCCCAGCCCGAGGGAACGCCAATTCACCTCGCCGGCGTATAGCACGGCGTTGCGGCCTTGCCCGATATCAATGAAGGCAGCCTCCATGCTTGGCAACACGTTTTGCACACGTCCGAGGTAGATATTGCCCACCATCGAGGATTGGGTTTCGCTGGTGACGAAGTGCTCCACCAGCATGCCGTCTTCGAGCACGCCAACTTGTGTGACAGTGCCCGGATGATCTTCGCGCTCACGTTCGCGCACCACCATGGTGCGTTCCACGGATTCGCGGCGTGCGAGGAACTCCGCTTCGGACACGATATGGCGCTTCTTGCGTTGTTCATCGCGCATTTCCGCGCGGCGTCGCCGTTGTGCTTCCAGGCGGGTGGAACCGGAGATGGCCTTCGGCTCCTCGATGACCTCAGTAGACTCGGCTACCTCCGCCTGCTGCTCGGTGGGTTCCTCATGCTTGCGCCCGCGACCGGTGCCCCGACGACCACGACGACGCTTCTTCGCGGCGGCGTCTTCCTCTTCATCATCTTCAGGTTGCGCGGCCACCGCTTCCACTGGCTTCGGGGGGATGAACACTGGGATCGCCGCAGCAACGGGGGCAGGCTTTTCGACGTCCACTGCCTCAACCTTGGGAGCCTCATCCGCGGGAGTTGCGATACCCGCATCGAGCTCCTGATCAACCTTCTGCTTGATCTGCTCGATTTCGTTTTCGACGTTCTTTTCCACGCGGTGGCGCAGTTTGCTTTCGTCAGCGGGCTGCTGCTCCCCGCGAGCCAAATGATCGAGCACAGCATTGACTTCCGCAGGAGAAAGCACAGACTGCGCCACCTTGACAATGCCGATAGTTTGCAAGGCTTCGATCATGAACTTCGAGTTCGCCTTCAATTCGCGCGTCAGCGTGTACACGCGAGTCTTTTCCGGGATATTCGAACGATCGTATTCGCGAGCTTGCTTGGCGATCATTTTTAAATCCAAAGGCTCTGCCTTTGGATACTTCCGCGGCCGCCCGGGGCTCCTTTTCGACATAGTGGTGCCTACTTCCATTGTTGTTGCATCCGGGCGCTGGTCGATGAAATGTTCTCGCCGCCGCCGCACAGATGCCGTGTAGTTGTAAAAGGTGGTAGGTCGATGTTCAGCGATCTCGCCCATACTATTGCGTGTTCCTCCGGGCGGAGCGAAGCATCAAGCCTGCCAACATTCTTTCACACCCCTGGGGCAAAAAGGCCAAAGGGCACCATCGAGAAACACGACGGTGCCCAGTAATGCTAAGGCGATCAGAGGTTCGGGAACCAGATGCTGATCTCGCGAGCAGCAGACTCCTCGGAATCGGAGCCGTGCACAACGTTGGATGCAACCTCCAAGGCGAAGTCGCCACGAATCGTGCCGGGCGTTGCCTTCGCTACGGGATCGGTGCCTCCGGCGAG
The DNA here is from genome assembly GCF_003813985.1 of Corynebacterium gerontici. Taxonomy (NCBI): domain Bacteria; kingdom Bacillati; phylum Actinomycetota; class Actinomycetes; order Mycobacteriales; family Corynebacteriaceae; genus Corynebacterium; species Corynebacterium gerontici. The sequence continues at coordinate 1,750,281 of NZ_CP033897.1, forward strand.
CTGACGCCAGGCCTCGATAGCACGGGGACCTTCAACAACGCCAGCGATCAGCGGTGCGGAGGTGATGAAATCCACCAGCTCACCAAAGAAGGGCTTGTCGGAGTGCTCCGCGTAGTGCTTCTCGGCAGTTTCGCGATCAGCAACGCGCAGGTCAAGGGCGGCGAGCTTGAGGCCCTTGCGCTCGATGCGGGCAAGGATTTCGCCCACGAGTCCACGTTCAACGCCGTCGGGCTTGATCAGAATCAGAGTACGTTCAGTCATGCCTAGATACTCTAGCGAAACAACCCGGAACAAACCTGCGGCGGCTACCCCCGGGCGTCGAAAAGCAGCATACTGGTTGCCATGACTGCAATCGAGACCATTTCCTCCCGCGAAGTGCCGCTGGGTGGACCGCGCGCAATGAGGGTGATGCGCACGCTGCCACACAAGCAGCGCCCCACCATCGGTGCCTGGTGCTTTGCCGATCACTATGGGCCCGATGAGCTACGCATGGACGTGCCACCGCACCCACACACCGGCCTGCAGACGGTGAGCTGGCTCTTTGAAGGCGAAATCAAACACGACGACGCCGGCGACAACCACGCGCTGGTACACCCAGGTGATCTCGTCATCATGACGGCTGGCCACGGCATCTCGCACTCAGAAGTCTCGGTATCGAAACGCCTGCACGGTGTGCAATTGTGGACGGTACTGCCCTTGGAACACCGCGATACTGAGCGCCGCCTTGACGTCTACCAAGTACCGCGCACCGAACTGGACTGCGGCTACGCCTACGTCTACCTAGGCTCACTACTAGGGCAGGTCTCGCCGGTCAAGACGTTTACTCCCCTGCTCGGTGCGGAGATTGTGCTCAATCCCGGCACCACGCTTCGCCTAGAACTCAACCCCGAATTTGAGCACGGTGTGCTGCTCGACAACGGCCAAGTTGAAGTCGAGGGGGTGCGCATCGAACCCAGCGAAATTGTATATGCGGGCATCGGCGAGCACTCACTCCAGGTTCGCAACACCTCTAAGACGACGGCGCGCGTCGTGGTGCTCGGCGGCGAACCTTTCCAGGAGGAGTTCGTCATGTGGTGGAACTTCATCGGGCGCAGCCACGAAGAAATCGAACGATTCCGCCAACAATGGCAAAGCCAAGACGAACGCTTCGGCTCCTTCGAAGGCTATGAAGGCACAGGCCCCGCTTGGCTTCCCGCCCCCGCACTACCCAACGCTGCCATGCGCCCACGCAAGCCGCGCGAACCGCACGCACAAGAAAGGTAAATCGTGAAAGTTTTTGACTACGCGGAAGTGCAAGCCCGCATTTCGCCAGCGCGCGCCCTCTCCCTCCTAACTTCTGCCCTGAAATCAGGCTTTGAACCTGCCGACGACCCCGCGCGCAGCATCACCCCCGTACCCGCCGGCCAGATTCTCTCCATGCCCGCCGCGATCCCCGGATGGGCAGGCGCCAAAATTATCGGCCTGGCACCTGGGAACACGGATCTGCCGCGCATCGACGGCACCTACGTGCTTTTCGACGGCCCCACGCTCCAGCTCAAAGCCGTCATCGACGGGGTAGCACTGACCAATATTCGCACCCCCGCTGTGAGCGCCCTCGCAGCAACCAAACTGCTCGCACCCGGCGTGGTGGACAAGATGGTGGTGTTTGGCACCGGCCCTCAAGGCGTGGGGCACGCCCGCGCTCTGGCTGATCTACGCTCGGTGCGCGATTGCGTACTCGTTGGCCGCGACACGGAAAAGGCAGAGGCCGCCGTGGCCGAATTAGCATCGATGGGGATTACCGCGCGAGTTGGCTCGGCCCCTGATGCCAAGGACGCCGACGTGATCGTATGCGCCACTTCCGCCGGCTCTCCCCTCTTCGAGGCGGCAGATGTGCGCGATGACGTCTGCGTACTGGCAATCGGCTCCCACGAAACCGACCGCCGCGAGGTACCAAGCGCATTGATGTCGCGGGCGCTCGTCGTGGTGGAAGACGTTTCGACAGCTCTGCGCGAAGCCGGCGATGTGGTGATGGCGATCGAAGACGGCTCGATAGCTGAATCGGATTTGCACACGTTGAAAGGCTTGGTACTGGAAGAGGTCGAGGTGGACTACACCAAGCCGCGCGTGTTCAAGGGCACCGGCATGAGCTGGGAAGACCTCGCCGTTGCTGTGGGGATGATGGAGTAGTCAGGCAAAGTGAAACCCTGCCGCGGAAACATTCGCGACAGGGTTTTATTTGTGATCGCCACTAGTGACTGTAGCGATCCAGGTCCACCTGCGGGGTGGGCTGCAGTTCGGCAGCAGGGTTGTTGCTGACGGTGGGGTTGTGCATGTCCACGTGGGTGTCGTCGGGAAGCTCCTCATAAGGAATCTTGCCGTCGAGTACGTCGTGGACGCGCTGGCGGTCGACGGTGCTAGTCCACTTGCCCACGAGCAGGGTGGCGACAGCGTTGCCGGAGAAGTTGGTGAGCGCACGGGCTTCGGACATGAAGCGGTCGATGCCGACGATGATGCCCACGCCGTCGAGAAGCTCGGGGCGATGCGACTGCAGACCAGCGGTGAGCGCTGCGAGGCCGCCGCCGGTGACGCCTGCCGCCCCCTTCGAGGCGATAATCATAAACAGCAGCAGTGCGATCTGTTCGCCCATGTCCATGGGTTTGTTCATGGCGTCGGCGATGAAGATGGACGCCATGGTGAGGTAAATGGCGGTGCCGTCCAGATTGAAGGAGTAGCCAGTGGGCACGACGATGCCGACGGTGGACTTGTCGACGCCCACGTGTTCCATCTTTCGCATCAAGTTAGGAAGGGCGGATTCCGAGGACGATGTTGCGACGATGAGCAGGAACTCGCGCGCCAGGTACTTCACCAGTTTGAAGATGTTGAAACCGGCGAAGATCTTCAAGATCAAGCCGAGGATCACGAAGACGAAGAGGAAGCAAGTGATGTAGAAGGCCAGCATGAGGATGGCCATCTGCTTCACAGATTCGATGCCCGTTTGTCCCACTACGCCGGCGATGGCGCCGAAGGCACCGATGGGGGCGAGCCAGAGGATCATGTTGAGGATCTTGAAGGAAAGCCGCTGCAGGTGCGCGATGGCACCGAGGATGGGCTCGCCACGCTTGCCCATGGACTGCACAGCAAAGCCGGTGAGCAGCGCCACGAAGAGCACCTGAAGAATATTGCCGCTGGTGAAGGACGAGAAGATCGTGGTGGGGATAATGCCTAGGAGGAAGTCGATGGTGCCGTGGCTTTCGGCGGCGTTCTTCGCCACGAGGGAATCAGCGGCACCCTTGGATGCCTCAATGTTGAGTCCCGAGCCGGGCTGAATGAGGTTGCCCACGAGCAGGCCCACGCCGAGGGCAAAAGTGGACATGGTGATGAAGTACGCCAGGGCGAGGCCACCTGCCTTACCGACGGTTGCCGCCGCGCGCACCGAACCGATACCCAGCACGATGGTGCAGAAGATGACGGCTGGGATCATCATGACGATCAGGTGCACGAATGCGGTACCGAGCACTTTAAATCCTTTGGCAGCTTCTGGTGCTACCAGGCCGAAGATGATGCCTGCGATCACGGCGATGATGACGCCGATGTAGAGCCAGTGCGAGCGGTCTTTGTGCCCGCCTTTTGGCTCAGGGATTTTTGGGGAACTGGAGCTTGTTGCCATGCTTTTACCCTTTTTCTTTCATGCCGTGGAGCACGCGGTTACACCCGTGCTACGTATCGACGGGTTATCTCCACACCGTTTAGATTAGGGCTTGAATATTTCAGGAAAAAACCAGTGTGCGGCACGAAATCGTTGCTCATGGCACAAATAGGCAATTGTTTGCACAACAACACCTTTCGCCCCCTATGACGTGGAATTTTATCGAGCCACCACGCGGGAAAGCAAAAAGAAACGGCCACCTCCATTTGCACTTTTGGGGGTGGCCGAAAGGTTGTTACATGTGTTGCGTAGTGAGCAAACCGCGCTTCATACGCTCGATGAGATTCCTGCGCAGATATAGCAAGTACCACCAAACAGCGATAAAAATGATCGCCATGATGCCCATCGATACGTGCACGAAGACACCTAGGAGGGCGGAGACCTGGATCCCGATGTCTGCCGGGATGGCCCATTTTTTGCCCTGAACAAAGCTCAGCAACAGCATCACAGTGGCCACCGCAGTCACATACACCCAGTTGAAGGTGGTCCAATAGGCACCACCGTCGACGCGCAGGATCACCGTGAGCACGAGGTAGAAAGAAATGGCCTCCATCATCATCGTGCCAGCCATGACGCCACGCAGCCCCTTCATTGGATCCTTTTCAGGAGCGTGACCTGGGCCGAGGGGGCCGTATTCGATGGTTTCGTTCTTGCGCTTGCTCATGCGGGGTCCTTTCCAAAGAGCGTGCGGGCTTCACCAGCAGTCACCACGGAGCCGGTGATGATCACGCCTGCGCCAGATTGGATGTCGGTATCCTCGGCAAGTTCTACGGCCAGCTCCACAGCCCCTGGCAGGTAGGGCTCAACATGGACGCGTTCTTCGCCGAAGATTTCGCGGGCGTAGTCCGCAAGCACGTCCGCTTCGAGGGCGCGCGGCGAGTTCGTCTGTGTACACACCACTTCTGCCAGGTGTGGCTCGAGCGCCGCGAGCACCCCGCGGGCATCCTTGTCTCCTAACACGCCCACCACACCCACGAGTCTGGAGAACTCGAAGTCGCGGTCAAGTGCCTCTCCTAAAGCCTTGGCACCGTGAGGATTATGGGTGGCATCGACGAACACACTCGGCGTGGTACGCACTCGCTCGAGCCTGCCTGGTGACGCCACCGTGCCGAATCCCTCTTGCACGGTGTTGAGGTCGAGCGGCTTGCCCGGCGCCGCCCCGAAGAATGCTTCTACCGCAGCCAAGGCCAACGCGGCATTGCGCGCCTGGTGCGCGCCCGAGAGTGGCAGGAAGATGTCTTCATAGTCGCCGGCTAACCCACGCAGAGTGAGCTGCTGGCCACCGACGGCCACCTGGGACTGCGCCACCCCGAATTCCTGATCGAGGCGCGCCACAGCAGCATCCACCGAGACCGCCTGCTCCAGAATCACGCGCATTGCGGCCGGATCCTGGTTTGCCACAACCGCGATATTTTCGGGTGGGGTTAGCAAATCCTCGGCGTCCCAGCGCGACTTAATAATTCCGGCTTTTTCGGAGGCGATCTCCTCGATCGTCTCTCCTAAGTATTCGGTGTGGTCAAGACCGATCGGTGTGACCACGGCAACGTCAGCCGAGATCACGTTGGTGGCGTCCCAGCGCCCACCCATGCCAACTTCCACCACGGCGACGTCCACGGGGGCGTCGGCAAACGCCGCGTAAGCCATGGCGGTGAGCACTTCGAATTTGCTCATCCTCGGACCGCCTTCGGCCTCCGATTTGGCATCGATCATCTCCACATAGGGCTTGATCTCTTCCCAGGTGCGCACATAATCGCGGGGGTGGATCGGCTTGCCGTCGATGGCGATGCGCTCAGTCACGAATTGCAGGTGCGGGCTGGTGGTGCGCCCGGTTCGGCGGTGGAAGGCGCGCAGCAACGATTCGATCATGCGCACCGTCGAGGTCTTGCCGTTGGTTCCTGCCACGTGAATCGCCGGGTAGGCGCGCTCGGGGTTGCCCAGCAGATCCATCAGTGCTTGGATGCGCTCCAGGGTGGGGTCGATTTTCACTTCAGACCAGCGCTGATCCAGTTGCGCTTCAACTTCGGCCAGCGCTGCCAAGTCCTCGCGGGTGATCTCCTCTGAAGGCGCTTCTACGTGCTTGTCGTTGACGTCGATAGGCAAAGAGAGTCCCGTGGCGTCGAGCTCGACTTCGCTCATGCAAGCTCCTTCAGGCGAGCCGAAATACGTTCGACTTCATCGTGAGCCACCTGCGCACGCTCGCGAATCTTGGCCACCACAGCCTCGGGCGCCTTGGCCAGGAAGTTTTCATTTCCCAGCTTCTTGCCGGTGGTCTCAACTTCCTTTTGTGCCGCAGCGAGATCCTTTTCCAGACGCTTGCGCTCAGCTTGCTTGTCGACGGTCCCCGACGTATCCAACGCCACTTCCAGTGGCCGTTCGGACAGGCGCACCTCAATGCTGGCGCTCGACTCGAAGCCGTCCTCGGGGGCGTCCACGCGAGCCAGGGAACGCACCAACGCCTCCTGCTCCGCCAAATCTGCGGCGGCGAAGTCAATGCGAGCGGGCACGCGCTGGGAGGGCTTCACACCCTGGTCGGAGCGGAAACGACGCAGCTCAGTCACAAGCTTCTGCACGTCTTCCATGCGCTTTGCGGCGCGCTCATCGGTGGTGGCTCCACCGTTAGTAAGCTCAGCCGTAGGCCAGCTTGCCACTACCAGGGATTCTTCATCGGTGAGCGCGGTCCAGAGCACCTCGGTCACGAATGGCATCGAGGGATGCAATAGGCGCAGGATTGCGTCCAGGCAGTTGCCCAGCACAATCTTGGTGTTCTCCCCTTGCGTCGTTTCCCCCTCGCGAGGGATCTGCACCTTAGCGATTTCCAGGTACCAGTCGCAGAACTCACCCCAGGTGAACTGGAAGAGCAGCTCATTGGCCTTGGCAAATTGATAGCGATCCAGGTAGTCATCCACCTGCACTCGCACCTGCTCGAGGCGGTCAAGGATCCAACGGTCAGCGTCGCTTAGCTCCTCGCGTTTGGGCAGCATTCCGGTGCGTGCACCGTTCATCAGGGCGAACTTGGTGGCGTTGAAGAGCTTGGTGGCGAAGTTTCGAGAACTCTGAGCACTATCCTCGCCCACCGGGAGGTCCACACCGGGGTTTGCGCCGCGCACGAGGGTGAAGCGCAGCGCGTCGGCGCCGTAGTCGCGCACCCAGTCCATGGGGTTGATGCCGTTGCCCAGCGACTTACTCATCTTCCTGCCATGCTCATCGCGGACCAGACCGTGGAGGAAGAGGTCATCGAAGGGGATCTGTGGGCGCCCCTGCGTACCTTCGCCCAGCAGCTCCGGAGTTTGCAGGCCTGCGAAGGTACCGAACATCATCATGCGCGCCACCCAGAAGAACAGAATGTCGTAGGCGGTGACCAGCACGGAGGTTGGGTAGAACTTCTCCAGCTCGGGGGTCTTGTCTGGCCAGCCCATGGTGCTAAACGGCCATAGCGCGGAGGAGAACCAGGTGTCCAACACGTCCGGATCCTGCTCATAGCCCGCCGGGGGCTCGTCATCGGGGCCGCAGCACACCACTTCCCCATCGGGGCCGTACCAGATCGGGATGCGGTGCCCCCACCACAACTGGCGCGAAATGGTCCAGTCGTGCATGTCGTCCACCCAGTCGAAGTAGCGCGGCTCGGAGCTTGCCGGGTGAATGGTGGTATCGCCCTCGCGCACGGCATCGCCGGCCATCTTCGCCAGCTTCTCCACCTTCACAAACCATTGCAAGCTCAAGCGCGGCTCGATGGGTTCTCCCGAACGCTCGGAGTGTCCGACAGAGTGCATGTAGGGCCGCACTTCCTTGACGATGCGCCCCTGCTCGGCCAAAGCCTCGCGAATTTTCACGCGCGCCTCAAAGCGATCCATACCGTCAAATTCGGTGCCGGTATCGGCGATGCGGCCTTTTGCGTCCATCACGATCGGCATGTCCAGATCGTGGCGTTGGCCCATGGCGTAGTCATTCGGATCATGCGCGGGGGTGATCTTCACGGCACCAGTGCCGAACTCGGGGTCGACGTAATCATCAGCAATAATCTTTAGCTCGCGCCCCTCAATGAAGGGGTGCGGCAAGCTGGTGCCAACCAGATCCGTGTAACGCTCATCGTCCGGGTGGACGGCCACGGCGACGTCGCCAAGCATGGTTTCCACACGGGTCGTTGCCACAATGACGTGGGGCTCGTCGTCGCTGAGCGAACCATAACGGATCGAAACGAGCTCGCCCTCAACATCCTTATGCACCACCTCAATGTCGGACACAGCCGTCTCCAACACCGGCGACCAATTGATCAAACGATAATCGCGGTAAATCAGCCCCTGATCAAACATCTGCTTGAAGATGGTCTGCACCGCACGCGAAAGCCCCTCATCCAAGGTGAAACGCTCTCGAGACCAATCCACCGAGTCACCAATCGCACGCATCTGCTCCCCAATGGTGCCGCCATACTCGCGCTTCCACTCCCACACATGCTCAATGAACTCCTCGCGAGAATAATCCCAACGGGACTTCCCCTCACGCTCCTTGAGCATCGCCTCAACCTTGGACTGCGTAGCAATACCCGCATGGTCCATGCCCGGCAGCCACAACACCTCAAAGCCCTGCATACGCTTCCGGCGCACCATCGAATCCATCAACGCGTGATCCAACGCATGGCCCATATGCAACTGGCCCGTCACATTCGGCGGGGGCAACACAATCGAAAACGCCGGCTTCTCACTTGCCGCATCCGCAGTGAAATAGCCAGCCTCCACCCACCGCTGGTACAGATCAGCCTCGTGGTCCTGAGGGGCCCAAGACTTGGGCAGGCGGTTAGAAGCGTCGGGGGTTTGGGCATCATTATTGGCACTCACACCCCCATCCTAACTTTGGGCAATAGTTAGGAGAAAAGCGCCCGCAGACAAATGCCCACGAGCGCTTTGAAAAACGCAACGACCTACTTCAGCAGATCCGCGACAGCGTCGCGCTCCTCCTGGAGTTCCCTCACGTTGGCGTCGATGCGCTCACGCTGGAAGTCGTTGATTTCGAGTCCTTCAACAACCTCCCACGCACCGCCGCGCGAAATGGTGGGCAGGCCGAAAATGAGGCCTTCGGGCACACCATAGGAGCCATCGGAAGGAATGGCCGCCGAGGACCAACGCTGCGTGCCGTTGATCCAGTCGTGCATGTGGTCCACAGCCGCCGAAGCCGCCGAAGCAGCCGAAGACTTGCCTCGCACCTCGATGATCTCCGCGCCACGCTTGGCCACACGCGGGATGAACTCGTCCACATACCAATCGTGATCAAGCTTTTCGACGATCTTCTCGCCCCCAACGGTGGCGTAAGAAATGTCCGGGAACTGCGTTGCCGAGTGATTGCCCCACACCACGAGGCGCTCGAGTTCGGTGGTCTCCCTTCCTAGCTTTTCACCGAGCTGAGAAAGAGCGCGGTTGTGATCCAGGCGCATCATGGCGTTGAAGCGGTCTGCCGGAATATCCTGTGCGGCGTGCTGAGCAATCAGCGCGTTGGTGTTGGCGGGGTTGCCCACCACGAGCACGCGAATGTCATCCGCAGCGTTGTCGTTCAGAGCCTTGCCCTGCGGGCCGAAAATCTTGCCATTGGCAGCCAGCAGATCAGAACGCTCCATGCCCTTGCCACGGGGCTTCGCGCCGACGAGAAACGCCGCCGAGGTGCCGTCGAAGGCCTTGTTGGCATCGTCGGTAACGGTGATGCCGCGCAGCAGCGGGAAAGCGGAATCCAGCAGCTCCATTGCAACACCTTCGGCAGCGGTGGCTGCCTCTGGGATTTCCAGAAGCTGGAGGTGGATCGGGGTGTCCTTGCCGTAGACGTCACCGTTGGCGATGCGCCAGAGCAAGGAATAGGCGATCTGGCCTGCGGCGCCAGTGACGGCAATCTTTTTCACGTCAGTCATTTGAAGCGACTCCTTCGAAGTTCACGTTCGTTTGCCACAGCCGTTGTGAACTGCGACAAGCATTGCCCCCAGGGTAACGCGCATAACGCGGACGTGGGACGTCGAAAAGCTAATGACGCAGGTCAATGGAGTGCGGGATTTCTCACACGTGAGTGACCCCACAACCGAAGCTCAGGGTGAAATCACCCCCAAAAGTACCGAAAACCCAAGGTGGAAATCACAGTGATGTCTCAATTGCAGACAATTGCAACCCATATCCTTAGGATCAGTGCTAAGAACCATTCCTACAGACATCGATTGCAACCGCTGCACACAATCGAAAAGGAGGAAACAAGTGACGGCACTGGAACACGACACCAGCACCCCCGAAGACGTCCTCAACATCGCACTACGCATGTTCTCCACCAAAGGCTTCTCAGACGCAAAACTCGAAGCCATCGCAAAACACTCCGGCATGTCCAAGCGCATGATCCACTACCACTTCGGCGACAAAAAAGGCCTCTACCGACGCTGCCTCGAAACAGCCGTCCAAAGACTCCGCCCCAGCCCCGAAGAAATGCAACTCCAAAGCGCAGTCCCCGTCGAAGGCGTCAAAAAAGTCGTCCAAGCCGTATTCCAAACCTACGTCGACAACCCCGAAGCCGTACGCATGCTCCAAATGGAAAACCTGCACCACTACGGCAAAATCGCAGAAGCCAGCCCCCTCTCCGACCAATCCGCCATCACCCTCCAACTCGACAAACTCCTCATGCTCGGCCAAGACTCCGGCGCCTTCCGCCCCGGCATCTCAGCCCAAGACGTCTTCACCCTCATCGCCTCACTCGCCGTCTTCCGCATCAACTCCCGATCCACCACCATCAACCTCTACGGCATCGACATGATGGACGAAGACAACACAGAAGGCATGGCACGACTCGCCAGCGACAGCGTCCTCGCCTTCCTCACCTCCAACCTCAAAGCAGCCAAAGCCACCAGCTACCTCACCAACCCCGGGCAGCGCGAAGACGACAGCAACGAGAAATCCGGGGATTACGAAATTTCCTCCGACCTCTTCTCCTAACTTTCTAAGAAAGTTAGGAGAAAAGCCGCCACAGCTCGAGGCTGTGGCGGCTCAGTCGTTCCTGCGATTAGGCGGTTTTTTCCTCCGCCGCCCGCTCTCCTAACTTCGGGCCTGCGGTGCCGCGGACGGTGTCGGCGAGAATCGTCACCGACTCGATATCCTCGCGATCGGGAATGTCGTACATGATTGGCACCAGGATTTCCTCCATGATGGCGCGCAGACCGCGAGCACCTGTGCCCCGTTCGACGGCCCGATGCGCGATCACTTCCAACGCCTCGTCCTCAAACTCAAGAGTGACGCCGTCCAGTTCAAAGAGGCGCTGGTACTGTTTCACAAGCGAATTCTTCGGTTCAGTCAGCACCCTGACGAGAGCAGCCTCGTCGAGATCACGTACCGTCGCCACGACAGGCAAACGGCCAATAAATTCGGGGATCAGACCGAACTTCACCAGATCCTCAGGGCGGACGTCCTGGAAATCGACGGCGTGGCCGTCGACAAGCCCCTCTCCTAACTCTGCCCCAAACCCCAGACCGCGCTTGCCGCGGCGCTCCGCGATCACCTTCTCAAGACCCGCGAAAGCACCGGCGACGATGAACAAAACGTTCGAGGTATCCACCTGGATAAAATCCTGATTCGGGTGCTTACGACCACCCTGCGGAGGAATTGAGGCGACCGTGCCCTCAAGGATTTTCAGCAACGCCTGCTGAACGCCCTCGCCCGAAACGTCGCGAGTAATCGAAGGATTGTCAGACTTACGGGAAATCTTATCCACTTCGTCGATGTAAATGATGCCCCGCTGAGCACGCTGAACGTCAAAATCAGCGGCCTGGAGCAGCTTCAACACAATGTTCTCAACATCCTCACCCACGTAGCCGGCCTCCGTTAGAGAGGTAGCGTCAGCGATGGTAAAGGGGACGTCGAGAAGCTTCGCCAACGTCTGCGCCAAATACGTCTTACCCGTACCCGTCGGGCCCAACATCAAAATATTCGACTTCTGCAACTCCGCATCGTCGTCCTTCGGCTTAATGCCAGACTCGAGCACACGCACACGCTTGTAATGGTTGTAGACAGCCACAGCAAGCACACGCTTCGCCTCATCCTGGCCCACCACATACTTATCCAAAAACGCAGCTATCTCAGACGGACGCGGCAAACGGTCATCCGAAGACTGCTCCTCAACATGACCACTCGCGAGCTCCTCCTCAATAATCTCATTGCACAACTCAATACACTCATCGCAGATATACACCCCACCACCAGCGATAAGCTTCTTCACCTGCTTTTGGCTCTTGCCACAAAAGGAGCATTTCAAAAGGTCAGCGCTTTCCTGCATCCGTGCCATAAAAAGAAAAAACTCCCAATCTGAAGTAGAAGACGCGTGGGTCGTTAGTACTCAACACTCTAGTGCGTACGTCAAATCCCCCTCCTAACTTTCTTAGAAAGTTAGGAGGGGGATGAAAGGGTGGAAAATTAGCCGTTCATCTTTCGATAATCAAACACCTGATCCACGATCCCGTACTCCACAGCTTCCTGCGCAGTCAGGATCTTGTCACGGTCAGTGTCTTCGCGGATCTGCTCCGCGCTGCGACCGGTATGACGAGCCAGCGTCTCTTCCATCAGCACACGCATACGCTCGATCTCTTTCGCCTGGATTTCCAGATCAGAAACCTGGCCACGAGTTCCTTCGGTTGCTGGCTGGTGAATCAACACTCGCGAGTTTGGAAGGCAGGCGCGCTTTCCCGGTGCCCCGGCAGCCAACAATACAGCTGCCGCCGAAGCAGCTTGCCCAAGGCACACTGTGCGCACATCGGGGCGAACGTACTGCATCGTGTCGTAGATCGCCATCAGCGAGGTGAAGGATCCACCTGGCGAGTTAATATACATGGTGATTTCGCGGTCCGGGTCTAGGCCTTCGAGCACCAGTAGCTGCGCCATGACGTCGTTGGCTGAAGTGTCATCGACCTGCGTTCCTAGGAAGATGATGCGCTCTTCAAAGAGTTTCGCATAAGGATTCGTCTCCTTAGTTCCGTACGCCGATTGCTCGATGAAGGAAGGCAGGACGTAGCGTGATTCTGGCAAATGCATACCGTTGTTGTTCATTGTTTTCTCCTGCCTTAGTTTGCTAGTGGCCCTTGTGCTGCGGTGATGACGTGATCCACCAGTCCATACTCTTTGGCCTGCTCGGCGGTGAACCAGCGGTCGCGGTCCGAGTCCTTGGTGATCTGCTCGAAGCTTTGCCCAGTGTGCTCGGCGATAAGTTCTGCCATTTCGCGCTTGGTTTGGGCAAATTGTTCCGCTTGAATAGCGATGTCGGCAGCAGTGCCGCCTACGCCTGCCGATGGCTGGTGCATCATGATCCGTGCGTGCGGAAGGGCGTAACGCTTTCCTTTTGTGCCGCCTGAAAGCAAAAATTGGCCCATCGACGCCGCCAGCCCCATGCCGTACGTGGCGATATCGCAAGGCGAGTACGTCATGGTGTCGTAAATCGCCATGCCGGCCGTGACCGAGCCACCCGGCGAGTTGATGTAGAGCGAAATATCGCGCGTCGGATCCTCAGCCGAAAGCAGCAAAATTTGCGCGCAGAGCTTATTCGCGATCTCGTCGTTAACGTCCGTCCCTAGGAAGATGATGCGTTCACGCAACAGTCGCTCGTAGACGGAGTCACTCAGGTTCATACCTGATCCGCTTTGCAGTACCGGGTTGTTGCCACTCATGACGAGATGCTCCTTCAAGTTTGTTCCCGCCTCCTAACCCTTGTCGAAAGTTAGGAGGGTGTTTGAATGGCACCTACGTTACCTTCCCCGCCCCCGCAGGGCGCCCCCTGTTCGCTATTAGCGTGTACTGCTCGTGATGAGCTGCTGAATTCTTCGTTTCGCGAGGCTTTGCCATTCTTTATGGTGGCGAAATTCTTCAAACATGCGATTGGCGATGACTCTTCCAGAGTTTTGGGTCGGCGGGAGGTCATTGGTGATGATTTCGTCGCTCCCAAGCGGTTTGTGCCCCACTCGGCCGGTGTGGGGTTCGCGTTCGTAGCGCCCGTTTTTTGGTTTCGTGGGGTCATCGTCGTTGCGTGCGTGGTGTGTGGCGCACACGGCCACGAGATTTTCTTGGCTGGATTCTCCGCTTTTCGACGCCGCCTGCACATGATGCATTTCGCAGTTGATCGCACGCCGGTGGCATTCGGGGTGCGCGCACAACACTTGATCCGCCTGAGCCACGAGCCGCTGAGTATTGTTTGCAAAACGTCCGGAATTGTCGTGTATTGGTTCGATCGGAAGGATTCCCACGGGTTCCGGGGCGCCAGTTTCGGCGTTTTCCCCGTAGCAAAGCGCTATTCCTTGGTCGCGGAGGATCGCGTCGGCAAGCTTAGAAAAGTGGATCTGCGCACCATCTGTGGTGGCGAGCATCCCACTGCCGACGTGCCGCGCGCCTGTCAACGGAACAATTACCATCGCCCCACGTTTCCCCTCCTCCTTATTGTGATCGGAAGTTAGGAGGGAGAAGGCAGCGTCCGCCATGGCTTGGCTGTGCGACAGTGCCCCATCCTTTCGCCTGAGGCGTCTGGCCTGCCGATGGAGGGAGGATTCGACGTTGGCCATATGGGTGTCCGCAAGCGAAAGGTGGAGATGCCGTTGGCCTCCAGCATCGGCGGTGGCGGAGATACGCACGGAACGGCGCCATGGGGTGTGTTCATTGCCGTTGAGTTCGCGCACTCGTGACGTGGCGTGCGCCTTGACCTCGGCAACGCTTCTCCCCTCCGCCCAGTCATATAGCTCGAGACGGAGCTCCTCACGGCCCACTTCCGCGTGCTTGGACAGGGACCGCACCGCCGCATTAATAGCCCGTAGCACCTCAATTCCTAGGAGGTTGCGCTGAGCCGTCGCGATGGAACGCTCGCGCAGCACGGACGCTTCGGCCGGACCAAACAGTACCTTGCCCAACGCTAGAACGCTGCCCACCCAACTCTCACCCAAACCGGTGCGCTTAGCGATCTCGTTGCGATCGTGGCCTTCAAGATGTAGTCGGTGAAAGTGTTCTACAAGTTCAACGCCCCGCGAGGCGAAAATTTCTAATGCCCCCGAAATCTCCATGCAGCCATAGTGCAAATTCGAGCAAACGCGGGGCAAGGAATACGGGAAGAAATTTTTGGCTGTGGATAACTTTGGCTGAAATGGCGCGTTTTCGCCCCGTGGCTGTGGAAAACCCCTCCTAACTTTCTGCGAAAGTTAGGAGGGGTTTGGGGAAGGAGGTTTTACTCCGCGCCCTCTTCTACTTCTTCTTCACCGTAGTACTCGGCGGGATCGACGTTGTTGCCATCTTCGTCTGTGACGGTGGTGCGGCAGATGGCTGCTGCGAGGGCTTTGCCACGGCGGACGTCGGCGAAGAGGTTTGCGATTTGGCCGGACTGTTGGAGTTGCATGACGAACTCGTTGGGGTCCATGCCGTAGCTTTGCGCAGTGAACAAGATGTGGTCGGTGAGCTCTTGCTGGCTGACCTCCGGCTGTTCTTCTTCGGCGACTGCGTCGAGGAAGAGTTGGGTGCGCACTGCTTCTTCGGAGTTCTTGCGGTTGTTGGCGTCGAACTCTTCGCGGTCCATGCCCTGGGACTCGAGGATCGAGTTGAGCATTTTTTCGTCGCCGCCGAATTGGCCGAGGATTTGGTGCAGTTGTGCGTGTACCTGCTCGTCGACGACGCCCTGGGGCAGTTCGAAGTCGGTTTCTGCGAGGGCTGCCTTGAGCACTTCGTCGCGAATGGCGCCGGCTTGGGTGGTCTTGGCTTGTTGCTCGACCTGCTCCTTAGTGGAGTCGCGGAGCTCTTCGACGGTGTCGAATTCGGAGGCCATTTGGACGAATTCTTCGTCGAGTTCGGGCAGCTTGCGTTCTTTGGTTTGCTGCACGGTGACGGTGACGGTGGCTTCTTTGCCTTCGTGCTCGCCGTTTTCCAGGGTGGTGGTGAAGTCGCCGGATTCGCCGGTCTTCATGCCACGAAGCGCGGTGTCGAGCCCCTTGATGAGGTCACCGGAGCCGACCTGGTAGGACATGCCCTCGGTGGCGGCTTCTTCGATTTCTTCGCCGTCGACGGTTGCTTTGAGGTCGATGACGGCGAAATCGTCGGTCTTGAGCTTGCGCTTGGTGTCTTTGAGCTCACCGAAACGCTCACGGAGTTGATCAATTTGCTTTTCGACGGCCTCGTCGTCCACCTTCAACGCCGGCACGGTCACGCTGATCTTCGAGAAATCGGGCACGGTGATTTCTGGGCGCACGTCCACCTCGGCGGTGAATTCAACCAGCTCGTTGTCTTCGATCTTGGTGATGTCGATGTTGGGCTGACCGATCACGGCCAGCTCATGCTCTTCGCAAGCCTGCTGATAGCGAGACGGAAGCATGTCGTTAACCACCTGCTCCAGCAGCGGGCCACGGCCAACGCGGGCGTCGATAAGCTGGCGTGGAGCCTTGCCGCGACGGAAACCCGGAATATTGATCTGCTGAGCCAAGGCGCTATACGCCTGATCAACTTCCGACTTCAGTTCCTCGAAAGGAACCTCAACGGTGAGCTTGACACGAGTCTCGCTCAGCTTTTCGACGGAACTCTTCACGAGTCACTCTCCTGGTCACATTGATTTCATTGAAAAAATCCCTCCACCCAAAGCGATGGAGGGATTCATGTCGGGACGACAGGATTTGAACCTGCGACCCCCTGCTCCCAAAGCAGGTGCGCTACCAAGCTGCGCCACGTCCCGCGACCTCATTTGAAGGCGTGATTATGCAGTGTACATTGCCGAAGCCAAAACTACGATATCGCCCCCTCCTAACTCCTCAAAACCGCAGGACAATGCCACGAAGCTAGGAGGGAGTTTGCCTTTCAACCATGAAAGACTTAGATTACTTAAGCAGGCGGCAAGCCAGTGGGAATGTCGTATAGTGGCTAATACCTCAGCCTTCCAAGCTGAAGACGCGGGTTCGATTCCCGTCATTCCCTCCAAAAAACCTCCGACGCAACACCAAGCGTTCGGAGGTTTTCTCGTTCTAATCGGTTCCGCGAGAACGCCAAAAAGCTGCAAAAGTGCAGTTCAGGGGAATAATGGCACTGAGCAGGGGGAGTTCCATTTTTTCAATAAGCGACCTACTATATATCCCATGACACCGAAGATCATTGATGCGGACACCGGCACCGAGCTTTGGACAGCGGTGGATTGCGCAGAATACTCAGGAACCGCACGCGGCACCTTCACAAGCTACGCAGGACGCGGACGCGCCCCAGCCCCAGCCGCCAAACTCCACGGGCTTACACTCTGGAACTCTGAGGAAATCAAAGCGTGGGTTGAGCAACGTGCCCGCAAATCCTAACTTGCGCCAATAGTTAGGAGGGGGATTGCAATCGACTGCCCCCAAAGTTATCCACATACACTTCGGCCACTTACCCAAACTGTGGATAAGTGGCCGAAAGTTTAACTTTGCGATTTTAGGCTTCTGGCTGGACTCTGTCGTCCTCGTACTTCGCGAGGATGTCGATGCGGCGCTGGTGCCTCTCCTCCTGACTCCATGCGCTAGTTAGGAAGGAGTCGACGATCGCCAGAGCTTCTTCCTCGGAGTGCATCCGCCCGCCGATCCCGATGAGCTGTGCGTTGTTGTGTTCGCGGGCGAGTTTGGCGGTTTCGACGGACCAGGCCAGAGCGCAGCGGGCGCCTTTGACTTTGTTAGCGGCGATTTGTTCGCCGTTGCCGGAGCCGCCGAGAACGATGCCGAGGGAGCCGGGGTCGGCGACGACACGGGTGGCGGCGTCGATGCAGAAGGCTGGGTAGTCGTCGTTGGCGTCGTATTCGTGGGCGCCGCAATCGATAACTTCGTGGCCTTGAGCTTCTAGGTGCTTGGCGATGGCATTTTTTGTGTCGAACCCTGCATGGTCCGCTCCGAGGTATACACGCATGGGGGTTATTCTACGCGTCGAATTGTGGGTTTTCGGTGCGCGAGCGCTTCAGTTCGAAGAAGTGGGGGTAGTTGCCGAGGGTGACGGAGGCGTCGAAAAGCTTGCCCGCTTCCTCGCCTTTGGGGATGCGGGTGAGGACGGGGCCGAAGAAGGCGGCGTCTCCGAGTTTGAGCACGGGGGTGCCGACGTCGTTGCCGACCGCGTCCATGGCTTGCTGATGGAATTCGCGCATTTGCTTGTCGACGTCCTCCGTGTTCGCCACTTCCGCTATCGCAGGATTCAGGTCGAGCTCATCGAGGGTTTGTGCGATCACGTCGTCGTAGGCTCCGAACCCGTGGCGGCCGCCCTGGCCCTCATTGTGCAGTTTGGTGCCGATGGCGGTGTAGAAATCGTCGAGGCGCTCCGGGGCTTCGAGCGCCACCTTCGTGGCAACGCGTGCAGGGCCCCACGCTGCTTTGATGTGTTCCTTGTAGTCGTCGGAAAGTTCCTCGCGGCCCTCGTTGAGCACACCGAGGCTCATCGGCACCCAGTGCACCTCGACGTCGCGAACCTGCTCTACCTGCTTCATCCATCGCGAAGTTATCCAGCAGAAGGGGCAGGTGGCGTCGAACCAGAACGTTACTTTTTCACTCATCGTCTCTCTCGGAATTCCTTGCGTAAGTTAGGAGGGGAATGTGACCCCGATTGTAGGAGGAAATGAAGATCGTGTCGTCAATCAACTTGACCCGCGAGGAGGCGCAGCGCCGCGCGGAGTTGCTGCACGTGCGCAATTACCGCATTGTCTTGGATCTCACGAGTTCGCAGGGAACGTTTGAATCCCGGACGTTGGTGTCCTTCGAAGCATTGGCGGAGGGGCAGACGTTCATCGATCTCCGCGCGCGCGTGGTGCACAAAGTGGTGCTTGACGACGTCGACGTGACCGACACCGCCGTCCCCGTGCGCGGTGGCGTCTACGAAGAATCTCAGGGAATTGCCCTCGATCTCGCTGCGGGCGAGCACGAGCTCGTCGTTGAAGCCACGATCCCTTACTCCAACTCCGGCCAAGGCTTGCACCGCTTCGTCGACCCGGAAGACGACAAGGTGTACCTCTACACCCAGTTCGAGACCGCCGACGCGAAGCGCATGTTCGCGTGCTTCGACCAGCCCGACCTCAAGGCCACCTACGACTTTGAAATCACCGCGCCGAAGCATTGGAAAGTCGTCACCAACGCGGCCAGCGAAGTCACCGATGCAGGCGAGGCCAAAGTCCACCGCTCACGCATCGACTATCCCCTGTCCACCTACCTGGTGGCAGTGTGCGCGGGCGAATACCACGAGGTATCAGATGAGTGGACCGGCACGCTGACGCACCATGAAGAAACGCCGGCCGAACAGCCACACGAGCTGAGCATCCCAATGTCCATCTACTGCCGCGCCTCGCTGGCGAAACATTTAGACGTCGACAAGCTTTTCGAACAAACCAAACAAGGCTTCGACTTCTACCATGCCAACTTCGGCATGGCCTACCCCTTCGGCAAATACGACCAGCTCTTCGTACCCGAATTCAACATGGGTGCCATGGAAAACGCCGGCGCCGTGACCTTCCGCGACGAATACATTTTCACCTCCAAAGTCACCGACTACCGCTACGAACGCCGCTGCGACACCATCCTCCACGAAATGGCACACATGTGGTTCGGCGACCTCGTCACCATGCAGTGGTGGGGCGACCTCTGGCTCAACGAATCCTTCGCCACCTGGGCCGCAGCCACGAGCCAAGCCGAAGCCACCGAATTCACCAACGCCTGGGTCACCTTCGCCAACGTCGAAAAGTCCTGGGCACTCCAACAAGACCAACTCCCCACCACACACCCCATCACCGCCGACGCCAGCGACATCGAAACCGTCGAGCAAAACTTCGACGGCATCACCTACGCCAAAGGCGCCTCCGTACTCAAACAACTCCAAGCATACGTCGGGCGCGATGCCTTCTTCGCCGGGGTGCGCACACACTTTGCCACGCACGCCTACGGCAACGCCACATTCGGCGATCTCCTCGAAGCGCTCGAAAGCGCCTCGGGCAGGGACCTTAGCGGGTGGGCTGGGCAATGGCTCAAGACCACGGGCGTCAACCCCCTCTCTCCTAACTTTGAGCAAAAGTTAGGAGAGTATACGAAGTTTGAAATCCACCAAGGCCCCGCAGCCCCCGGCGCTGGCGAGCTGCGCACCCACCGCGTGGCCGTCGGTCTCTACCGCCTCGAAGGCGATCAGGTGCGCAGGTTCAAGCGCGTCGAGATCGATGTCGAGGGCGCTGTGACCCCCGTGCCCGAACTCGTTGGATGCGAGGTCGCGGATCTGGTGCTCGTCAATGATGACGACCTCACCTACTGCCTCATGCAGCTCGATGAGGGCTCGCGCGATTTTGTCCTGAACAACATCGATAAGATCAGCGACGCGATGCCCCGCACCCTGTGCTGGTCAGCAGCGTGGGAGGCGACGCGCGCCGGGGCGATGCGATCCCGCGATTTCCTGGCGCTCGTCGAACGCGGGGCTCGCGGGGAGGATCAAATTGCTGTGCTCGAGCGCGTCCTGCTGCAGGCTCGGCGCGCCCTGCACTTCTACGCCGACCCGACGTGGGCGCGCAACGAGGGCCGTGAGCTGCTCGAACGCATTTGCTTCGAGGGAGCGAGGCATGCCGAGCCGGGCAGCGACAAGCAACTCTCCTTCCTCCTCACTTTGGCCAACCTCGAAATTTCCGATTCCACGGCAAGCCTGTTCGAGCAATTGCTTGTCGACGACACCTCCGGCATCCCCGGCGTGGTCGTCGACACGGATCTGCGCTGGCAACTGCTGAGCGCACTGATTGCGAACGGTCGGGTTGAAGGCGCGGACGTCGAAAAGCGAATTGAAGAGCTGCTGGCCAAGGATCCAACCTCTGCGGCGAAACTCTTTGCGCTGAAGGCCCACGCGGCGCAGCCAGACCCGGAGGTCAAGCGCGCCGTGTTCGATGAACTTGCGGACCCGGCGAATACGATGTCGAACCTGTATCGCCGCCACAAGATCGAAGGCCTCCGCGCCCCAGCCTCCACGCACGCGCTGCAAGGGCTCAACGACGCCATCTTCGAATCCGCCGAATCCCTGTGGCGCGACATGTCTTCGGAAGTCGCCCTTGTCACCGTCACCGGCCTATACCCCGGCTGGGACATCAGCGAAAAGGCCACTCAACGCGCCGAAACCTTCCTCGAACGCGAACTGCCCGCCGGCCTGCGCCGCGTTATCGCCGAAGGACTCGCCGATCAGCAGCGCGCGCTGCGGAATCGCGCAGCAGACCTCTCCTAACTGTCCTCAATAGTTAGGAGGGAGGAGGAGATGTCTTCCAACAGATCCTCCAGGTCCTCGATCCCCACCGAAATCCTCACGAGCTCACGCGGAACTTCCAACGCGGAGCCGTTGACGGATTGGTGGGTCATGCTGGCGGGGTGCTCGACGAGCGATTCGACGCCGCCGAGGGATTCCGCCAAGAGGATGAGCTTGGTGTTGAGGCAGAAGCTTCTGGCGGCTTCTTCGTTGTGGAAGAGGACGGAGATCATGGCGCCGGGGCGTCGCATCTGCTTCTTGGCTACCTCGTAGCCGGGGTTGGAAGCCAGGCCGGGGTAATAGACTTTGGCCACGCGGGGGTCGGCTTCGAGGTGTTCGGCGATGGCTTGTGCGTTGTCGCAGTGGCGTTCCATACGGACGGCGAGCGTTTTGATGCCGCGGGCAGTGAGGTAGGCGTCGAAGGGCGAGCTGATGGCGCCGGCGTCGCCTTGGAAACCGTAGGCGAGTTCGTCGAATTGTTCGTCGTTGGTGAGCAGCGCGCCGCCGACGACGTCCGAGTGCCCTCCTAAGTATTTGGTAGCGGAGTGCAACACGACGTCGGCTCCAAGTTCGAGGGGGCGCTGGAGGTAGGGGGTGGCGAAGGTGTTGTCGACCACGAGTTTGGCGGCGTGCCCTTCGATTTGCTTTGCGACGTCCGCAATGTCGCTAATGCCAAGCGCCGGGTTGGTGGGCGTTTCCAGCCACACTACGGCCGTGTTGTCCTGGAGCGCGTCGTGGACGGCATTGGGTTGTGTGGTGTCGACGACGCTGCATTCCACGCCCCACTCGCCGAAGACTTTGTCGATGAGCCTGAAGGTACCGCCATAGGCGTCATGCCCGAGGATCATGTGCTTACCGGGGCGCAACAGGACGCGCAACGCGACGTCGGTAGCGGCCATGCCAGAAGCGAAGACGCGACAGTATTGGGCGCGCTCAAGTGCGGCGATGGTCCGTTCAAGTGCGGCGATGGTGGGGTTGCCCACCCGGGAGTATTCAAAGCCTCCGCGAAGCTCGTTAATGCCGTTTTGGGCAAAGGTGGTGGACGCGTAGATGGGTGTATTAACCGGCCCGTAGAGGGAATCTGGGTCGTAGCCTGCGTGGATGGCGGCGGTGGAAAAGCCCTGAGTCATGGCGTCATCCTTTGTTTAGTCGTTGTCGGGTGTGACACCACATACTAGACCAAGCGGTTCAGTAGGCGTGTGTGGGGTGAATAAAAATCCGCTCTAAGCTTGACGCCATGAGCCAAGCAACGCTATTTGACACCGTCGGAGGCCAAGCGACCTTCGATGAAGTGGTGCACCGCTTTTATCTGCGTGTGCGCGAAGACGACATCCTCGGACCTATGTACCCGGCAGATGATTGGGAGGGCGCCGAGGCGCGCCTTCGAATGTTCCTCACCCAATACTGGGGCGGCCCTACCGATTATTCGGAGCAGCGCGGGCACCCTCGCCTCCGGATGCGCCACGCACACTTTCACATTGACTCCAAGGCTGCGCAGCGCTGGTTGGAGCTGATGGACGCCGCGATTGATGACGTGGACGTCGAAAAGTTAGGAGAAGCACAGCGAGCTGCCATGCGCGAACACATGCAGCGGGTCGCGTACATGCTCATCAACGCGGCAGGCTGAGATGCTGCTGCTCATCGGGGTGATCGCCGGCGCGCTCGTGCCGCTGCAGACCATCGCAAATTCCCGCCTCAGTCGATCGACGGGCACCGCACTATCCGCTTCGCTGGTCAGTTTCAGCGTCGGCACAGTGGCGCTGTTCATCGTGACGCTCATGATGGGCGCACTTCCGAACCTCAGCGAAGTGAGCGCCCAGCCACCGTGGATGCTCACCGGTGGGGCACTCGGCGTGATCGCGCTCAGCGGCAATATCCTCCTCTTTCCCAAGCTCGGCGCTGTGCAAACCGTCATCCTGCCCATCAGCGGGCAGATCATAGCCGGCATGATCATCGACAATTTCGGGCTTTTCGACGCCCCCGTCCTCCCCGCGGACCCCACCCGCATCCTAGGAGCCAGCGTCGTGATGCTTGGGGTGCTCGCCTGCGTCTGGCGTCCGAAAAGCAGCGGCCAAGAACGCCACCTGCCCCTCCAAATCGCCGGCATTGGATTCGGGATGTGCCTCGCCGCACAATCAGCCATCAATGGACAACTAGGAATGAGCCTCGACACACCAATCAGTGCCGCGCTCATTTCCTTCGCCGTGGGAACCGCCACCCTCCTAGTTATCAACATCGGACTGCGATGGCGCCCAAATCTGTGGATAACTCAAAATACTCAACCTTTGTGGATGTGGACCGGCGGCCTCCTCGGCGCCATCTTCGTCAGCACCAACGCCCTCCTTGCACCACGCATCGGCACCGGCCTCACCGTACTGGCCACACTCAGCGGCATGATGCTCGCCAGCGTGCTCATCGACAGAGCGCGCGGGGCAAAGGTGAATGCCCGGCAGATCGCCGGGCTAGCGACGGTGATTGCTGGCGTCTCCCTCCTAACTTTGGGCAATAGTTAGGAGAGGGCGGCTGCCACCGTTTCGTTGACGAGAGTCCCCTCGCGGGTCATTACCCCCTCGGCGAGCCCTGGGTAGCGCTTGATCGCGTGGTCGAGTCCGCCTTCGGCGAGGGCGCGGACGTAGGGTAGGGTGGCGGAGGCGAGGGCGCGGGTGGAGGTGTTGGCGACGGCGCCTGGCATGTTGGGGACGCAGTACATCAGGGAGTCGGCGACTTTGAAGGTGGGTTCTTCGTGGCTGGTTTTGCGTGAGGATTCGAAGCAGCCGCCTTGGTCAATGGCGACGTCGACAAGCACGCTGCCGGGTTTCATTTCTTCGACGAGGCTGTCGGGCACGAGGACCGGGGCTTTGGCTCCGGCGACGAGGACTGCGCCGATGACGAGGTCGGCGTCGAGGAGTTCTTCGCGGATTGAGCCGGGGTCGGAGATGATGGTGCGCACTTGGCCGTGGTAGAGGTCGTCGAAGTAGCTGAGTGTGCGGGCGTTGACGTCGAGGACGGTCACTTGTGCGCGCAGGCCGTGTGCCATGGCGACGGCGCTGGCGCCGACCTGCCCACCGCCGATGACTACCACTTTGGCGGGGCTTGTGCCGGGCACGCCGGAAAGGAGCACGCCGCGTCCGCCTTGCGGGCTGAGCAGGTGGTGCGCACCCTCGATGACGGCGAGGCGTCCGGCAACTTGGCTCATCGGTGCGAGCAGCGGCAGGCCACCTTGGGCATCGGTAACGGTCTCGTAGGCGACGGAGGTGGTGCCGGCTTTTTGCAGCGCGTCGGCGACGGCTGGGCAGGCCGCGAGGTGCAGGTAGGTGAAGAGGGTTTGGTTGCGCAGGTATGGGAACTCCTGCTCCTGAGGCTCTTTCACTTTTAGTACGAGATCGGTATCCCAAGCTTCTTCGACGCTGACGATGGTGGCGCCCGCAGCTTCGAATTCCTTGTCGGGCATAGCGGCGCCGAGGCCGGCTCCTTCTTGAACCAGCACGTTGTGCCCGTCAGCGATCAGGGAGCGAACCCCCTGTGGGCCGAGGGCGACGCGCCCTTCACGATTCATTACTTCTTTTGGAATACCAATGCGCATATGTTTTCTCCGCAGTTGTCTGTGCGCCCTGGGTGTAGCGCAAGTGATTCAGGACACCACCATTGAAGCATGTGAATCAGATCAACTACAACAGGGGTAACCCCGGGCTGTAGTAGGCGCTCGCAATGACAGAATCGAGACGCACCCACCGGCCCGCCGCACTCACTCGAAGCACCCGCGAAACCGCAGACTCTGAGGGTGGAATCAGCCCGAAAGCATCGCAAGCAAACAGCAGCCGCAGCGGCAATGCACGCCCCTCAACCGTGAGTACCGCCTGATCAAGCAAATTCCGCGGCACACCCAACGGCCCACTGTGCGCTTTCGCCTCGTCACGGCCGGCCTGCACAAGCTTTTCGACGACCACGCCAGGAATTTCGTCGATAAGCTCAAAATTTTCAGGCGGCAAGGCACCCGGCCAACTTGCCTGCCGATCCGCGCCGCCGGTTCCCGTGAGCACATCAGCAACAGCCATTACCCCCGCAGGCGCCTCGGGCACCCGCAACGCTATCAAGGGATCAAAAGGAGTAGTGACGAAGAGCTCAGCCCCCTGCCCCACCGGCCGGATACGCGCCAGCGCCTGCTGATCAAAGCGAAGCGCGCGGCGAAGAATCGCCGCAACATTACCCTGAGGAATAAACACCTCCCCAGTATGGCTCAAAGTTAGGAGGTGTGGCCGCGAGTGAGCACTTTCAACTCGCGCTCAGTGATCTGACGCGGCCTCGCGGTGGGCAAGTCGATAGCCACCTGCACCGTGTGCACCGTGGCACACACATGCCCTTGTTGGTCATACACATTTTGACGGGTGGTAAACGACGAGCGGCCGATATTGGTGACAACCGTGTCGATGCGCACCTCAATCGCACCTGGGGTGAGCGGGCGAAGATAATCCACCTCAATTTTGCGAACAAACACCGGCGGAATCTCGTGACCCTCCGCGCCGAATTCATCATTGGACCAACGAATCCGAGCTTCCTGGGCCAGTTCAATATAGGCGGCGTTGTTGATGTGACCGTAGCGGTCATAGTCTCCCCACCGCAGTGGAATACGGGATTCATGGATGAACGGTTGTGCGGTTGTGGACATGTAGTCAGCTTTCTTTACTCGACGTTTCGTCGTTTCCCAACAGTAGAACTCAGTTACCCTAACCGCCATATTGTTTGCTTAGCAAAACATTCCGCGTGTCCACTTCGGCAACACAAAACCCTCCTGACAATCGAGCAAAGTTAGGAGGGGTTGGTTCGCAGCTTGCGCTAGCGGCTGAGCTTGCGGTGCGTCACGCGGCTTGGGCGCGCAGCCTCGGCACCGAGGCGCTCGACCTTGTTCTTCTCATAGTCTTCGAAGTTGCCTTCGTACCAGAACCATTGACCTTCGGCGATGTTGCCTTCCCAGGCCAGGATGTGGGTACAGGTGCGGTCAAGGAACCAGCGGTCGTGGGAGATCACCACGGCGCAGCCGGGGAATTTTTGCAGCGCGTTTTCCAGCGAGCTGAGGGTTTCGACGTCGAGGTCGTTGGTTGGCTCGTCGAGCAGGATCAAGTTGCCGCCCTGTTTGAGGGTAAGCGCCAAGTTCAAGCGGTTGCGCTCACCGCCGGAGAGCACCTTGGATGGCTTCTGCTGGTCGGGGCCTTTGAAACCGAAAGCGGAGAGGTAGGCGCGTGATGGCATTTCGTTTTGGCCGACGTGGATGTAGTCCAGACCGTCGGAAACCACTTCCCACACTGTCTTTTCGGGATCGATGTTTTCGCGTCCCTGATCCACGTAGGACAGTTGCACCGTTTGGCCAACTTTGACTTCACCAGAGTCCGGCTCTTCCAAACCAACAATCGTCTTGAACAGCGTGGACTTACCCACGCCATTGGGGCCGATCACGCCGACGATGCCGTTGCGCGGAAGGGTGAAGCTCAGATCCTTAATCAGCACGCGGCCGTCGAAGCCCTTGGTGAGGTTATTCACCTCAACCACCTGGTTACCCAGGCGGGGCGGGGTCGGGATCTGGATTTCTTCGAAGTCGAGCTTCTTGTACTGCTCAGCCTCCGCAGCCATCTCCTCGTAGCGCTGCAAACGGGCCTTGTTTTTCGCTTGGCGAGCCTTCGCACCAGAGCGAACCCAAGCGAGTTCCTCTTTGAGGCGACGCTGCAGCTTTTGGTCCTTCTTGCCTGCGACTTCGAGGCGTTCTGCTTTCTTCTCCAGGTAGGTGGAGTAATTACCCTCGTATGGGTACAGCTTGCCGCGGTCAACTTCGCAGATCCAGCCAGCAACGTGGTCGAGGAAGTAGCGGTCGTGGGTAACGGCCAGCACAGCACCCTTGTAATCGGCAAGGTGCTTCTCCAGCCAAAGCACGCTTTCGGCGTCCAGGTGGTTGGTTGGCTCGTCGAGCAGTAGCAGATCAGGCTCAGAGAGCAGTAGCTTTGCCAGCGCGACGCGGCGGCGCTCACCACCGGAAAGGTGAGTTACCGGCTCGTCGGAAGGCGGGCAGCGCAACGCTTCCATTGCCTGTTCAATCTTGGAGTCCACTTCCCAAGCATCGGCGTGGTCGAGCTCTTCTTGCAGGCGTCCGAATTCCTCCATGAGCTCGTCCGAGTAGTCGGTGGCCATGAGCTCGGCGATTTCCTCGTAGCGCTGCTTCTTTTGGAAGATCTCGCCGAGCCCCTCTTCCACGTTCTCGCGAACGGTCTTTTCCTCATTCAGCGGCGGTTCCTGCAGAAGAATGCCGACGGTAGCACCAGGATCAAGGAAAGCTTCGCCGTTTGAGGGCTGATCCAAACCGGCCATAATCTTCAGAATTGAAGACTTACCTGCACCGTTTGGGCCTACAACACCAATCTTGGCGCCCGGATAAAAAGCCATGGTGACGTTGTCGAGAATGACCTTGTCACCGATGGCTTTGCGCACGTTTTTCATCGTGTAGATGAATTCACCCATGGAGAGCTTCGCCCCTTCGTGATTCGTTGAGAGATTTTCGTTCGATCTCTCAGGCTACCGCATCGAAGCGAACTCCCCCGGCGGGGCGAAGCAACCCGGCGCACCGAGGTGACGGTGGTGCGTCGAAAAGCTTGCTAGAACGGGGCAACCTCCTCCTTCTTGCCTTCGATGATCTTGTCTGGCTCGCCGAGATCTGCGAAGTTGAGATCCTTGTCCGGAACGTGCTCCTGGGCGTCGGTGCGCTTGGAGCCAACGACATAACGGCTCAACTCGAAGGCAACGTGGTTCGAGCGCAGCACAATGTCGGAACGTTTCGCATCACCCTCGCCCCATGAATTGGTGACCAATTGACCCAAGCAGATCACGGGGTGTCCCTTGCGCAAAGAACGCTTGGCATTGATCGCCAGCTCACCCCAGCATTCCACATTGATGAAGAGCTGATCGGCGTCATACCACTCCTCCTGCCCGCCGACGTGGCGCAGGCGGCGACGGCTCGAAGCTACCCTGAACGTGACCTTGTGGCCCGGCTCATTTTCGCCGTTATTGAATTGAAAATACCTGGGATCATCAACGAGGTTGCCGATGATCGTGGTTTGAGTGTGCATGGTTTCCCCCTCGATAAGTGAAGTTCCGAGGCTCGTGCCCCGGTGCACCTATCATCACGCGGCTTCGATGCACACCGCCACCAACGGCGAATTTTGCTCTGGTGGCTGTGGACAACTTCGGGTGCAATCATTTGAACCTGGCGCGGCCATCAACAGCGGGGAGAAATTTTTGGGACTAAGGGGCGCGAAACTCCTGTTCGTGGTATTGGCTCACCGCGTCAGATTCGCCTGATTCCATACGCGCCAACATAGCGTTGTACGCCGCGAGCTCATCCTCGCCTTCATCTTCAACGTGCTGCTCATAGGCCGCCTCTTCTTTCTTGTCCTCGCGCAGCCACTCCAAAAAGAGCGCGCCGAAGACGACCATGAGCGGGAATGCACCGGAGGCCCACGCTATACCGCCGCCGACGTTCTGATCATGCATGAGGTCTACCGGCCACGGAAGATCGAGGGTCTCATAGAAATCGCCCGCGAGGACCGTGGAGAGCTGCATGAGATACACGCCGAAATACAGGTGGAAGGGCATGGAGAACACCAGCCACCCCAATCGGCTGAGCACTGAGTTCTTCACCGGACGAGGATCCGGACTGATCATTTCCCAGTAATAGAGGTAGCCGGAAATAAGGAACACCCAGTTCATGGACAGGTGCCCGGCGTGTTCTGACACCATGACGTCGTACCAAGGCGTTACGTACAGCAGGTAGAAGATAGTGATGAACTGAATGGTGTTCACTGCGGGATGCATGAAGAAACGCAACGTTTTCGAGTTTAGGAACGCTCGGAGCCACTCACGAGCTCCCGGCTGCTCTTCGCTACCTTCGGGCAGCACTTCCAGCGCCAGCGTCATTGGCGCACCGAGCACCAGGAACACTGGGATCACCATAGAAAGCACCATGTGGGCAACCATGTGCATGGAGAACATCGCCGGCATGTAGAGGCCCACACCGGAGCTCATCGCAACGGCAAGGCCCAGCGATCCGAGCATGAACCAGAACGTGCGTTGCCACTTCCACGTCTTTCCCTGCGACTTCAGCTTGTATAAACCGTAGGCATAGGCTGCGGCCATGATAAGACCGAGGGTGGTGAACATGATGTCAAAGCGCCAGACCGTCCACACGCCCCAAAAAGTGGGGGCTTTTTGCAAGTTGTAACCCATTTCGAGAGCCATGGGCGTCAAATCGATTACGCGCGGCGGTGGCGGTGGCGTCCTCCCCAAAGAAACCGCGACTCCGCTGGTAGCGGCCATGATGATCACTTCTACGATCGAGAGCCGCACGAAAGCCCTGCCCCGGGTATCGGCCGCTTTCAGCTTGGGAATGGACCATCGGCGGTGCGCCAAACCAACCAGCGCCAGCACCATAGTCAGGACAAACTTTGCGACGATCAACCGTCCATAACCAGTGCTGAAAAGATCCTCGAAACGAACGCGAATCGCCGCGTTGATCACGCCCGAGGCCGCCATGACCACTACCGCCCACAGCGCCACCGTGGAGTATCGCGAAACGGCTATTGGCAACCCGGGTCCCAAACGACGTCCGTGCGCAATCAGCGCCATCAAGCCGCCGACCCACAAGAGCATGAAAATGAGGTGCCACAGCAAAGAATTTGTGCCGTAGTCGTGGTCACCTCCGGCAGCGGAATGCCCTTCGAGGCCGAGCGGCACCACCATCGAGATAGCACCCAAGAACCAGAAGAACTGTGTGCGCCAATGGCGCGAAAACTGTGACACACCCGCCAACACGAATGCGATAACGGCGGACCACATCCACGCCAACGCCGCGGAAACGCGCGATAGTGCGGTGGGCCACATGGCCGGTCGGATCGCCTCGCCCAATGGCTGGCCGGAGACGTCGGAAAGCACCATCGGAATCATCAACAAAGCGATAAGCCCAAAGCACAGAGCTGCTACCGCACCCGTTTTCGTAGCCAGTGCCCCATCGACGGATAACCGGGCTTTCAGCAGGTTGGGCGCGGGCTGCGGGGCGAAGAAGAAGGTCGATGCCATGAAGGATCCGGCCGACAGTGCCGCAAGCATCCACCCGGCGGCGCGGAAAAATGGCAGGCCGGCGGTGGTGAACGGCCCCGGGTCCGGCACGCCGAGTGCGGCGAGCGATTCGGCGAGAAATACCCAAGAGATGATGGCCCCAACGATGCCGGCCACCACGGTGAACATGATGTACAGCGGCCAGGTAGAGCGAAAGGATGGGGCCGATTGTGTCGAAGGCATGACTCTTACCCTATCGCGAGAGTTCGAACCCCTCACCTCCCCTGTAGCTACCGCTTGGTGGCAGGAGGTATCAGCGAGGAAATGGACACCCCTGGTGTTTTCATTTGATTATCAATAGCGCTAGCATAAGTGATTCTTGCAACGCTGAACCTGCGGCTCGGCAACTGCACAGCAACACAACGAAAGGATCCATTCATGAACAACCACACCATCCACCAGGATCATCAGCACACCCACGGCGAAGGCTGCGGTCACGTCGCCATCCCCCACGGCGACCACATCGATTACCTGCACGACGGCCACCTGCACCACAAGCACGAGGATCACTGGGATGAGTGTGGCCACACTGATTGCTCCGCCGAACACGAGATCCACCAGGATCATGAGCACACCCACGGCGAAGGCTGCGGCCACGTCGCCATCCCCCACGGCGACCACATCGATTACCTGCACGACGGCCACCTGCACCACAAGCACGAGGATCACTGGGATGAGTGCACCGACAACTGTGCCTGAAATCGCCATGTTCTAAAAACCGAAGGGGCCGGAAGCTTTCTCCAAGTTTCCGGCCCCATTTTGCGCCCCCAGCAGGATTCGAACCCGCGACCAATCGGGTAGAAGCCGACTGCTCTAATCCACTGAGCTATGGAGGCATGTCGAGAATTCTAACGCACCATTTTCAAGCATCCCAAACACGCAAAGCCCCGTGAGCAATCACATATAGGCAAGGCTTACTCAACTAAGGTAAGCCAATGTAGGCTTAGGGTGTCACAACAACAGCAGAATTAGGAGCCATGATGTTCGGAGCACTCGCGAACAGCATCCAGCGACGTCTCACCGATCCCGCGCCCACATGCGCCCCCGGCTCCAAAACCTGCCAAGAATGCCACGGTGAGCCCGAAACTTTTGCACTCTGCAACGTGCCATGCGGCAATAGCTGCAAGATTTCTCGTATTTCCGAGATCAACCTCTCCCCCACCACACAGCGGCGTCTCGCCGAACTGGGGTTACGTGCGGGCATGAAAGTCACCGTCACCCAAAAGATTAGCTCCGGGGGCCGGGTGCTGAAGATCGGCACGACTCGTTATGCAATCGACGGCAATACTGCCAGCGAATTGCTCGTCACTGCGGCATAAGACCCAACACCTCCTCCAGTCAAAGGGGCATTTTTCCTATGTCCGGATCTACTTGCCACAGCGAAAGCCACGGCTCCAACCTTGCACCCAAGGGCGCGCCAGTCATTGCGCTGGTGGGAGCGCCGAACGCCGGAAAGTCCACGCTGTTTAATGGGCTCACAGGAGCTAAGGCGAAGATGGGCAACTGGCCGGGCACCACCGTTGAGGTCAGCCGCGGCGCATGGAAAACCAACGCCGGAACTTATGACGTGATTGACTTTCCCGGCGCCTACTCCCTGGACCCCATCAGTCCAGACGAGGAGCTGACCAGGGATCTCGTGGTGGAGTGCGCCGAGGATGATCGTCCGGATCTCGTGATGGTGGCGGTTGATGCGACCGCGCTCAGCCGGAGTCTTTACATGGTGGCGCAGCTCGCCGAACAAGCCCACCGCATCGTGGTGATCATCACCAAATCCGATGTGGGCAGTCGCTATGGCAGCGAGGTGGACGTCGAAAAGCTAGGACAAGTCTTAGGCGTACCCGTTGTTGCCGTCGATCCGCGTCGCCGAGGCAATCTCGCCGCAATTGAAACAGTGGTGTCGGCGGAACTGCAACGGCCAAAGCGCACACTGCGGCAGGTGCACACTGAGGACGCCTTCGAGCTCGCCGATGATCGCTTCGAATGGGTGGAACAGGCAGTAGCGGCCGCGCTGAGCAGTAAAGAGCAGCAGGAGAAAACTGCCAGCGAAAAGATCGACGCCGTGGCGCTGCACCCGGTAGCTGGCCCGCTGATGTTCCTGGCGTGTATGTGGCTCGTTTTCCAGATCACTACCACCGTTGCCGCGCCGCTGCAGGATGCGCTGGATGCGTTTTTCAGCGGCCCGGTCAGCGATCTAGCACGCTCGGCGCTCGAGGCGCTCGGGCTCACGCATCCCTTCTTCAGCGGCTTGATCGTGGACGGGCTCATCGGCGGCGTGGGCATGGTGCTCACTTTCGCCCCGCTCATGGCCCTGATGTTCCTCATCTTGGCGGTACTTGAAGATTCCGGCTACATGGCGCGCGCTGCGGTCGTCACCGACCGACTCATGAAATCCATCGGGCTGCCGGGCAAGGCATTTATCCCACTCATCGTTGGTTTCGGCTGCAACGTGCCGGCGATTTCTGCAACGCGAGTGCTAGGACAACCGCGCCAGCGTTTGCTCACCGCCCTGCTCATCCCGTTCACTTCATGTTCCGCACGCCTGACGGTGTATGTGATGCTGGCCAGCACGTTCTTCCCGGATCACGCAGGCAGCGTGGTGTTTGCCATGTACTGCATCTCCATCGCGCTGGTGGTGCTCGTGGGCCTTGGCATGAAGCACACGCTGTGGCGCCGCATGGGCGCAGAACCGCTGGTGATTGACCTGCCTGTCTACCAGTTGCCGGGGTTCAGACTCGCGCTTTCAGTAATGTGGGTTCGCCTCAAAGGCTTCCTGCACACTGCGGGCGGCATCATCGTCGCCACCGTTACTGTGGTGTTCCTGCTGCAATCGACGCCGGTGGTTTCGGGCTACAGTTTCGCCGACGAGGCTCTCCCCACCCAAAACAGCGTCTACGGCGCCGTGGCCGAAGGCATCTCGCCTGTGTTTGAACCGGCCGGTTTTGGTTCCTGGTCCATCAGTGGCACCTTGCTCACCGGCTTCGTGGCCAAGGAAGCGGTGATTTCCTCATGGGCTCAGACCTATCAGCTTGACGACGTCACCGACGCCGCCCCAGAAGACCAGGCATCTTCGCCCCTTGCCAACGCGGTGCGCCAGGACTTTACCCAAGCATCCGGTGGGCACACGATCGCGGCGGTGTGGGCATTCATGGTGTTCCTCCTGGCATACACCCCATGCGTAGCCACGCTCGCCGCCCAGCGCAGAGAAATCGGCGTGAAATGGATGCTCGCAGGAGTAGGCATTCAGCTCACATCCGCGTGGATCCTCGCCGTGATCGTATTCAATGTTTTGAAGATCTGGTTCTGATGCGCCCACTGACCGCCATCACCCACGCCATGCGAGAAGGCGCACGCACCGCCACCGACATCGAGCGCGCAACCGGACTCAGCCGAAGCACCGTCGACGCGGCCCTAGAACACCTCGTCTCCACCGGCTACCTGAGCAGCAGCAGGGATCAATCAGCGTGCGCAGGTTGCGCCATGTCATGCTCCGGCAGCGGGGCCACCTGCGGGCGCGGGCTCACCACACTCACGCTCAAGGCACCGCCGCCCAAGCGATAAGATGATGGGTACTGCCTAACCGGGTTCAACCGGCACCACACTGATCCTGCAAGGAGCATTCATGGCACTGCCCAAACAAGACATCGACGCCTACGCCGTCATCACCGGCGCAAGCCAAGGCATCGGCAAAGCAATGGCAACAGACCTCGCTCGCATGGGGTACAACGTGGTGCTCGTAGCACGCAGAGCTGAACTGCTCGAACAGATAGCAGCAACGCTTCGCCAACAACACGGCGTGAACGCCATCGCCTGCCCCTGCGACTTGGCGGATGAGGATGATCGCCGGGGGCTCGTCGAAAAGCTTGAACAAACGCGGGTCAATATCCTGATCAACTCTGCCGGCATCGCCAGCTTCGGGCCATTTAAAGACCAGGACTGGGACTACGAGACCACCCAATTCGAGCTCAACGCCACCGCCGTTTTCGAACTCACCCACGCCGTACTGCCCGGCATGCTCGAGCGCAAAGAAGGCGCCATCTGCAACGTGGGCTCCGCAGCCGGCAACGTGCCCATCCCCAACAACGCCACCTACGTCTTCACCAAAGCTGGCGTCAACGCCTTCACCGAGGCTTTGCACTACGAGCTCAAAGGCACCGGCGTCACCTGCACCCTGCTTGCGCCCGGTCCCGTGCGAGAAGCAGAAATCCCAGAAGCCGAACAATCCATCGTGGACAAAGTGGTGCCCGATTTCCTCTGGACTACCTACGAATCCTGCTCACGCGAAACCCTCGAAGCGATGGCGAAAAACAAGCGACGCGTCGTTCCAGGCCCCCTTTCCAAAGCCATGAATGCCATTTCAGCCGTTGCGCCGACCGCCGTGCTTGCGCCGGTGATGGGCAAGTTCTACTCCAACCTCTCCTAACTTTCGAGCAAAGTTAGGATGGGGGTATGTCTGAAACGCTTTCGCCCAAAGATAACCGCCTGGTGTGGATCGACCTCGAAATGACGGGTCTAGACCCCGATCGGCACGTCATCGTAGAAGTGGCGGCACTGGTCACCGACGCCGAGCTCAACATTTTGGGCGAGGGCGTGGACTTGGTGGTGCACGCCAGCGAAGAAGAGTTGGCACAGATGGACGACTTTGTCACCAATATGCACACCTCCTCAGGGCTTATCGACGAAATCCGCAACTCGCCCGTGACGCTCTCCCAAGCCGAGGACGCGGTACTCGAACTGGTCGCGCAGCACTGCCCCGCCGATCAACCAGCACCCTTGGCCGGCAATTCAATCGCCACCGACCGCTCCTTCATCCGCGAACACATGCCGCGGCTCGATGATGCCCTGCACTACAGGATGATCGATGTGTCCTCCATCAAAGAACTGGCCAAGCGCTGGGCTCCCCGCGTGTATTATCGCCAGCCCGAAAAAGGCATGGCGCACCGCGCGCTCGCTGACATCGTGGAATCTGTCCGCGAGCTGGACTACTACCGCCGCAGCCTATTCCGCGCCGATACCACCAGCGAGGAAGCAGAGCAGGCAGCACAGGAAAGCACCCGGGTTTACCAGCAGTTTTTGTAATGTTGGAGGCATGAGTTAGTATTGCTATCGCTGCTTTTCAAGCGGTGATGGTGGCTGTAGTTCAGTTGGTAGAGCACCAGGTTGTGATCCTGGGTGTCGCGGGTTCGAGCCCCGTCAGCCACCCCAAGAGTGGAGGGTCGAAAGTTTTTACTTTCGGCCCTCTTTTTCATGCGGCAAATCCTCGGAATGGTTGGAGTGATTTCTTTCGTCGTCCCGGGAGGTTTGGTTCATTATCGAAATCGGGCTAGTTGATTTCACACGACCTCCCATTCACTGGGGCTCTTCTGAAGCTGCATCCCGCCTAAATGACCAATCATGAAAGTGCGCTGTTCCCACTTGAACGGTTTTTTTTGGGGGGGGGAGGATAGTTCGACTGCATTTTCGGACTCGCAGTTTGAAGGAGCCCTTAGCAAAATTAAACGTTTACTATTATTGAGCGTTCAAGAATCTTGAACTCTTCAACCGGTTCGTCTCACCGACCGAAGGCCAAAAGCTGCAGCGCCCTCCAAGCTCTCCCGCACCGATACGCTCGCTCACAGCAACGAAAAAGGAGCAGATCAGCAGTGATCCGCTCCTCAACTCGTACCGTGAAGCCGCGAGGTTAGTTTTGGTCCGCGTTGCCCTTCTTCCAGGTCTCCCAGTCAATGTTCCAGTCACCTAGGCCATCTGCGCCATCGAGAACGCCGCCGATGGTGTTCTTCACCGTGACAATGTCGCCGCGCTTGACGTAATCCTGGAACCACTTCGCATATTCGGTCGTGACGTTGATGCAGCCATGGGAAGTGTTTTGGCTGCCTTGTGCCCAAACCGACCACGGTGCGGCGTGAACGTAGATGCCGGAATAGGACATTTGCGTTGCGTAATTCACGGTCAGACGGTATCCGCCGTTTTCATGCGACAAACCATAAGTTTCTGAATCCATGATCATCGAGGGATTCTTGTCACCAATGATGTAGACGCCGTTGGGAGTTGGCCATTGATTCGATCCCATTGAGATGGGCATCGACTTCACGACCTCGCCATTGTTGTAGACCGTCATGGTCTTGGTGTTGTCGTCCGCCACGGCCTCGACTCGGTCACCGATGGTGAATTCTGTGGAGTTGTCCGCTTCGCCATAAACTCCGCCACCGAGGTCCTTGCCGTAGAGATCTGCGTTGACCTTC
This sequence comes from Corynebacterium gerontici, assembly GCF_003813985.1. Classification (NCBI taxonomy): domain Bacteria; kingdom Bacillati; phylum Actinomycetota; class Actinomycetes; order Mycobacteriales; family Corynebacteriaceae; genus Corynebacterium; species Corynebacterium gerontici. Next base: position 1,786,574 of record NZ_CP033897.1, read on the forward strand.
ACCTTTGTTCCGGGCTCCCAGTAGTTTTCCGGACGCCAGCGCATTTCATAAGGACTCAACCAATACCAGGCGCCTTCCACGGCCGGTTCGGTCTTTACTTTTACGGCATCCTGAGCGGCTTTGCGATCTTCAATGGCGTACGGGAAGCGCACAGCGATAGTCTGCCCCACCCCGACTTCGGCGTTTTCAGCCGGGGAAAGTGCACCGTAGGCGGTGTAGTCCGGTGCGAGCGTGGTGAAGCTACTCTTGGTGGTTTCACCATTCTTATCCTTAGCGACAATGGTGTAGGTCCGTCCATAACCTAGGACCTCATCGTTGGTCCAGCTTTTTCCGTCGTCGGCCATCTTGCCGTCAACTTCATTGCCTTCTTCGTTGGTCATGGTGACCTCGTCCAGGCCATCGCCCTTCGACTCAACCTCAACAGGCTTAATTGGACTGACCGAATCAGCATCATCCTTCACGTTTACCGCTGGAGGATTCTTCTCTTCAGCTTGTTGCTCCTGACCGTCGCTGGATCCGCCACCACCAATGGTGCAGGACGCTAGTAACATGGCAGGCCCGAAGGCACCAATAACCTTCGAAAATCGAGCACGTCCAACATTTGCCTTTGGCAATTTCACAACTTCACTAGCCTTCACTATCGCTGTCACTTCGCGCGACTTTCGCCGCAGCGTTTCCAATCGTAAACCTCATAGCTTCAAACATTGCACTCAGAACGCTAAGCGTTAGCACATTGTTATGTTCCAGAAAGACCTCCGAGACCTACCCCGCCATTCAGAATTTTTAGGGAGGCGGATCCCGGGCCAAACCGGGGGTTTACGGCTGATTGACACTATGCACGAACACCTCCAAGCCTACCCCGTTGATTTCGAACACATTTTCCCCGTATTTGGTTCGGCAATAGCTTTTCGACGCCACGAAACCCATCCATCACGAGCAAGCATTCAAACGCGGATTAAAAGGGGCGATCACCAGGCGATTTTGCAATCTGTAGTTCACGTTGTTATATTTTTCTTCGTTGCACAGCAGGAACAAGAGTTCAAGCTGTACATGATGCGCCATTAGCTCAATTGGTAGAGCAACTGACTCTTAATCAGTGGGTTCGGGGTTCGAGTCCCTGATGGCGCACTTTTTCACCCCCAGTATTCAGGTCTCGTCTGGTTGCTGGGGGTGCTTCGTTTTTACAAGCCATTTTTCACCTGCCACGTTGCACTGATCTGTTCAAGATTATCGTAGCTGTGTCGTGAGAACGCGCGCCTCATTCTCTCTTCAGTGGCGATGCACCGGCAGTCCCCGCTACTAATCAAGGGATTACTGCACAACCACCATCGCATAGTGGAGGAGAGCTTTTCGCGGCTTCAATTAGGAAATACACAACCGCCAAAGGAATTGCATGGCGCGTCCAGTTTCGAACACCGGATGGGCGTTCGCGCACCAAACAAGGATTCCCCACCAAGACCGCAGCTACGGCATGGGCGGATTGCAACGCCGTCAATACGCGTGAGGGGCATAAGCTCTCCCCAGAGCAGGCCAACCTCACCGTTGGTGATTTGGTTGAGCAGCTCTTCACAATCGCGGAGTGGAAACCCTCTTGGCGCGCTCGCCTAGCAACTGTCTCCAATGGCCATGTCCTCCCACGGTGGGGGCGAACGAAGGCCACCGATGTCCGCCAGATCGATGTGCGTATCTGGCTGGCAAACATTGAAGTGCCGGACTATGCAAGCCGGAACAGCGCGCGGCGATGGGATGGAGCTACGGAGCCGATGGCGGATACTCGAAACGTCACTGCCTCACGCTCCTAGCAAGCACGCTGGATCTCTTGCCGTGACTGAACAAATAATCAAAAGGAATCCGGCACGCGGCTTCCCACTACCGAAGAAGGATCAGCCCCCCACGATTTCTCACCGAATCTGAGCTTTCGGCGTTAGCTAGGGCTTTCAAATATCCGGAGGTGTTGTGGACACTCGGCACAACTGGCATGCGATTCGGCGAGCTGGCAGGACTCCAGGTGCGAGATGTGGATTTTGAAAAGTACCGGATTCGAGTGGCACGAAACGCCGTGTGGATTGATGGCGAAACCGTTGTGGGCACCCCAAAGACTGAACAGGTCCGCTCAATCACAGCACCCGCTTTCGTATTTGACATGCTCCGTGAGCAGTGCGCGAGGAAAAACCAATGGCGGGGTTTTTTCGTCGACAAGCGAACCAATTAAACGGCCATATTCGAAAAATCACTGGTTCCAGCAGGCGGTCGCACGGTGCGAAGGGCCGGACTGATCATTTCTCGAGTAACGTTGCACGATCTGGGGCATACCGCCGCGTCATTGATGGTTTCTTCTGGGGCGAATGTGAAGCTTGTACAACGCCAACTGGGGCACGCTTCGGCGGCAATGACTCTGGATACCTACGCGAGCCTGTTTGACGCAGACTTGGGTCAGCTGCGGTGGCGAATGGAAGCGGCGTTTTCGGAGTTCCTCTGACTCTGTGCTGGCCGTCAGCTCCCGCTTTTCGCCGTTGACTGCTCAGGTGGGACTGATCCGCCAGATGCGACCCAAAAAACAACACCGTAATTTCACACACCCCTTCACACGCCCGCCCACTTGTGCCAAGCTGTTCACCACATCAGAACCAACAGTGAGGAGGGGACGTGCGCGCTCTCGTCATCGTCGACGTCCAAAATGATTTCTGCCCCGGCGGCTCGCTCGCCACTGAGCGTGGAGCCGAGGTGGCACAGGCAATTACGCAGCATATGCACGAGCACAGCGATCGTTATGGGGCGATCGTCGCCACGAAGGATTGGCATATCGACCCGGGCGATCATTTTTCCGATTCGCCGGATTTCAAGGATTCTTGGCCTGTCCATTGCAAGGCGGATTCTCTAGGCGCCGAATTTCACCAGAATCTCGATACCGCGCCGATTGAGGAAATTTTTTATAAAGGCCAGTATGCAGCGGCCTATTCAGGATTTGAGGGCACGAACGAGCCCAAGGATAAGGGCACGCCGCTTGCGGAATGGCTGCGTGCTCACGACGCGGACATCATCGACGTTGTCGGTATCGCCACGGATCATTGCGTCAGAGCGACCGTCTTGGACGGACTCAAGGAAGGCTTTGAGGTGCGCGTGCTCACCGAGCTATGCGCCCCGGTGAGTGAGGAATCCGGCGAAGCTGCTTTACAGGAGATGGTGGGCTCGGGCGCCCAACTGGCCTAAACCTCCCCATCGCGCACGCCCGCCCCCGTGTGGGGGCGGCAAAAAGCAGCACGTGGGCTTTTATCGTCGAAAAGCTCAGTGCTGCCAAGAATGCGCTTAGCGGTTTGCCAGCAGACGCTGCAATTCCTTGAGGTCCTTGTTCTTCTTACGTCCGCGAACTACACCCAGAAGCACCAGGCCAGCCACAGCGGCACCGATGCCCATGAGGGTCTTTTGCACCTGCGGATCCTTCAGCTTTGCGGTGGCCTGAGTTTTGGCGTCGTCAACCAAGTTGGCGGGCTTGGAGCGATCAGCAATTTCGTCCAGGGTGCTGGCGAGCTGACGGCGGGTGCGCTCGATGTCGCGCTGGATATCATCAATGTTGCGTGCCACGTGAGGGACTCCCTAGCTGAGTTCGTTAATTGAAATCTTCTTATACCTTAATACCACCACAGCAAAAACCAAGAAGCCGGTATCCTTTGAAGCCATGACTGAACAAATCCGCCTCCAGCCCGGCGACCAAGCCCCAGCCTTCAGCTTGCCCAATGACCAGGGTGGCACCACCAGCCTTGAAGACTTCCGCGGGCAGCGCGTCATCGTCTACTTCTACCCGCGCGCCAACACCCCAGGCTGCACCAAAGAGGCGTGCGACTTCCGCGATTCGCTCACTCAGCTCAATGACCAAGACATTGCTGTGGTGGGTATCTCGCCGGACAAGGTCGACAAACTCGCCAAGTTCCGCGAGGATCACGAGCTCACCTTCCCCTTGCTTTCCGACGAAACTAAGGACGTCATGCAGGCCTACGGCGCCTTCGGCGAGAAGAAGAACTACGGAAAAATCGTCCAGGGCGTCATCCGCTCCACCTTCCTCATCGAATCCGACGGCACCATCGGCGTGGCGCAATACAACGTCAAAGCAACGGGCCACGTCGCGCGCCTGATCCGCGACCTCCCCTCCTCCTAACTTTCTAGGCGGCGGCGATGGCGAAGGATCCAACCGTTGGTGAGACGACCAACCAAAACCGGGGCGACATTCTGCTACCCCGGCGCAGGCCTGCGCAACAACGCAGCCGGGAAACCTTTGAAAAGATTCTGACGTCCGCGCGGACAGTGTTAGTGGAATGCGGATTCGAGTCCTTCACCTTCGACGAAGTATCCAAGCGCGCGACACTACCAATCGGCACCATCTACCGCTTTTTCGCCAACAAATATGTGTTGATCTGCGAACTTGACCGCCAGGACACCGCCAGCGCGATCGCCGAGATGCAACGCTTCGCTGAACAAATGCCGGGCATTCAGTGGCCGATGGTGCTCGACGAACTCATCGACCACCTCGCACTCATGTGGCGCGCCGATCCCTCGCGTCGAGCGGTCTGGCACGCGGTGCAATCCACCCCCGCCACACGCGCCACCGCCGCAGCCACCGAACTTCCGCTGATCGAACTCTTAGGCTCGGTGCTCAAACCACTCGCACCCCAGCGCAGCGATCAAGAACGCGGCGACCTCGCCCGCATTCTCGTCCACACCATGACGTCCCTGTTGAACTTTGCCGTCACCGAGGACGCACGCTTTGACGTCACGGTCCGCGAAATCAAGCGGATGATCCTCGCCTACCTCTTCGACGCAGCTCAGCCCTCCTAACTATCCCCTACTTTGAGCAGGCATTGGGCGATGGCGTAGTCGCCGTCATGGGAAATGCTCAGCGCCGTCGTGGCCTCACGCAGAAGCTTTTCGACGTCCCCATGCAGCCGATACGCAACGCGCCCATGGGTATCGGGCACCACCTCAATCAGCGCCCACAACTCGGGCGTATCTGCGAGCACCGGCGGCCGGCCATAGAGTGACTGCCCCCAGGCTTTCACCAGCGCCTCTTTGGCGGCCCATCGCCCCGCCAAGTGTTGGGCACGATCGGTGCGCGCGTTGGCTACGCGGAGCTCCTGTGCGGTGAACACCTCCAAGAAGCTACTGCCTGGCATTGCAAGTTGTTGGCGAAATGCCTCAATGGCCACGATGTCTGTGCCGATGAACATGGTGTCAGTGTTGCATAGCTTTTCAGCCGAAAGGAAAACCCCGCCTCTTGAACTTTGCTAAGAGCATCGAAAAGGCGGGGCTTCGGGGCGCGTGCGGCCTAGCCTTCGGCGCTGGTTCCGAGGACCCCGTTGATCAGGCGGGCACCATCGTCAAGCAGGATTGCGGCTTCGCGTTCCTTCTGCACTTTCGCTCCACCCTCGCCGAGATTTCGATCCTTGGGGCGCTCATACAAGCTGGCGGCATGGTGCATGCCGTCGAGGATCCGGCGAGCACCTTCCTCCCGGCGTTGAGCGGCGCGCTCCTGCCACTGGCGCAGGGCGTCCTGGCCGCGCTGCTGGCGCAGCGCTTCTTCGAAGGCACCGGCGTGCACCACTGCCACGAGGGCAGAAACGTGGCCGAAGCCGAGGGAGGTGACAAAACCTGCCTTGGGTGCCCTGCTGGAAATATCCAGTGGCTTGCGTACCCACACCAGGTGTTCATTAGCGGCGAGCACTGGATCCACGCAGTCTAGGCTCATATTCGCCGGAATCACACCGGTGGCGAGCACCTGTGTGAGGCCAACGAGCTGGAATGCGGCTGCGCCACCCTTGGCATGACCAGTGAGCGTTTTCTGCGAGATCACGTACAGCGGGTTGCCTTCGCTGCGGCCGATGGAACGGGCAATGCGCTCGTGCAGATCAGACTCGTTGGGGTCGTTCGCATTGGTAGAGGTGTCGTGCTTGCTTACGATCGCCACGTCATCGGCAGCAACGCCCACTGCCTGCAGACTGCGCGCCAGACGGGAATGTTCCCCACCGCGAGCGGCGCCCAAGGCTCCCAGGCCGGGAGCCGGAATGGACTGGTGGGCACCATCGGCGAAGGACTCAGCAAAGCCGATGACGCCAAGCACCGGCAGCCCGAGGTCGGCGGCCACGGAACCGCGGGCCAGCAGTAGGGTGCCACCACCGGCGGATTCCACGAAGCCGGCGCGGCGGCGGTCATTCGCACGCGAGAAGTAGCGATGCTCGATGCCCTTGGACTCCAATTCCTTCGAGTCCGCCGTGGCGGCCATGTCGCCGAAGCCGGTGATGCCTTCGATGGAGAGGTCATCGTAGCCACCAGCAACCACGAAGTCGGACTTGCCCAGCTTGATCTTGTCCACGCCTTCTTCCACGGATACCGCCGCGGTGGCGCAGGCGGCCACTGGGTGAATCATCTGGCCATAGCCACCGACGTAGGACTGCATGACGTGCGCTGCCATCACGTTCGGCAGTGCTTCTTGCAAAATATCGTTTTGGCGCGGCTCGGCGAGCATGCCGTCGATGTAGAGCGAGCGCATGGACTGCATGCCGCCCAGACCTGTGCCCTGCGTTGAAGACACTCGCGCCGGGTGCAAAGTAGCCAGCAGTTCCGCTGGGCTAAAGCCCGCAGAAAGGAACGCATCGACGGTGCAGACGAGGTTCCACAGCGCCACACGGTCAAGATTGTCCACCATGTCCGCGGGGATGCCGTAGACGGAGGGGTCGAAGCCCTCGGGAATTTGTCCGCCGACGAAGCGGCTCATCGTCATCCGGCGCGGTACACGCACCGCCGATCCTGCGTAACGGGTGACCGTCCACTCCCCTGCCGCCTCATCAAAGGCTGCGGAGGTGGTCTCTGGCTTTGATTCAACGAAGCTGCGTGCTGCCGCTTCGTCCGCAACGGTGAAGCTCAGATCTCGATCCAGGTACACGGTAGTCAGCTCCGGTGCGAGGTTGTCCAGCATGCCGAAGTCATCGTGATAGCGACGCACGCCCACCCGCGCGAGCACCTCATCGTGGAAGCGTTCAAAGATGTCGGCCTCGTCTACGGCTTGGTCTTCAGCGTCGTACCAGCCTGGGGTGGGGTCCTCATTCCAGTGAATGAGCCCCATCGTCCACGCCAGCTCCATCACGCCGGCGGCGGAGAGATCGCCACTGAGCTCCGCCTCGAAGCGGGTACGAGCCGAGCCCCACGGCCCGAGTTCGGCCGCGCCAACGATCACAACCATGTCTTCGAGGGATTGCTGCACCTGGCCTGCGAAGTCGGGCGCGTTGCCAGACAGTACCTCTGGGAGGTTTGGTAGCGCCTTCAGGCTGCGATCTTCGGCTTCCTCGTGTTTGTCTTGGCTCGTGCGCGCCTGCTGCGCGAGCTCTGCCAGATTGATGTCAGATTCGCCTAGTCCGCCGGTGGCATCCACTTCTACGGGGCCGCGCGCTGCTTGTTCACGCACCGCAGGGGTGATCTGCTCCACCAGCTTGGCGGCCATTTCCTCGGTTGAATAGGTAGTGACGCCTGCTGCCTCAACGGCTTCTACGAGCGGATCATTGCCACCCATAAGGCCGGTGCCACGCACCCAGCCAATGAGCATGTGCACCAGTGAGGTGTTGGGCTGCCAGGACGTTTCGGCATGCCAACGGGTCACCAGCGCATCGAGCGCTGCCTTGGACTCACCATAGGCGCCGTCTCCGCCGAAACGACCACGGTTCGGGGAGCCGGGGAGTACAACGTGCAGGCGTTCGCCCACGTGAGTATCCGCCCCGATGGTGGAAAGCCCAGCGATGAGGCGTTCTACGGACCACAGCAGCAGACGCATCTGCAGCTCGGATTGCGCTCCAGCTTGCATCAAGGAGCCGGAAACACGAGGTGCTGCGAAGGGGAAGAGCAGAGTGGGAACCAGCGACGGTTTGAGCACCTTCGATGCGCCATTTACGGTGGTGACCTGCTCTGTTCCGATCCAGTTGATCAGATTATCAAGATCGCTGAACGATGACAGGTTCGCGGGCACGATCCACACAGCGGCCTGGCCGCGAGCGGAACGGCGGTAGAGATCCTTGTAGAACTCCAAACGCTTGTGACCCAAAGAGGAAGTGGTCAGCACCACCGTGGCACCGCCTGCGAGAAGCTTTTCGACGACCGCCGCAGCAATCGAATCAGGCGATGCACCGGTCACTACGGCTACATCATCGGCGTATTCAAGCTCAGCGTCATCGCGAGCCTGCACGGCGGCCCAGTCCACACCGAGGTATTCGGCATGAGCGGCAACGGTTTCACCAGCGCCGTCGAAGCGAACATCGAGCTCTTCGCCAGCGGCGATTCGTGAGAGATCTTCGCGTGCGCTTGCCCAGCGGTCGTCGATGAGCACTGCCTTGTTGGCGTCGAAGGCGGGGGTGACCTGGCGGATCCAATCGGAGCCAAGCTCCTCAGTGACCAATTCGACGACGGCGGCATCGGCATTATCGGCCTCAAAGTCGTATGCACCGCCATCGCTTAGACCGAGGTTTTCCAAGATCGTGCGGGCGGTTGCTGCCAGCACGCCCTTGTCACCGGTAACCTGCTCTGCGAATGCGCCCAGAGCGGCGGAATCAACCACGCCGCCGCCGGAGGCTCCACCGCCTGGCAGTGACACGCTCACCCCGTGGGCAGCGGCTACGGCTTGCACGGTGGCGTCGATAAGCTGATCCAGCTCAGCCGAAGAAGCCGGAGATGCGGGGGTGAGGGTGGCCAAATCGCCGCCGCGCAGCGACGCTCCCTCGCGGGCACCCAGCACAAGTGCAGCGGTAACGTGATCAGCCCATCCTTGGCCGAGCTCCCAGGTGCCCCTGACGCGCTCTGCGATGTATCCCGGGCGCTTGCCGGTGGGGCCGGTTATGCGGCGGAGGGCGTCGCTGATGGCGTCGCCAAGCACGGGGCCGAAAGGCGTGTAGCCTTTGGCCATCTTGCTCACGGTCTGCTTCAGGCTGGACAGTTCGGCATCGGCAGCGCCGTCGATAGCACCCAGCCCAAATTCCACACCGAGGTCAAGCAGGAGCTGGTTTCGGCGCGAGGAAACGCCTTCCACCAGGGCTTCGATGGAGTCGCTTGCCGCCATCTGGTCGGGGCGAACCTTGGTCCACTGCGCAATGAGCATCTCGGTGGCATCCGCGGGGGTGAATGCGATGTCCTCGGGGCGCGGGCCGCCGGTAGGCGCTGCGGGAGCAACCTCGGTGGGCTGCTGTGTGACACCTTGCGGTGCTTCCTGTTCGGTGCTCTGCTCTTCTTCCTCCGGGGTTTCGGGTACTTCTCGTTGGAGGGCATCCGCAGCGAAGACCACGGTGCGGTCGCGCTCAGCATTGAGGATCTCCACGTGCGCGTCACGGTGCTGGGGCAATGCCTGGGTCTGGGCCAGCAGGTTGGCAAGGGTTGGGGCATTTGCCACACCCACCTCCACGAAGCGCTCAATACCCAGCCCACCTGCGGATTCAGGACGAAGCAGGAGGTCTTGGGTCTCAATCCAACGCACTGGGGAGGCGAACTGCCAGGCAAGCAGTTCCACCAACAGGGTGCGCGCCAGCTTCACTGGTTGGGAGCTCCACTGATCGAAGTCGCGGACAATCTCGTGCAGCACGGGGGCGTCCACGACATCAAGCATGGATTCCACAAACTCTTCGGAGAGCTCGAAGGGACGCGCCACGAGGTTGGGCACGTAGTGATCCACCAGCACGTCCAGGTCCACGTTCTCGGGGATAAGTGAATCAAGGTGCGAACGGAAGTCATCCACACCGTCAAGCAAGTGGGTGGAGTGGAACGGCACGTCGATGCCCGGGATCTGGATGAAGGCACGAGCACCCGGCGCGCGCTGCTCTGCGTCTGCAGCCAAGGCACGAAGGCCCTTGGAGGTACCGGCGACCGCGTATTGCTTGCCTTCGAGGTTGAAGTTCACAATTTCGAGGAATTCGCCGGACTGCTGGCTCAAGTTTTGCACGTACTCAAAGACGCTGTCGGCGCTCAGACCCATCTTGTGAGGACGCAGGGCGGCCAGGCCGTAGTTGGAGTTCCCGTCCTCATCGCGTTCCACCAGGCGGTGCATGGTGAGCCCGCGGCGATACACGATTTCGAGGACGTTTTCCAAGCTCAAAACCCCGGCGAAGGCGGCTAGCGCGTTGTATTCGCCAACGGAGTGTCCGGCAAAATATGCGCGCTCCTGCAGCACGCCTGCCTCGCGCATTTCTGCAATTTGTGCCACGCCGAGGGTAGCCATAGCCACCTGCGTGAATTGGGTGAGGAAGAGCACACCCTTGGGATGGGTGAAGGTTTCGCCATGAACGCGCACTTCAGTGGGATTGTCTTGAACGATGTGCAATACGGAGAAGCCCAGCTTGTTCCGCGTATGTTCGTCTGCTCGATCCCACACCTTGCGCGCGGCAGCACTCTTGGAACGCGAGTCCATGCCCATGCCCTGGTGCTGAATGCCCTGGCCGGGGAAAGCGTAGAAGGTGCGCGGTTCTGCCAGCACGACGGTGGCGCTGAGCACGAGATTGCCCTCAACGGTGGCGGTGACTTCACGCACCTCACCGTGGCCAGCGCGGGTATCAATACCGGAGCGCTCCACCACGAATTCAATTTCTTGGCCGGGAAGCACCGGCGCGAGCATGGTGGCGGTAAATTCCTTCACCTCTGCGGCTGAGGTGTTCACCGTTTCGCCGCTATAGCTTGCCGACGCCACGAGTTGCGCAATGGCGGACGTCCACATGCCATGCACGATCACGCCTGGGAGTCCTGCCAAGGTGGCGGCGGTATCGGAGGTGTGGATGGGGTTGTGATCACCAGAGACGGCAGCAAATGCCTTCATGGAGCGCGGTGCGCGCACCTTGGCGTGGCTGCGGAACGAACGCGGCGCATCAGCAACGCTTGGCAGCGCGGAAGTATTGGTTCGTGCCACTGCATTGCCGCGACGTCCGCGGATGGCCATGCGCTCGGAGAGCTTGGCGCACACGGTGCCATCGACGGAAAGTTCCGCGCGGATCACGACGATGCGGCCGATGGTGGTGTCGTTGACTTCTTCGGCGCGCGCCTGCACCTCGATGGATACACCGGGGCGCAAAATGGCGCGGTCAAGCACGGTGATGTGGTGTTCGAGGTGGACCAGATTGAGCATGCCTTCTACCACTCGGGCGGCGTCGTTGCCGGGCACGCGGGCGGAGGCAACGGCGGCGAAGATGGCAGGCCATGCCTTGCCCACCAGCACGTCGGCTGCAACGCTATCGACGCTCAGGAATGAGGGCAGGTGTCCGGCGGTCACGGTGGCATAGTCCGCCAGGTCTTCCTCGGTGAGGGTGGCCTCCCAATGCACGGTGGCAACGCCCTCGGATTCGCGAACCTCACCCAGGGTGCCACCGGCAGCAACGCGGCAGAGCTCATCCATAGCGGCCTCTGCGTCCTTGGCGGTCACCTGCGGTGCAGCACCGGGGGTTTGCGATGCGCTGAGCTTGATCTTTAGATCCACGCCCGCGCGCAGCGGCACGGAAAGTTCTGCGTGCTGATCATCCACTGCGCTCAGTGTCGCACCGGTGTCGGCATGGGTGGCTTGCTCGCCTACAACCTCCCATTGCTCGGGCTGCCCCAGGCGATGTACGGGGTTGATGCTCATCCGGCCAGCCCAAGCAACACCGGGTGCCTTCAGGATGCGCTCGAGCACGGAGTCGTTGGCATCGTGAACCTCGGACTGCCCAAGACGCTGCTTGGTTGCCTCAACGAAGCGTTCCAGCAGCTCAGCCACGGGCTCGTTGGCTTTGGTGATGCCGGCAACGGCCTCGATGCCGGGGATGATGGCCACCTGATCGGCGCTATAGCGCGGATCGTGCGATTGCCAGAGGGAGTCTGAACGCCACCAGCGGCGAACATCCTTGTCAATCACGGGCACGAAGTTGACGGGCTTACCCGGTGTGCGCGCAAGCTGCATGAACCACACCACGTCGGCTGGGTGAAGTTTTTGGCTCTTCGCCTGGGTGTAGAGCTGCAAGAGCTTTTCGACGCTCCCGCGTGGATCAACTTCACTGACCTCGATTTGGGGTTCGATGTCACCGTGGTCCTGGGGGTGCAGACGTGCTTCGGCGCGCTCCAGCATTTGTGTGAAACGGTTGAACCAGCTCTGGTCGGTCCACTTCCCGTCGCTTGTTCCTTCCGGGCCAGAAAGTTCCAGGTAGCGGTTGAGCCACTGCTCGTAGGTCATGGCATTGACGTCGCCAAAATATGGCTTTGCCGTCTTGCCGATGGCCTCAATGATTTCCTCGCGGCGAGCTGCCACAGCCTCCGCGTCACCGGCAACTTCGTCGAGCAGGCGTCCGGCCTTGGCAAAGGAGTTGTCGATCTCGTGGATATCTGCGCCAAGCTGAGAGCGTCCCGATGCCATGCCGGATGTGGCCCCACCTGCGGGCACCCATTCGGCGGAGCCGGGGGTTTCCACCAGCAGTTGTTTGACAGCCTCGGAGGTTTTGGCCTCCTTGGTGGCCATGGCTGCGGTACCGATGAGGATGCCGTCGACGGGCATCGCCGGCAGTTCATAGCGCGTGGACCACTCGCCGGTGAGGTAGTCGGCTGCGCGCTCGGGCGTGCCAATGCCGCCGCCTACGCACAGGATCGCGTTCTCGGCGGCGCGAATATCGGCGTAGGTCGCAATGAGTAGCTCATCGAGGTCTTCCCAAGAGTGGTGCCCACCGGCTTTGCCGCCTTCAACGTGCAAGATGATTGGCACCTCGGGCACGTCTGCCGCGATGGCCAATACTTTGCGGATCTGCGCTACGGCACCGGGTTTGAAAGCGATCCAGGGGAAGCCGTCAGCGCGGAGGTCGCGCACCAATGCCACGGCTTCATCGTGCTCGGGGATGCCGGCGGTGATGACGATGCCGTCGATGGGCGCGCCGTTTTCACGGGCTTTGGGCACCAGGCGCTTACCGCCGATCTGCATCTTCCACAGGTAGGGATCCAGGAACATGGAGTTGAATTGGGCATTGACGCCAGGTTCAAGCAGCTCAGCTAGCTGATCTAGGTGCTGTTCAAGAATCTCTGGCGTTACTTGGCCACCACCGGCGAGCTCTGCCCAGTGGCCTGCATTTGCGGCGGCAGCGACTATCTCGGGGTCAACGGTAGTGGGTGTCATACCGGCGAGCAGCATGGGGCTGCGTCCGGTGGTCTCGGTGAACTTGGTGGCAACGCGCACGCTGCCATCGGCGGCGCGCTTGAGCTTCGGGGCGAATTGTTCAAAGGCGGCGGGAAGGGAAGGTGCCCGGCCTGCGTCGAAAAGCTTTGCCTGACCAGCTTGGATAGCAACAGCCAAGGTGGCAGCACCACTACCCTGCAACACTGGGCGGGTGAGCGCGGTAACCCCTTCGGCAGGTCCGACGTCGAGAAGCCAACGAGCCCCGGTTTCGAGTGCCTCATTGACCTGTGCGGGCCAGTCGACGGGGGTGACCATCACGACTTCAGCGGCCTTGCGCGCCAGCTCGGCATCCAAGCCGAGTTGCTTCGCCCAGTGTTCGACATTGTCTGCGGCCTTGTTCATCTGCGGGTGGTGGAAGCCAACCTCGATGGGAAGGGGGTTAAACTTCGGCGCGAAGGCAGAGCCGCCACGCAGCTTCTTTTCCACCTCGGATTGGGAGCGCTTCGATTGCGCGCTCAAAAAATCGAGAACCTTCTGATTATCCGCAGGGCGGCCAACGAGCACGAAGCTGTCGCGGGTATTGCGCAGGCCGATCACAGGGCGAATGTCCTGATCAACGTCCCCACACGCATGGTCAATGGCGCCTTGCAACTGTTCGCGGCTGATGCCGGTGATGGAGACCATCGGCGCAGCATCTCCTTGGGCAACAAGCCCGGTGATCTTGGCCCGGCGCGTAATGGCGACGCCGATCAATTCGGCTATGGCCAAAACATCGGCGGCGCTGGAGAGATCCTTGAGGGCGTACTCCCCCAACACGCCCTGGGAATGGCCGAGGGCAGTGGTGGCGGAGTCGATATCGAGGCCCTGGCGCTCCAACACATCGAGGGTGGCCAATTGGGAAACCAAGATGCCGGGTACGCTGAGTGCGGCGGCTTGGGGATTGGCCGGGGCGAGCTCTTCGTTCTGCGCCCAAACGATGGGATCGAATCCGAAGGGGCGGGTGCCGATGATCTTTTCTTCGATGCCACTGAGCTTCGTGCGCGCCTCAGCCACAATCGGCTCGATGGTGCGCGTGGCACCCTGAGCCAGCGCCTCGCGCAGAGCGGGCAACCAGCTCACACCCTGGCCTGGGAAAATGAGCGCGAATGGGGTATCGCTTAGCGTAGAGACCAAACGAGGGGCGTCGTGGGTGGTGTTGGCTGCGAGTTTATGGTCGGTCACCAGCAAATACTCCTGTTTCGGAAAAAAGGTGATGGCCACTTGCCCGCCCGAAGGCGGAAGAAGCCACGCACCGCAAGTACATTTGTTAGGAATACAAATATGCCACAAAAGGTGAGGGTTTTGTCATTTTTCGCCCCCGTCTGCGTGTTCGCCAGGCGGTCGAAGCCATCGAGCGGGCTCCCTAGAACGCTCTTGCCAGCAATCTGAGTCACTGGAGCCAAGCTCCGCAGCCGCAATATCGACGGCGCGAGCCAGCGCCTCTGCCGCACGGCCCTCAGCAACTGCCTCACAGGCATACTCAAAATGCAGTTCCCCAAAGGTGCTTTCCACCGCCGGCACATCGCTGTTGGAAAGGTAGGCGTCGAAGACCCTCGAAATACTCATGCCCATCACTCTAGCCACCCACCCCCGAATCACCTCTGAACTGCAAAAACTTTAGGCACGCAAGCGCTTCAACACCTGCTTGTACGCCCCTCTACCGTGCACGCTATCCAAGGCGTTTTGCGTCACCACCATGCCCGGGTTTTGCATGAGTGCCAGTGACTTCGGGCGCTTTCCAAATTTGTGCTGCAACTTAGGAACGGCCGAATACCACTCCTGCTGCCTCCTACTCACGATCACCAGAGGCGGATACTTTTCCTCCTTGGCGCGCTTGAGCGCCTTTTTTACAAGTGCGCGCTGATAGCGCTGACTCGGCAGCCAATTTCCCTCTTGCTGCGCAAACACATCGCGCGAATAGTCCACCGCATAAGGGAAAAGATTGATCACCATGAGATTCTTGTACAGCTTGCGAGCAACTTCAGCCCGAAGATCATCGTCGGCGTGGTTGAATCCCTCCCCTCCCAATTTTTCACTCAAATCATTCAGGAGCGGAGTCAGCACACCCGCCTGCGCCTGCTGCACCTCACCGGTGGGCGAATCCTCCGCCTCTATTCGACGAACTCCAAACAACCCTTGAGCACCTGGCAATTCCATCGTGCTGAGATCCTTGGCGTAGTAGAAACCGCCCTTATTGCCGCCCGAGCGAAGATTCTTTCGGTACGCCTTCCGCCATACCTCGTTGTCCAGCGCCTCATTTCCGCCGATCATTGGATGGGAGGCCAGAAGGATCACTGAAGCGGCATTGATATTGCCGATAAACGGTTCTGGAGGAAGGCCAATTTCAACCCTGGCACTTGATGCCTCGGGTAGCTCCGCATTGAAACTCTGGACTACTGCAGCATCACAATCGAGGACGAAGTGCTCCCGAACATGCCAGTTCGGATCTTGCTGGCCTTCGTGCTCAAACAGTGTTTCCCATGGGTTCTTTACTTTTGCCATACTTCCGCAGTGTAAAGAAAAACCGCAAGCGTTGAGCGTGAGGCTCCACTTGCGGTACGTGGTGCGCCCGGAGAGACTTGAACTCTCACGTCCTAAGACACTGGAACCTAAATCCAGCGCGTCTGCCAATTCCGCCACGGGCGCATCGCAACGAAGTTGCTTGTTGCATAGTACACGTCACAGCCCCCATCACACCAACCGGTCCAACCAACCTTTGTTGGACCCGCCAAAAGGGTAGACTTTCCACCCGTGAGCACCGAGAAACACAGCGATCACGCGCCCCAACAGCCACGTCGCTTCCGCGTGCGTCTTTGGCACATCGTGTTTCTCATCATTGCCGTGATCGCCACGCTCTTGCTTGCTTGGTGGCAGTGGACGCGCTTTCAATCCGGCTCCGGAACCTTCCAAAACCTCGGTTACGCTTTGCAGTGGCCATTCTTCGGCGCCTTCTTCGTGTACGCGTACCGGAAGTTCGTGGAGTACGAAAACCAAAGACTCGCCTCCGACCAGGAGCTTTTCGACGCCACCGCGCAGCCAAACAACACCAGCAAACACAACACGATCACCGAAATTGACGAATCCTTCCTCCCGCAGCGCGAGCAACTCAGCGTGGAGGAATTCAATCAGCTTCAACAACCGCAACGTCGCCACCGCGGCGAGGGCGCTTAACATTCATTGCAAGGAACCCAAACATGACGAATACGCCAAAAATTCACCCCGAGCGCCAAGCCCGAGTTCGTAAAGCACTGAAGCTTTTCTCCATTTCAGCGTGGGTCACTGGCGTGTGGTTGCTCATTCTATGCACCCGCATGGTGCTTGATTACATCGTAGGTGTGGACATCCCCACCTGGGCGAAGTACATCGGCCAAGTGCACGGCATTTTTTACATGCTGTACCTGGTGGCCACCTTGAACCTTGGCACCAAGGCACGCTGGGAGCCTACCAAGTGGCTGGTCACCGCGCTGGCGGGCACCATCCCCTTCCTCTCCTTCTTCGTGGAGCACTGGCGCCGCAAGGAAGTGGAAGCGCAGTTCCAGCTCTCCTAACTTTTTCGCGCAGCACAACGGCCAACCTCGCAATGTATTGAGGTTGGCCGTTGTGTCATTATCGCTGGATCACCCAAGCGAAATTCGGGAACTTTACAATCCTCCCAGTTCCCGTCTCCCTTTTCATTGAAGCGTGAACCACCTAAAACTCAAAGGGGTGAAAGCACGAGGCCTTCAGAACCACACGCCTCACGGCCGCCATGACATCTGCGTTCATCCGATGCCTTGATCTTCTTGCAGCTTGAGTTTCTTGATGCCAAGCACAAAGAAAATGATCGCTGAAAGCAAAGCTGAGGCCGAGATTGGATTGAAGTAGACGAGTCGATCACCGGCATCGAGCCATGAAAAGAACAGCACCGAAATTGCGGCTGTAACCAGCATCAATGCCGAGGTCAAAAGAAACCGTTTACCCGAAGCACGATGCGGCTGCTCCTGTGAGTCCTCCACCGACAGCACCTAGCCAGCCAAATCCTTGATCACGGGGACGAGTTGCGAAAGCGCACGCCCGCGGTGCGAGATCGCATTCTTTTCCTCGGGGCTCAGTTCACCGGCGCTGCGGCCGGTGCCAGCCTCATCTTCTTCGGTGGGAACGAAGAGCGGATCATAACCAAATCCTCCCTCGCCCTGCGAGGCGCGCAGCAGGCGGCCAGGCCAACGGCCTTCCACCACGTGCTCCTCGCCTTCGGGGGTAACCAGTGCGCAGACGGACACGAAGGCCGCGGCACGGCGCTCATCGGGCACGTGTGCCATTTGGCCGAGCAGCAGCTCGTTATTGGCCTCGTCATTGCCGTGGGCACCACTCCAGCGTGCAGAAAGCACGCCGGGCATGCCGTTGAGCTCATCCACGGCGATGCCGGAATCATCGGCGACGGTGACCAGGCCCGCATGCTTCGCCCCGGCGCGCGCCTTGATCAGCGCGTTATCGGCGAAGGTCCGGCCGTCCTCCACTGGTTCTTCGTAGGCATCCACTGCACTGAGCGGCAGTACCTCTACCCCATCGATCCCGGCAGAATCGAGGATGGTTTGCAGCTCGCGCAACTTCTTGGCGTTATTGGATGCAAGCAGGATCTGCATTTAGCGCAGCTCCCCTTCCAGAGCCGCCTTTTGGGCGGCAATCAGCTCGCGGCAGCCCTTCTCCGCGTAGTCGAGCATGGCGTTCAATTGATCACGGTCGAAGGTGTTGTGCTCGCCCGTGCCCTGAATCTCCACGAACTTGCCCGACTCGGTCATAATGACGTTCATGTCTACGTCGGCGCGGGAGTCTTCTTCATAGGGCAGATCGAGGCAGACGTGGCCGTCGATAAGCCCAACCGAAACCGCAGCTACTGGGGGCAGCAGCGGCTCGCCGGGAACCACGCCTTCGGCTTTGAGGTGCGCGATCGCGTCGGCAAGCGCAACATAGGCACCAGTAATGGAGGCGGTGCGGGTGCCACCGTCGGCCTGCAGCACATCGCAGTCAATGTTGATGGTGTTTTCGCCAAGCTCTCCCAAATCCACGGCCGCGCGGAGGGAACGGCCAACGAGGCGAGAGATTTCGTGCGTGCGCCCCTTGACTTTGCCGGCCATGGATTCGCGACGCATACGGTCGTGAGTGGCGGCAGGTAGCATCGAGTACTCAGCGGTAAGCCAACCTTCGCCGGAATCCTTTTTGAATCGAGGGACACCGAGTTCAACGCTTGCGGTGCACATCACGCGGGTATTTCCGTACTCAATGAGGACACTACCTGCGGGATTGGTGGTGAAACCGCGGGTGATCTTCACAGGGCGCATTTGGTCACGGGCGCGGCCGTCGGCGCGCGAAAAAGTTTCAGTCATGCCAACAACGTTACCTGGCACCCAACAAGTTTAAACGTGGATCTCCATGCCAGCCGCGGAAACCTCAACTGGGCCATCGAATTCTGCGCGGGCCGCCTCCAACGCACCCTGCGGATCACCCCACGGCGGAATATGCACCAGCAGCAGGCGTTTTGCCCCAGCTTCTTGCGCGATACGGCCGGCCTCTGCCCCTGATAGGTGCATGTTGGGCGCTTTGCCTTCGCTGCTCACGCCCCACGTTGCCTCACAGAGGAAGAGGTCCGCATCGCGGGCGCACGCCACCAGTTCGGAAGTAAAAGAGGAATCCCCCGAGTACGCGATCACCTTGCCGCTTCTGGGATCCTGCACGCGCAGCGCATAGGTTTCAACTGGATGAATCACGGGGAAAGGTGTGATGTTCAGCGAACCTACAATTTCTTCACGGTGGGCCTGCCAGGGGCTGAAAGCGAAGGTATCGGACATGTCGTCTACTTCACCAGCCACATCAGAACTCAAACGCCCAAGATGCTCAAAAGTGGCAGCGGGACCGAAACAGAGGTTGCGCCCCGATGCGGGTGATTCTGGGTGATAGCGCCGCCACACCATCAGCGATGGGAAATCGAGGCAATGATCTGCGTGGAGATGTGAGAACACCACATGTGCTTCATTGGGGCCGTGGAAGCGCTGGAGCTGCGCGAGCACCCCCGGACCTATGTCCATGAGCACGCCCGTGCCACGATCGGGAAGGATGAGGTAGCCAGAGGCCGGATTATCGGGAGCACCGACGCTTCCGGAACTGCCAAGAACAATCACCTTCATACTGGCAACTTTGCCACGGCATGCACTGAAATATGAAACCCGTGCGCGCTTGAAGTTGAAGGAATCACGTTGCGGTGATGTGTTCCACGTTGCTCACATGAGGGCCGAGGAATCGCGTAGCTAACTGCGCGAAAACTTCTGGATCACCCGTGGAATGGAAATGGTGCCGAGGCTGATGCGCCTCATCCGCCAACATATCGCTGGCGGAAAGCTCACGGATCACATCCTTGGCCGTCTCCTCTGCAGAAGAAACGAGCGTGACGTGATCCCCCATCGCCAATTGGATCACGCCAGTGAGCAATGGATAATGCGTACACCCAAGCACCAAGGTGTCTACCCCGGCCGCTTGCAAAGGCTCAAGGTACCCCTGCGCCACGCCGAGGATCTGCCTACCAGCGGTAATACCGCGCTCCACAAAGCTTACAAAGCTAGGGCATGCAGCGGCTGCGATTTCCACCGAAGGGCTAGCGGCAAAGAGTTCTTGATATGCACCCGAATTGATGGTGCCTTCGGTGCCAATCACACCAATTTTTCCATTGCGGGTGGTGGCTACTGCCCTGCGAACCGCTGGAAGAATCACCCCGAGTACGGGCACGTCGTAGCGTTCTCGGAGGTCTCGCAATGCCGCCGAGGTAGCCGTATTGCAAGCAATGACGATCATTTTGACCCCGCGCTCCATGAGCTGATCCCCGATCACGATGGAACGCTCCCGCACCTCAGCGATGGATTTTGGGCCATAAGGGGCGTGGGCGGTGTCGCCGATGTAATGCACGGATTCGTGTGGCAGTTGTTCCATGATGGTGCGCGCCACGGTGAGTCCGCCAAGGCCAGAGTCGAAGATTCCAATGGGTGATGAGGGCTCAGGCATGCGCTCGAGTGTACCCAAGGGTGTCCAATCTGCTTGCCCTCAAGCCTTCATCACTGAGCGCATCACTTAGCGGCGTGCTTGACGCATCTGCGCCTCGCGTGCACGCTTCGCCTGCAGCGCAGGAGGATCATCGCTGGTAATCGTGGCACCGGCGATGAAGCCACCGATGGCTCCAAAGAGGTGCGCCTGCCAGGACACGCCTTCATCGGTTGGCAGCACGCCCCAAATCAAACCGGAGTACGCAAAGGCCAGTACGATCCCGAGCACCACTTGCCCTGCGCTGCGGTTAAAAATGCCGCGAACCACCAGGTAGGCCAACCACCCATAAATCAAACCCGAAGCACCGATGTGGGAGGTGCCAATGCCACCCACAAGCCAGGTGCCCAGGCCACTAACAACGCACACTATGCCGGTAACTTCCCAGTAAGCGCGATGTCCGCTTAAGCCGATGAGGAAGCAGAAGATTGCACCGGGGATGGAATTGGCAGCGATATGCGCCGAGGAGCCATGAATCAACGGGGCAGTGAAAATGTGCCAGATTGATGAGAGATCCAGCGGGTGCACACCGAAGTACGTCAGCGTTCCCCGGAACACGAAAACGTTGACCAGGTGCACGCTCCAAATCACCACCAGGTAGCCAAAGGCGTACAGGAACCCTGCACCGACGTTCCCGGAAGTTTTCACAGGAGCCTGCTGTGGCATGCGCTGCGGCGGAAGGTGCTGTCCACCATAGGGATTCGGCTGCGCAACGCGCTGCATATTGGGGCGTTGGTTGGGTTGCGGGTACCCGGGATTCATACTCATAGTGCTTCCAAACGTAGTGACTCGTAAGCGGGTAACCCAAAGCCTGGCCGTGCGCGACGCACGGCGTCCACGATCGCAGCCTGCACCACATCAGCGGCGGCGATGCATAATTGCTGCAATTCTTGGGTGCTCACTCCGCTGGCGTCGCCGGTGGAAAGGCTAAAAAGCGTGTCTCCATCAAGTGGCGAGTGCGCAGGCTGGACGCCTCGGGCCAGACCGTCGTGTCCCACCATTGCGAGGCGCTTCGCCTGGGCTTGGGTGACGGGCGCGTCGGTGGCAATCACGCCGATGGTGGTGTTGAGTTTCGATTCCAAACCCTCAAGCTGTGCGTATTGCCCGGGATCAATGCCCGGCGCGGTTGGATCGCCGTAGAGCTTGCCGCTGGCTGGATCCACCACATGCCCAACTGGGTTTGCCACCACGCCTGCAGCTATCCGCCACCGACCAACCTGCAGCGCCGCCTCACCGAATCCTCCGCGGAGTTTTCCCGCGGTGGCTGCCACACCAGCGCCAACATTGCTGTGCGCTCTATGTTCTGGCTTCCCGCTCAGTGCCTTGAGTGTTGCAGCGGCACCCTCGGCGGCTCCGGGGCGGCAAGCGGGATCGCCCACCAGCAGATCGAAAATTACTGCACCTGGCACGATGGGCACGATGGGGCCTTCTCGCTCGGGGCCGAGCACGGCAAAGCCAATGCCTTGCGCTTCCAGTTCTCGCATCGCTCCGTCAGCAGCCGCCAGCCCGTAGGCGGATCCGCCGCATAAGCAGATGGCCTGCACGCGCTCTACGGTGTTGTGAGCCTTCAGCAGGTCAGTCTCGCGGGTGCCGGGGCCTCCGCCGCGCACATCGACGGCAGCCACGGCGGCATCACGGGCCAGCACCACAGTGCATCCGGACGATTCCATGCTGGCGTGGCCGATGGAGATACCGGGGATCGTCGACAAGCTCACTACTGCTCCAGGGGACCCATCATGGCGCTGAGCAGCGATTCCTGGTTATAGGCGAGCCATTCCACCAAGTTGAGGCGGTCACGGTCAGCATCGGGGTTCTCCGGCTCCGCCGAAAAGAGGTAGAGGCGCAGATCATTCAGTCCCGCAAGCCACTTGTGAGCATCGGCCTCACTGATGCTCACCATCACGGAGCCATCCGGGCCCAGAACGTCACCGATTGCGCGGAGGTTTTCCAGTTTGGCGCGGGTAATGTCCTGCTCGTGCAGGGATCGCAGGAGCGAATTATCGCCTTCGTATTCCTCATCGCCTTCGCGCTCAAAGTCCGGCAGAAGTCGGGCCAGCGAAGGATCCTCGGGGGCGTCTGTGTGCCCCTGGGCCATGCCGGTGAGCTCGGCAAGCTCGTCTTTGGGGGCGGATTGCGCCCGGCCTATCAGCGCCTCGCTCACCGTTGCGGCCAGATCGCCCAGCACTTCGCGTTCGATGGGCTCCAACACGGTTTCGTAGCGGGTACCGCGCAGTAGGGCCTTCTTTTTCTTCCACGGTTGCATCCATTAACCCCCTTGCTGCATGGTCGCCCAAAGGCCGGCTGTGTGCAGCTTCTTCACATCAGCTTCGACCTTGTCTTTTTCACCAGAAGACACCACCGCTTTGCCTTCCGTGTGCACCTGCTGCATCAGCTCGATCGCGCGTTTTTTGGAAAAGCCCAGGATGGTCTGGAAAACGTACACCACGTAGCTCATGAGGTTCACCGGATCGTCCCACACAATGCACATCCACGGCAGGTTTTCTTTGGCGGCGACATCGACAGCCAAAGCCTCATCTAATTCCGGTGTTGCCATTGGTGAACTCATCGCGCGGATTTCGGCGCGTTCGAGCGCATCGTGAGATGCAAGTGGTGCAGACATCATGCCACTAGCCTACCCACCCGGCCTCGGGTCATGGGGCTACACTTGGATGCCGTGACTTCTCAACAATCCACCGCACTGCTCACCGACATGTACGAGCTGACGATGCTGCAATCGGCGCTTGCCGACGGCACCGCCTCCAAGCAATGCACGTTTGAAGTATTTTCCAGGCGCCTTCCCAATGAACGCCGCTACGGAGTGGTTGCGGGCACGGCGCGCGTACTCGATGCGGTTCGCGCCTTCCGTTTCAGCGAGGAACAGCTTGCCTCGCTGAGCTTCTTAGACGAGCGAACCATCGATTTCCTGCGAAACTATGAGTTCCGCGGCAATATCGATGGCTACCGCGAGGGAGAGCTCTATTTCCCGCATTCTCCCCTGCTCACGGTGCGCGGCACCTTCGCGGAGTGCGTTATCTTAGAAACCGTGATCCTTTCGATCATGAACGCCGACTCCGCCATCGCTTCGGCGGCAGCCCGCATGGTCACCGCCGCTGATGGTCGCCCGATTTTCGAAATGGGCTCGCGCCGCACGCATGAGCAGGCAGCCGTCACCGCCGCCCGCGCAGCCTACCTGGCTGGCTTTGTCTCCACCTCAAACTTGGAGGCCGTGTATCGCTACGGCATTCCCGGCACCGGCACCGCCGCCCACGCTTGGACCCTGCTGCACATCAATGACGACGGCACCCCCAACGAGGACGCAGCGTTTCGCAGCCAGATCGACACCTTAGGTATCGGTACCACCCTGCTGGTGGATACCTATGACATCTCCCAGGGCGTTCGTAATGCCATCGATGTAGCAGGCCCGGAACTCGGGGCTGTGCGCATTGATTCCGGCGATCTTGGCGTGATGACCACAAAGGTTCGCCAGGAACTCGATGATTTAGGCGCCCACAACACCCGCATCGTGGTGAGCTCTGACTTGGATGAATACGCCATCGCCGGGTTGCGCGGTAACCCCGTGGACGCTTTCGGCGTTGGCACCTCCGTGGTCACCGGTTCCGGCGCCCCGACTGCCGGCATGGTGTACAAGTTGGTGGAGGTTGAAGGTCACCCCGTGGCCAAGCGCTCGCGGGGCAAGCAAATGACCGGCGGTACAAAGAAGGCCGTGCGCACACACCGCGCCACCGGCACCGCCGTGGAGGAAATCGTCTTTCCGTTTGATCACGACGCCCCGAAGATCGGCCAGCTCACTTCTTATGAACTCACCGTCCCGCTCATGCGCTCCGGCGAAGTAGTCGAGGGCCTGCCCACGCTTGAGGAATCGCGCGCATATCTGGCACGCCAATTGGTCACCCTGCCGTGGGAGGGGTTGGCATTGTCGAAGGACGAGCCGGTGCTGTCTACTCGCTTCGTGGGCTTCGAGTAAATGGAGGCGGTGCCGGCAACGTCAAAGCTTCTCGACGCCGCCGTGGACGCCCTCGGCGGTGCCCGGCGCGAGAATCAAGCGCGCATGGCACAGGCGGTCACCAAGGCGCTGGAGACGCAACGCCACTTGGCGGTGCAGGCCGGAACCGGCACCGGTAAGTCCTTGGCCTACCTGGTTCCGGCGATTCGCCATGCCCAGGCCACGGACACCACGGTGATTGTTTCCACCGCCACGATCGCTCTGCAACGCCAGTTGGTGGGCCGCGATCTTCCACGGCTCGCCGACGCCCTTGAGCCGCTGCTGGAACGCCGCCCGACCTTCGCCATCATGAAGGGCCGCTCGAATTACCTCTGCCAGAACAAGATCGGCGTTGAGGAACCTGAAGACACCCTCATGGATGAGGGCGATCTGACGTGGATGGGACGCCATGTTGCGCGCCTGCACGAATGGGCCAACGACACGGAGACTGGCGACCGCGATGACTTAGAACCCGGCGTGCCTGACCTGGCGTGGCGAGCAGTGAGCGTAACCGCTCGCGAATGCGTTGGGGCCTCCCGCTGCCCGCACGGTGATACCTGCTTTGCCGAGGCTGCCCGCAAGAAGGCGCACGACGCTGACGTGATCGTCACCAACCATGCCTTGCTGGCCATCGACGCACTATCCGAGGCGCAAATCTTGCCTGAGCATGAGGTGGTGATCATCGACGAGGCGCACGAGCTCGACGGGCGCATCACCGCCGTTGCCACCAACGAGATCGGCGTGACCACGCTGACGCTTTCCGCCAATCGCGCCACCAAGCTCGGCGCGGAGCAGCGCTCCAAGGAGCTGAAGCAAGTGGCCAATGAGTGGGAACAGGAGATGCTCGACATTGAAGCAGGTCGCATCACTGAACTCCCCGAAGCGCTGAAATCTCAACTTGAGGCCGTCCGCAATGCACTGTGGCGCCTGAAGGAGGCCATCGCGCAAAGCCCCGACGGTGAACAGACGAACGCCCCCGAACGTTTTGCCGAGCGCCTGGCGCTCAACAATCACCTGGTTGACCAGCACGATTCCGTGGTGCGCATCCTCGAGGTTTTTGAGGAATCAGATCCCTCCAAGCACGAGGACGTGGTGTGGGTGCATCACGACGATCGCCGCGGCACCCATATCAAGGTCGCACCACTGTCCGTGGCGGGACTCTTACATACCCGCCTCTTTGGCGAGAACACCTGCGTACTCACTTCCGCCACCTTGGCCATTGGCGGCAACTTCAAGGCTATGGCCGCTGCCTGGGGCATGCCAACGGGAAGCTTCGACGCCATGGATGTGGGCTCGCCTTTCGATCCAGCCAAGAAGGGCATCCTCTACACACCCACGCACCTACCGGAACCTGGTCGTGACGGTTTGGATGAAACGTGGCTGGATGAGATCGCCGAGCTGATCTTGGCTACGGGCGGACGCACTCTTGGGTTGTTTTCCTCCAAGCGCGCCGCTGTGCAAGCCGCCGAGGCCATGCGCACCCGCCTGCCCTTCGAGGTGTTCTGCCAGGGCGATGACTCCACCAGCACCTTGATCCAGAATTTCGCCAACAACCACAACGCCTGCCTTTTTGGCACGCTCACACTCTGGCAAGGCGTGGACGTTCCAGGCCCCTCGTGCTCCCTGGTGATCATCGACCGCATCCCCTTCCCCCGCCCCGACGATCCCCTACTCCAGGCCCGCAAGATCGCCGCCGACGCCGAAGGCCGCAATGGCTTCATGGAAGTAGCAGCAACCCACGCCGCGCTGCTCATGGCGCAGGGTGCTGGGCGCCTGCTGCGCAGCGTGGACGATCGCGGTGTGGTGGCGGTGCTGGACAAGCGCATGGTGGAAAAACGCTACGGAGGCTTCCTGCACTCCTCCCTGCCGCAGTTCTGGCGCACATCCGATCCCGCGACAGTGCGAGGGGCACTTAAACGCCTGGTGGCCGAGGCCTAAGTGCTCACACGCTACGCAGTAATACGCACACGGTGGCGGTGTCCGGCTCTACCTCGGTGAACCCAGCATCAACGACGGTAATCGCGTTGGGGTGTTTGCGGTGTTCGTCGAAAAGCCCCTTTTCCACCTCCCGTACCTGCAGTGGGAAGCTTTTCGACGCCCACCCGCGCGCCCATTCCACGCTCTGGTGCCCGGCGAACAACATCGAGGCATGCCCCACCTGCGCGGCAACTTTGCCGGCGCTCATGCCAAGGGAGGCGTTCACAAAGAGCACCACGCCCGGGCGCATTGGCCCAGGTTCTTCGAGCGGAAGGTCCGTTCCGGCGATTTGCAGCTTGGATAGCTCGCGCGGGACCTCGTGCACGGCACTGGGGATGAAGGCGCGCGCTGTGTCGTCGATAGTCACGCCAGGCAAAGCCTGCACTTGATCCCAGGCAGCATTGCGGGCGCGGCGAGTGACTTTGCGGATGCGATGGCGATACCAGGTATCGATGGCGCGAGCGAAGTAGCCGTGCTCTGGATCCTCAAAGTCGGCTCCGGCACGTTCATCCAAGCACACCGCCACCGCTGCACGAGCTGCGGCTTCCAAAAGGTGGTGGCGTTGCGGTGGCTGCTGCTTCGGGATGTGTAGAGCAATCTGCATCGCCTGAATCGTCGAAGGATCCGCGGCATCCTCCGGATCGCGTTCCCAGGAGCGCCCCTCCACCGCCTGAGCAAGACGCTCGTGCGCTATGGCGAACAAGTCAGTCATCCAGGGGTTTCCTGTGCGTCTGGCCATGTGCGGCTTCTTGGAGCGCGTCGATTTCGGTGCGGGGAATGCCGAGCATGTGCACGACCTCATCGAGGAAGGGCGAATTCACAGAAGCGTCCGCCACATTGCGCAGAGCGGGTTTCGCATTGAACGCGATGCCCAAGCCAGCGGCGGAGATCATGTCAATGTCATTCGCTCCATCACCCACGGCCACTGTCTGAGACAATTCCAGCCCCGAATCTGCGGCGAACTCGCGCAAGAACTCTTCCTTGGCGGCACGGTCCACCACCTTGCCGATCACGCGGCCGGTGAGCTTTCCTTCTTCAATCTCCAGGGTGTTAGCGCGCACATAGTCCAAGCCCAACTCTTCGGCGAGGCCTTCGAGCACCTGAATGAAACCGCCGGACACCACAGCCGTTCTATAACCCACTTGCTGCAAGGTGCGGATCGTCGTGCGTGCGCCGGGGGTGAGCACAATGTCGCGGGCGACCTCATCAATCACGGATGCATCCAAACCGGCCAACGCCTTCACTCGCTCGCGAAGGGACTCCTCGAAGTCCAACTCGCCGCGCATCGCGCGTTCGGTGACCTCGGCTACCTCTGCCTCGCGGCCGGCGTGGGCCGCCAGCATCTCAATAACTTCACCGGTGATGAGCGTGGAATCGCAATCGAAGCAGATCAGGCGCTTGGAGCGTCGCTGGAGTCCGTCACGCTCGATGGCGATGTCGACTCCTAACTCTTGGGTAAGCGCCGCCAATGCCTTTCGCAATGGGATTGCCCCGCCCGGCTTGGGATTCGGCACCGTCAGTTTCAATTCAAGGCCGGTGACGGGATAGTCGGCGATGCCCCGGATCGTGTCGATATTCGCACCATAATCCGCGAGCGTCTGACCAATGCGTGAAATGGCGGTGGCCGACACCGGGTTACCCAGCACCACCAAAACGTGGGTGGAGCGCGGACGTGAATACTCGGGCTGCTCGGGCAGCTCCACCGTCACCTTGAGGTGCGCGGTGTTGAGGGAATCCCGCAACCCTTGGAGAATGTTCTCTCGGTCTTCCGCCTTGATGCCCACAAAGCCTGCGAGGTTGAGGTACCCGCGGAATTGGGATTGCTCCACGTCGAGCACCTGCACCTCCCTGGCTGCGAGAACACGGAAGATCGATGCGGTGAGACCGGGGCGATCTTCACCAGAGACGGTGATGACGGCGGGGCTGAGGCCTTCCCGAAGGCCGACTGTTGGTTGCGTTTGCACGCGTTGCATTGTCTCATGTGTGCCACGGCGTTGCCCTCTTTGTGGGGTAAGGAGGGACTCAGCACAGCAAAAACCGCGATCGCTTTCACGATCGCGGTTTCAAGCCAGGATTATTGCGTTCCTCAGCTCAGCGGCTTAGGCGTGCGCTGGCGACTTATTTTCCTCAAGCGGGTGCTGCTTGTGCTTGTCGTGGCCAACGTGTGCCTCTGCGCGCATGCGCTCCACCATGTGCGGGTAGTGCAGCTCGAACGCGGGACGCTCGGAGCGGATGCGAGGCATGGAGGTGAAGTTGTGGCGAGGAGGCGGGCAGGAGGTTGCCCACTCCAGGGAGTTGCCGTAGCCCCAAGGATCGTCGACGGTGACGATCTCGCCATAGCGCCAAGACTTCACAACGTTCCAGATGAACGGCAGGACGGACATGCCCAGCAGGAAGGAGAAGACGGTGGAGATCTGGTTGTAGATTGTGAATCCGTCAGACTCCAGGTAGTCGGCGTAACGACGGGACATGCCCATGTTGCCAACCCAGTGCTGGATCAGGAAGGTGCCGTGGAAGCCCACGAAGGTGAGCCAGAAGTGCACCTTGCCCAGGGTCTCGTCGAGCATACGACCAGTCATCTTGGGGAACCAGAAGTACACACCGGCACAGGAGGAGAACACCAGGGTGCCGAACAGCGTGTAGTGGAAGTGAGCGATGAGGAAGTAGGACTCAGCGAGGTGGAAGTCCAGCGGCGGGGAGGCCAGCATAATACCGGTCAGGCCACCGAAGAGGAAGGTCACCAGGAAGCCCATGCTCCACAGCATCGGGGTCTCCCAAGAGATGTGGCCGCGCCACAGGGTGCCCAGCCAGTTGAAGAACTTCACGCCGGTTGGCACGGAGATCAGGAAGGTCATGAAGGAGAAGAACGGCAGCAGGATAGCGCCGGTCACGAACATGTGGTGCGCCCACACGGCCATGGACAGGGTACCGATGGACAAGGTAGCGAATACCAGGCCGATGTAACCGAACATTGGCTTGCGTGCGAAGACCGGGAGGATCTCGGAGACGATGCCGAAGAACGGCAGAGCCAGCACGTACACCTCGGGGTGGCCGAAGAACCAGAACAGGTGCTGCCACAGGACTGCGCCACCGTTGCCGGAGTCGTAGATGTGGCCGCCGAGCTTACGGTCGTAGAGCACACCGAGCGCTGCGGAGGTCAGCAGCGGGAAGATCATCAGCACGATCACGGAAGCGACAAAGATGTTCCAGCAGAAGATCGGCATACGGAACATGGTCATACCCGGTGCGCGGAGGCAGATCAGGGTGGTGATCATGTTGATCGCGGAGGCGATGGTGCCAACACCGGTTGCGCCAACGCCGACGATCCAGAAGTCGGTGCCAACGCCGGGCGAGTGCACGGAGTCTGCCAGCGGCAGGTACATGGTCCAGCCGTAGTCAGCGGCACCACCGGGGGTAAGGAAGCCGGCGAGCATGCAGACGATACCGATCTGGGTGATCCAGAAACCAAATGCGTTCAGACGCGGGAATGCCACGTCGGGAGCGCCGATCTGCAGCGGCAGCACGTAGTTAGCGAAGCCCCACACGATTGGGGTACCGAATGCCAGCAGCATGATCGTGCCGTGCATGGTGAACAGCTGGTTGAACTGCTCGTTAGACAAGAATTGCAGACCCGGCGAGAAGAGCTCGGCGCGGATCAGCAGGGCCATCAAACCACCAACGAAGAACCACACGAAGGACATGATGATGTACATGATGCCCAGGAGCTTGTGGTCGGTGGTGGTCAGCATATTCCAAGCCAGCGATCCCTTGCGGGCCCCGCCGGTTGGTGCGGGCCTGGTTGGCTCGGAGTAATTCTCCAGCCGTGGCTCCACAGCGGTCATACGTTCCTCCTGACTTGTAGGTTGCTCCCCTGTCCGCGAGCGCGTACAGAAAAGCCACCGAAATTACACTGCTCCATCTTAAGAGAGCGTAAGTCTTCTTCCAACCACCTCTGGTTGGGTATGCTTCGCACTCTACTTGGGTGTGAATAAAAATGTAAGCGTGTGAGCTGCGGTTTCACTTCCGCCCCACGAGTTCATGCCCGCAGCGTGCCGAAATGACTCAACATTCGTGATCACCACCACACATTTTCCTCCGGCGTGCCGCTCCCTCTGCAGCGCGAACGCCTTACGCTTCACCCCCGGCGGGTGTCATTCTTAAGGATGATGGTCCAGGTGCTACCTTCCCGCCCAGCCCAGCACTGCACCCAAAACGACACCGCCCGTCCCCTCGGTGGAGGAAGCGGGCGGCTAGGTGGGACGTCGAAAAGCTAGAAATCCCAGTCGTCGTCGGTGGTGTTTTCAGCCTTGCCAATCACATAGGAAGAACCTGATCCGGAGAAGAAGTCGTGGTTCTCGTCGGCGTTCGGCGAAAGCGCGGAAAGAATGGCAGGCGATACCTTCGTTTCATCCGCGGGGAACAGACCTTCATAACCCAAGTTGTTCAGTGCCTTGTTCGCGTTATAGCGCAGGAAACGCTTGACGTCCTCGGTCCAGCCGAGGTCATCGTAGAGATCCTCGGTGTACTGCGTCTCGTTGTCGTAGAGATCGTAGAGCAGATCGAAGGTGTACTCCTTGAGCTCCTCTTGACGCTCGGCGCTCTCTCGAGCCAGACCCTGCTGATACTTGTAGCCGATGTAATAGCCGTGGACGGCCTCGTCGCGGATGATGAGGCGAATAATGTCTGCGGTGTTGGTGAGCTTGGCATGGCTAGACCAGTACATGGGAAGATAGAAGCCCGAATAGAACAAGAAGGACTCCAGCAACGTGGAAGCCACCTTGCGCTTCAGCGGATCGTTGCCCTCGTAGTAGGACAGAATGATCTTTGCCTTCTTCTGCAGGTTCTCGTTTTCCTCTGACCAGCGGAAAGCCTCGTTGATTTCCTTGGTGGAGGCGAGCGTCATGAAGATATTGGAGTAACTCTTCGCGTGCACGCTCTCCATGAACGCGATGTTGGTGTACACCGCCTCCTCATGAGGGGTGAGTGCATCGGGGATCATCGACACGGCGCCGACGGTGCCCTGAATAGTGTCGAGCATGGTCAAGCCAGTAAAGACTCGCATGGTGGTTTGTTGCTCAAGCTCGTTGAGCGTTTTCCAGCTCTTGATGTCGTTGGACACCGGCACCTTTTCGGGCAACCAGAAATTACCCGTGAGACGATCCCAAACTTCCTGGTCTTTCTCATCCGGGATGGTGTTCCAGTTGATGGCCGCGACAGGCTTTGGATGCTGGTCAATGTAGGTTTCGTAGGTGCTCACGAACGCCTTGCCTCCAGGAATGCTTCTTATCGTTGCACGCAGAGTCAATATTCCGCGCAGATTTCCTTGCAGAGCTTACCCGAGGATCAGCACTTCGCAGCGTAAAGCTGGTCACATGGAATTTTTGCTTGCTTTTCGACGCCCCACGCCCCCAATTTTGCCCAAGTAAGTGCCTTTGCAGGCGATTTCACCTAAACTCTCGATCTATGACGATTCACAAGAAACTCGCAGAAGCATTGGACAAGCAAGTAACTGCCGAACTCGAAGCGGCGCTGATTTACCTGCAGCTTTCCTACCAGCTGGAGGAACTTGGCCTGAGCGGCATGGCGCACTGGATGAAGATGCAGCACGCTGAGGAACTCGAGCACGCTCAGCTCTTCGCCGATCACCTGTTGCAGCGCGACTACACCCCGCAGATTGCGAAGATTGAGGCACCTAAGGTTCGCGTCAACGCCCCGATCGACGCCTTCGAGGCATCTCTCGCACACGAAAAGAAGGTCTCTGGTTTGATCCGCGACCTCGCCGCGATCTCTGATTCCGTCAAGGACTTCGATTCGCGCCCCATGCTAGACCGCTTCCTGGAGGAGCAGATCGAGGAAGAAGCATCCGTCAAGGGCATCATCGACCGCCTGAAGCTCGCTGATACCGGAACCGGCCTGCTGTCCATCGACGCAGAACTCGGCCAGCGCTAACACTCCCCCATATAAATAAGGAGCAGGAAGATAACACTTCCTGCTCCTTTTCGATTGTGTCAGCCGCGAGGCTTAGAGCATGCAGCTCACGCAACCTTCCACTTCGGTGCCCATGAGTGCAACCTGGCGCAGGCGAATGTAGTAGAGGGTCTTGATGCCCTTGCGCCATGCGTAGATCTGAGCTCGGTTGATGTCACGGGTGGTGACCGAATCCTTGAAGAATAATGTTAGCGAAAGCCCCTGGTCCACGTACTTGGTGGCCACGGCGTAGGTGTCGATCACCTTTTCGTAGCCCACCTCGTAGGCGTCCTGGTAGTAGTCCAGGTTGGAGTTATCCATGTGCGGTGCTGGGTAGTACACACGTCCGATCTTGCCTTCCTTGCGGATCTCAATCTTGGAGGCGATCGGGTGGATCGAGGACGTGGAGTTGTTGATGTAGGAGATCGAGCCGGTTGGCGGCACTGCTTGAAGGTTGCGGTTATACAGACCGTGCTCAGCAACGGATGCTTTCAGTTCCTCCCAATCATCCGCGTTTGGGGTGTAGATCGAGGAGGCGTCGAAAAGCTGCTTGACCTTTTCAGTCTTGGGCGCAAAATCCGCGGGATCAAACTCGTCGAAGTATTCGCCACTGGCATACTTGGAGTCCTCGAAGCCTTCGAAAGTGGTGCCACGCTCGCGGGCGATCTTGTTGGAGGCGCGCAGGCACTGATACAGCACCGCCGCAAAGTAAGCGTTGGTGAAGTCCAGCGCTTCCTCGCTGCCGTAATAGATGTGCTCGCGGCCGAGGTAGCCGTGGAGATTCATCTGGCCAAGGCCAATCGCGTGCGCGGCGTCGTTGCCCTTGCGGATGCTTGGTACCGAATCAATGGAGGTCTGCTCGGACACGGCGGTGAGGCCGCGAATCGCCGTCTCAATCGTGCGGGCGAAATCCGGGGAATCCATGGTCATGGCGATGTTGAGCGAGCCCAAGTTGCAAGAAATATCCTCGCCCACCTCTGCGTAGGTGAGATCCTCGTTCAGCACCGAGGGAGTGTTCACCTGCAGAATCTCGGAGCACAGGTTACTCATGTTCACACGGCCGGCGATGGGATTGGCCTTATTTACCGTGTCTTCGAACATGATGTAGGGGTAACCGGACTCGAATTGAATCTCGGCGATGGTCTGGAAGAACTCGCGCGCCTTAATCTTGGTTTTGCGGATGCGCGGATCCTCCACCATCTCCTCATAGTGCTCAGTCACGGAGATGTCTGCGAATGCCTTGCCGTAGACGCGTTCAACGTCGTAGGGGCTGAACAGGTACATGTCGTCATTGCGCTTGGCCAGCTCAAAGGTGACGTCCGGGATGACAACGCCCAGCGAAAGGGTCTTGATGCGGATCTTCTCGTCAGCGTTTTCGCGCTTAGTGTCCAGGAAGCTCAAGATATCCGGGTGGTGCGCGTTCAGGTACACGGCACCCGCGCCTTGGCGTGCGCCAAGCTGGTTGGCATAGGAGAAGGAATCTTCCAGCAGCTTCATCACGGGAATCACGCCGGAGGACTGGTTCTCGATCTTCTTAATCGGCGCACCGGCCTCGCGCAGGTTCGAGAGCAACAGCGCTACGCCGCCACCGCGCTTGGAAAGCTGCAGCGCGGAGTTAATGGAACGGCCAATGGACTCCATGTTGTCTTCGATGCGCAGCAGGAAGCAGGACACGGGCTCGCCGCGCTGCGCCTTGGCTGAGTTCAGGAAGGTGGGCGTTGCGGGCTGGAAGCGGCCGGAAATAATTTCATCTACCAGGTGCTTGGCCAGAGCCTCGTCGCCTGCGGCAAGGGTAAGCGCCACCATGCACACACGATCTTCGAAACGCTCAAGGTAGCGGCGTCCGTCGAAGGTCTTGAGCGTATAAGAGGTGTAGTACTTATAGGCGCCGAGGAAGGTCTTGAAGCGGAACTTGTGCGCGTACGCCTGCTTGAACAGCGCCTTAATAAAGGGGAAGCTGTATTGCTCGATCACTTCCGCTTCGTAGTAATTGTTGCTGACCAGGTAGTCAATCTTTTCTTCCAGGTCATGGAAGAACACGGTGTTTTGGTTGACGTGCTGCAGGAAGAATTGATTCGCGGCTTCGCGGTCTTTTTCAAACTGAATATTGCCGTTGTCATCGTAGAGATTCAGCAGCGCATTCAGCGCGTGATAATCCAGTTGTTCCTCGCGAGAAACCGGTTCAGCAACGTTTTTTCCTAAGGGAGCCACAGGGGTCAGTGTCCTTACAGTCGTGGGATGTTTTCTAATTGTTCAAAGATCAAGCTTTTCGACGTCACGCGCTTTTCGCTGGCAATTCTAAGCCAAGTGCTTCGGCGTTGTTGATCAGTCCACTTTGGACGATCTTCACATCTTCTTCGGTGCCGAGCAACTCATAGCGATAGACGTATGGCACCTTGCATTTCTGCGAAATGACATCGCCCGCTTTTCCAAAGTCGCTTCCGAAATTCGAGTTGCCTCCCGCAATGACGGCTCGGATCAGCGAGCGATTGTGCGGATTATTGAGGAAGCGGATCACCTGCACCGGAACGGGCCTGGTGTTGCCTCCACTAATGGATGCCCCTCCCCCGTAGGTGGGACACACGAGCACATAGGGTTCGCGGACTTCGAGTTGGGGGTCGTGTTTATGTAGAGGAATTCTGGCGGAAGGAAAACCGAGCTTTTCCACAAAACGCTTGGTGTTTTCCGTTGCGGATGAGAAGTAGACGATGAGCACGCTGTGCCTTTCTCCATCACACTGGATAAAAAGAAAGCGCCGGTTCGGAGGTTGCTCGTATCCGATACCGGCACTGCGGAATGAATGCCCTAGGCCACCTGAGCCGCCAGGGAGCGGATGCGCTCCGGGCGGAAACCGGACCAGTGGTCACCGCCTGCTTCCACGACGGGGGCTTGGAGATAACCGAGAGCCATGACGTAGTCGCGAGCCTCGTCATCCAGGCTGATGTCAATCAACTCATATTCCAGGCCTGCGCGATCCAGTGCCTTTTTGGTGGCGTTGCACTGCATGCAGGCTGGCTTGGTGTACACGGTGATCGACATGGTCTAATTCTCCTGCTGCGATTGAGGCTCCCAGGCATTCACCTGGTGCGGTTGGGGCTTTGAGTTTCAAGGGCGCTTTCCACGGCAACCCTTCTGCCGCGAACGATGTGATTGCCCGTTCCGGCGACATGAAGAAACACTATACCTAGGGCAAACTGAGCGCAACTACACTATATGTAGTAGTTACACCGTGGGAATTCCCAGGATTACAACAATGAAACGCACTAGATGTAGCGCCCATGCCTCAAACTGTCAGGTTTGAAGCTCACAGCCATGTAAGTCACACCAGCGCCCGTGCATAAAGCACTTCTCTCACGCTACCGGCGAGAACGACCCGGCAGGCACAAAAATAAGCGGAAAAATATTGGAGCAAAAAATTTTTATCCCCTCCACACTCGGGGGCACCCACCGAAAATAATGAAACCCACCTCCACAAACGTGGGGGTGGGTTTCTGATCGCTGCGCAGGAATTAGCCCTGGCGAGCCTTGAAGCGGGGGTCCTTCTTGTTAATGACGTAGACCTTGCCGCGGCGGCGGACAACCTGGGCGCCCGGCTTGTTCTTCAGCGACCGAAGGGACTTACGGACCTTCATTCGGGCGCTCCTTTCTTTTCCACGAAAGCCAAGTTGTGACTTTGCTTTGATTAACAACGACGCTCCCACCCCACGCGGCGAAAAACCGCAGCTTACCGGCACTGTGGAAAGCACATCGCCTTACACGGTGCAGTCATAGACGCGGGAGCAGTCATGACACGAGGAGTTATGTTATCGCACCTGCCAAACAAACACCAAACATCGGCGTGCACACCCAAGAATTGCCTAAGCTTGCGAGCATGAGCTCCCAAGCACAATCACAAGCCCAGCGCCAAGCAATTCAGCAGGCACTAGGAACCAGCGCCAACATTGATGTAGCCACAGAGATTGAGGATCGAGTCCAGTTCCTCTGCGAATATCTCATAGCAGCAAACGCCAAAGGCTTCGTGCTCGGCATTTCCGGCGGCCAAGATTCCACACTTGCCGGCAGGCTGGCTCAATTGAGCGTTGAGCGCTTACGCAGCCAGGGAGTGGATGCACAATTTTGGGCGATGCGCCTGCCCTACGGCGTGC
The DNA here is from genome assembly GCF_003813985.1 of Corynebacterium gerontici. Taxonomy (NCBI): domain Bacteria; kingdom Bacillati; phylum Actinomycetota; class Actinomycetes; order Mycobacteriales; family Corynebacteriaceae; genus Corynebacterium; species Corynebacterium gerontici. The sequence continues at coordinate 1,822,905 of NZ_CP033897.1, forward strand.
AAGCAGACGAGGACGACGCGCAGACCGCACTGCAGTTTATCCAGCCAGATCACTCGATCACGGTCAATATCAAAGCCGCGACTGATGCCACTGACGACGCCGTCGCCCAAGCATTAGGGCGCGATGACCTCGGCGACTTCAACAGAGGCAACGTCAAAGCGCGTCAGCGCATGATCGCCCAATATGCCCTCGCAGGAGAGCTGGGCTTGCTCGTCATTGGCACTGATCACGCAGCAGAAAACGTCACAGGATTCTTTACCAAGTTCGGCGATGGCGCGGCGGATCTATTGCCCCTCTTCGGACTGAGTAAACGCCAAGGCGCAGCACTGCTTGAACACCTCGGTGCCCCCGATTCGACCTGGAAGAAAATCCCCACCGCCGACTTAGAAGATGACAAACCGATGCTGCCCGACGAACAAGCACTCGGTGTGACGTACGAGGATATTGACGATTACATCGAAGGCATTGCTGAGGTTCCCTCCGATGCCAAAGACCGCATTGAACATCTATGGCGGGTAGGACAGCACAAGCGCCACCTTCCCGTTACGCCCCGCGACACTTGGTGGAAGGACACCGCTACAGCATCCGCAAAGTAGTACGCGCCAGCTCTTCCAGATGCGAGCCATAGCTCGGCCCGTGTGTCACAGCATGAACGGCAACCGGGTGCAGTTGGTGAAGCGGGATGAGCGCTCGAGCTTCGGAAACCCGATCCGAATCCCACCCTGCTTGATGCGCATAGCCTTCCCAGATGGAACGCAGATGAGGAGCACCAAACAACTCGAGCATCGCGAGATCCGTATAAGGGTGCCCGCCGTGGGCTGCCGGATCGATGAAACGCGGACCTTCAGCGCCGAATAAAAGGTTGCCAGCCCACAGATCGCCATGAATGCGCGCTGGACTCGGCCAGCTTAGAGCCTGCGAGTTACCGAGTATCGCCTCGCACGCGCGCTCGACAACGCCAAGACGCGAGAGGTTCCCAACCCTGTCGGCTTCTCGCGCGAAGGGCAACACTCGCTGCTCAACATAAAACTCAGCCCAATGTTCGCTAGGGCGACATTCCTGGCGCTGAGTACCGATATAGTTCGGCCCCTCCCACCCTTGGGGAGGGCTGCCAAAGGAAGGCGCACTAGCAGCGTGAATACGTGCTAGTTCCACACCCGCCCTGAAAGCAGCATCTGCGCTTGGCGCGACAAGCGTTACCGCCTCGGTGCAGATGCGACGACTATCGGCGTCAATCACCTGCACAACGGCGCTGCTTGCTTGCCTGAGCCAGCGCAAACCTGCGGCTTCTGCCAGCGCACTTTGGGGTTCAAGGGGGCGCTTTTCAAACACATTCATCGTGCAACCTCAGCACACTGAAGATACGTTAGTAGCGCTCCGGCTCTTCACCAAGGTCAAACTCACGCCCAGAGAGCGAATCGATGTTGATGCGCACATAGTTGTACTTCAATGTGGGTACCCAGGGCTTGAGATCCAAGGAATCGGCGTGACGGGTTTCCGCGAAGGTGTCCACTACTTCCGCGGTTCCTTTCACCACCACAGACCATGCATGCTCTTGGCCATCGAGGTGATCGATTTCGAAAAGCACGTCGTGATTGAGATTCACGCTAAACAACTTGGACCCTTCCGCCGAGCGGAAGTAGAGGCAAGGCGCTTCTGCGGATGTGTCCAGCACAAAGTTAACTGGGAAAATATCCATGTCGTCTTTGCGGCGAACCACGAGGCGACCGAGCTGCTCACCACGGAGCTTCTCTAGGCAAGCGTCGTTGCTGAGGATTTTGATTGCATCATTACTCATGCATCCATTCTTCCCCCGTCAAGGCACCGGTGGCCGTAGGCACACCTCATTATGGGGGTACGCAGTGCTGAAATTCTCAGCGAAGAACATCCGAACGCCCCAGCCTTCCCCAAAAAGTACGGGTAAGGCCGGGGCGTGGGCGTTCAAGAGCTTAGCGCCCCTTGGGAAGGATGTCTTCGTAATAGGTGCCCTTAAGCAGTCGCCTCAAAAGCTTGCCTCCCGGCAGCTTGCCATCATTCATCGCCGATGCGGAGTGCAGCATTGAACGGATGTCGTACTGAGTTGGCCAAATCGGCTGGATGTCGCGCTCTATGCCTAGCAAACCGTAGACCGCCATCTGACCGGTGCGCGCGGATCCCTCGGTGGTGAACACGCAATCGTCAGGTGTCTCCACGAATTGCCCGGTGAAGCCGAGATTCCTCGACCCCTCCGGGACGGGCCAGGGGCGGTCGCCTGCGCCGCGAGGCATGAATTCCGCAGTGATCCAAGGCATCGTAGCCAAACGAACCTTCGTCATCTCTATGGTCTTTTCCACATCCTCGACGCCGAAGTGATGGCAGAACTCGCGCAGCACTTCCTCGCCCGCGCATTCGAGCATTGGCTTACGCGCCACGGTGCCCTCATTCCACCAGTGAAGACCATAGGCCCAAGCCACGCACAATCCATCTTCTTGACCAATGAACTGAGGCTGACGGTGAACGGTCAGCGAGCACAGCCACGGTGAATCATCAGCAGTAATGATGCCTGCGGTCACGGTCTTGCCGCTGAACAGGTCATTTTGGGAAAGCTCGCGGAGCTTTGCGTTGAAGGGATTGTCGTAGCCGCCGTAGAAGTTGAAGCTCACAGACTGCCACACGGTCTTCTCCGCGTCACTGCAGAACACCTCGGGCCGTCCGCAGTTCGGCGCCTTCTTAGCAATGCGCTTCCACAAATCCCACGCCGGACCAGCTTGCTTCTTAAACGGTGCTGGGGTGTTGTTATCGCCGTAGCCTGTAGACTCCGTCAACGAGCCGTTGGTCACGATAACGACATCGTCTGGGCGCACCTCGATGAGCTCATCCTTGCCCTCACGAGTACAGCGAATACCGGTGACCTCAAAGGCGTTGCCAGCCACCTTGATGTCGAGGTCGTTCACCACAGTGTTGTACTGGAACTGCACCCCCTGGGACTTCAGATGCTTCACCAAAGGCTCAATGAAGCTGGTGTACTGGTTGTAGCGAGAAAAACGCAAGCAAGAAAAGTCGGGGAACCCGGGCAGGTACTGCAAGAAGCGGTGCATGTAGCGCTTCATTTCAGTGAGCGATTGATAGTCCTGGAACGCAAACATCGACCGCCAAAGCGTGTAGAAGTTAGACTCAAAGAAGTCCTGATCAAACCAATCCTCGATGGTTTTGTAGTAGGTTTTTTCTTCACGCACCGCCAAGAGTTTGATCATCTTCAACTGTGATCGCTTGCTCAGACCCATTTCTGGGGTGCTGAGCCGATTCCGGGCTTGATCATTGATCAAACGGCAATTGGAGATGTTGGGATCCGACTCGTTATACATACGGAACTCGTCCAACACCGTGTGTGGCGCAGGCAGGTCGACGGCGGGAACGTCTTTCATGATGTCCCAGAAACATTCGAAGTGTTGTCCCATTTCGCGCCCGCCGCGCGCAATGAAACCGTCCTCGTTGTTGCCGGCGCCATCGAAGGAGCCGCCGGAGACGTTCATCTGCTCGATGACCGTGATGTTCTCGCCGGGCATGTGGCCGTCGCGAAGCAAGAAGCCAGCGGCGATGAGGTTAGCAATGCCTCCGCCAACGAAATACGCTTTGCGCTGCTCAATCCCCTCCGGAACCTGTGGGCGAATTTCCAAATAGCGCCCCATGTCATTTTGGACAAACTTATTGCCGAACTGATCGGTGGGATATGACTTCTGATAGGACTGCATCGTCCCATTCCTTTCTGATACGTGCCTCCCACAGCGTCATGTGAGGCTGTTGCGGTTTGCCGCAGATACGCAGAAGCTCGCGTGGCCGACATTCATCAATGAACTGATCGGCCGAATGGTGTCCAGCACGCTGCTGAAGAACGTGCCTCGAGCAGTACCAATGTGCTGAGCCGATGGTCGATACCTACCCCCGCAAGCGGGTGCTTGCGTATGAGGCACAGCTCGACTCCAAACATTGACTTTTCCGCAGGTAAAACGGCTGCCCGAAGCGTACACATCAACCATCTGGGTGACATTCACCTCTTTTTGGAAATCAAGTGCAACGTGACAGCGATCAGGTGCGATATCTACAGTGATTTCTCAAACCTCCATCAGCTTAACACTTTTTAAATTTTTGATAAGAAAGCTTTGGCTCGTGAACTATATCCGTAGCAAAAGCGATTAGGGAGCAGGATGTCCAATCCATACACGCTCGAAACTCGAGTGGATCGCAGCGTTCCTCGACGAGAAGTATTCCGCCAACTGCGCTTCTTTCTGAAAAAGATGCGCGAGAGAAACATGATCGAATCAGGTGGCCGGGCCGAACTGGTCAAAGATCTGAAAAATATTCGTCGCTGGGGCGGCCTCGAAGCCACCATCATGGCACGCGGTGCACGTCAGGTTCCACACAAAGTTGCACTTGTCGACGACGACGGGGAGCTCACGTACGGAGAGTTCTTCCAAAAGGCCGAGCGTCTAGCAAAGGCACTTCATGAACGTGGCTACCACTCGGGAGCCAATGTTGCTGTCATGGCGCTGAATGGTCGAGCCGCAATTCTGCCGCTCACCGCGCGCTCCATGGCCGGGTACAACATCTTCATGATCAACGGCAATGCGTCAGCCGCCCAAATCGAAGAATATTTGGATTTCCACGACGTGCAGGTACTCATTGTGGATGAAGAATTCCTTCCCCGCATCACCGAGCTGGCTCGCCAGCGCGAAGTAATCTTGGGTCACCTGGAACCCGAGCCAGTGGAGCACGGCCCCCACGAAGGACGCGCGTTCGAAAGCCTCGAGCACGTCATTCATACCGCAAATGCCAGCCACGCGTTGCCAGAAAAGCCACAGAAGAGCATGCACGTCGTTATGACCTCCGGCACCACCGGCATGCCCAAGGGCGTAGTTCGTCGTCAGCTCAACTCCCCGCAAGGCTTCGCCTCTGTTGCCGCCGCCATTCCGCTGGAGCGCAACATGAATGTGCTGTTAACCGCGGTGCTGTTCCATGCCTACGGCTGGGCATACATGGGGTTTTCATTCCTCGCCCAGTCCCGCGTGGTCACGCGGCGCCACTTCCACCCGGAACAGGTGCTGGCAGATTTCCGCGATTACGACATCACCACATGGATTTCAGCAGCCACCCGTATTCGTACGGTCATTGCACACATGGATGAAGCCGGCGTTGAATCCCATCAGGGCTTGAAGGTCATCACCAACTCCGGCAGCCCACTGCTACCAGTTGAAATTCAGCGCGCCAATGAAAAATTCGGCCCCGTCCTGTGCTCCATGTACGGATCATCCGAAACTTCGGCAGTGGCAGTAGCAGGTGCGCAGGATCTCGTCGACGACCCCCACCTCACTGGCAAGATCTACCCTGGTTGCATTGTCAAAATCCTCGACGATGACGGCAACGAAGTCCCGGAGGGCCAAGAGGGCGTGGTGGGTATTTCCTGTTTCGACCTTTTTGCCGGATACACCGATCCGAACATCGACGCACCGATGATCGGCGATCTCTACTACATGGGCGATCGCGGTTATCGCAAAGGCGACCGCCTTTACATCCTTGGACGCGCCGACGATCTTGTGATCACACAGTTCGCGGAAAAGATCTACCCCATCGAAATCGAAGATGAGATCTTGCGTGACGAGAGGATCGAAGACGCCTTCGTGCACGGCGTAGCCGACGAGCATACTGGTCAAGCGCTTCGCGCCTACGTGGTTGCAGATTCCACGATCACGTCAGAAGAGATCCGTGAGCGTGTGCGTAGTCAGCTTTCCGACGCCCACGTGCCGAGAGATATTGTCTACGTAGAAGACTTCCCACGTGGACCAACTGGCAAGGTGATCAGCCGCGAATTGCCAGAACCGGATCAAGATAACCAACGCGAATCATCAACCACCACCAGAAATGAGTAAATCGATGAAGCACCGCCACCTCGGCGCACTAGCAGCGCTTGCCCTTTCCGCCACGATCATTGCACCTGCACACGCTCAAGGGATCAGCATGAACAACCCTATGGCGAGCCAAGGGCGCGAGCTCCCCACCATCAATATGGAGGCAGCGCTCGATCAGGCGACCTGGACCGATCCCAGCGTCGCCCAGAAGGTCGAGCCGGGCAATCTGGTCACGTTCGGTGACTCGATCATGGCGAATATGACTGCCGGTGATGCGACCTTCTCCGTAGCCACGAAGGGCGCCCGTCAGGCAAATCCTGATCTCGCCGGACCCATTTCCAAGGTGAATCCCAACATCAACCTTCACGGCTGCGCGCAGGGCACGCCGAGTCTGCCAAAGAAGATGGCCGCCGAACTTGGGGTACCGCTCAATGACTATTCCTGCCCCGGCGCCACAATGTACACCCCCACCGCTGCTGCGCTGACCATTCCGGAACAAGTTGATGCAGCAGTCGCCGACGGCGCATTGAACCCACAGACTCGCTATGTCACCCTCCAGGGAGGCTACAACGATGTCTACAACAACTACTTCACTTTGACCGGCGAAGGGGCCAACGACGAGCAAATCGCGGCACAGACCAATCGCCCTACCCAGAAGGCAATGTTTGCAGCAGCGATTGATCAAGCCGTAGCTAAAATCAAGGCGGCGGCACCGAACGCAAAGATCGCGTTAGTGGGCTATCACGAAATCACCGAAGACACGCCCGCTGGATGGCAGTGCCTTTTCCACATCGGTGAAGGATACGGCAAGGACAATACCTGGGGAGCCAGCGCTGCATTCCCTATCTTCTTTGACACCCAAGGCGAGATGAACGTGCAAAAGTGGATGGCCGAGGCGGCTCAGCGTCACGGCGTCATGTTTGCTGATGAACGCGCTTTCTCCGCCGGACACGGTGAATGCGCACCCGCGGCCGATCGCTGGGTTGCAGGAATCCTGGTTGATACCACCACCGGCGAGCACAATCTCGCACTGCACCTCACCGATGAGGGCGTCGAGGCTATCGGCAACGATATCGCCCAGAAAATCCGCTAACCCCTGAAAGGTTCCCACATGCTATTCTTCGACAACATCCCCGCCGGCTTCGAGCAGTTCGCACAGCCGTGGAATGACTTGGTTTTCGACCTCATGGGTCGTATCGACCAAATCGCCGTAAGCTTCCCTGAGCAATGGGCACAGCTTCTGAGCATGTTGCCTCACTAACGCTCAATTAAGCTGCGATAGCGCGTCCTTCCCCTTGGGATGGGCGCGCACTTTTCTTGAAGCGATGGCCACTCCCCCATCCGAGGGGGCAGGAACAACCTTCAATACACATGTTGCGCAAGTGATAAAAAGCGCTGGGTGTGGTTATTGGTATCAGAGTGAAAAATCCAGGACGCGGAACAATCACGGGTCGATAACAACTTCGAAGTAACTCTTGACATTTACTTAGCGATAGGATGTTCAGACGATTACTCAGCGATCACCGTTGAAGAAATAGTTTTATTTACTAAACTATTGTTCACTCGGCGGTGCACTACTGTTCTCGCTGTATCGAACTGAGTTCTCGCTCACCTTGCCGACTATTCAGGAACAGGCAGGGAGGATCGGGAACGCCTGGGAACCTCAGGCCCATGTTGGAGCTACATAAGGAGAATCGATGCCCAAGTACACACTGAGCCCCCGCGTGGAAACCAATATTCCGCAAACGCAGGTGGCTCACCAGTTCCTGCACTTTTTGCAGCGAATGAGCCAACGAAAGATCATCTCCTTTGGCGGCCCCAAAGACATCCTCGCCGACTTGAAGAACATCCGCCGCTGGGGTGGCCTGGACGCCACCATCGTCAGCCGCGGTGCGCGCCAGGTGCCAGACCGCCTCGCACTGATCGACGATGACGGCCAGTACAACTACAAGGAGCTCATTGAGGCCGCCGAGCGCCTGGCTCGCGTTCTGCACCAGAAGGGCTGCCATTCAGGTGCCAACGTTGCCGTCATGGCACTCAATGGCCGTGGCGTGATTTTGCCTCTGATCGCCCGCCAAATGGCTGGCTTCAACATCTTCCTCATCAATGGCAACTCCTCCGCCGTGCAGATCGAGGAGTACCTCGAATTCCACGACATCAAGGCGCTGATCGTCGACGAAGAATTCCTCGACCGCATCACCGACGTCGCCCGTAACCGAGAAGTGCTCTTGGCACACCTCGAAGATGAGCCCGTGGAAACCGGCGAGCACCAAGGCCGTGTATTCGAATCCATGCAGCACGCCATGGATCACGCGGACATGAGCTTCGAACTGCCCAAGAAGCCTGCGCACAGCCACCATGTTCTGATGACTTCCGGAACTACCGGCATGCCCAAGGCTGTGGTACGACGTCACCTCAAGTCGCCCCAGTCCTCAGCGAATATTGCCGCCGTGGTCCCCTTCGAGCGCAACATGCGCGTGCTGCTCTCTGCCGTACTTTTCCACGCTTATGGTTGGGCATACCTGGGCATGGCCTACATTACGCAGTCCACCGTGGTCACTCACCGCCATTTCGACCCTTCCAAGGTGTTGGATGACTTCGCTCAGTACGACATCAACCTGTGGGTTGCCGCGGCCACCCGTATCCGTGGCGTCGTCGCGTACATGGATGACAACAACATCGATCACTACGAAGGGCTCAAGGCCATCACGAACTCCGGTTCCATCTTGCTGCCCATCGAGATCAAGAAGGCCTATGAGAAGTTCGGCGCCGTGTTGTGCTCCATGTACGGCTCATCGGAAACCACCGCGATTGCAACCGCAGGCCCCCAGGACCTCATCGACGATCCGCACCTCTCCGGCCACATCTATCCCGGCTGCATTGTCAAGATTTTCGACGACCACGGCAATGAACTTCCGGACGGCGAAGAAGGTGTGGTCGCGATTTCCAGCTACGACCTCTTCGCAGGCTACACCGACCCAGCCATCGAGCCTCGCATGATCAACGGCTACTATTACATGGGCGATCGCGGCTACAAGAAGGACAACCGCCTGTACATCCTTGGCCGTGACGATGATCTCGTCATCACCCAGTACGCCGAAAAGATTTATCCGGTCGAGATCATGGACGAAGTTATGCGCCTGGATCCGATCCGCGATTGCTTCGTTCACGGCGTACCGGACGAGCACACCGGCCAAGCGCTGCGTGCCTATGTGATCGCAAAGTCAGAAATCTCACCCAACGAGATTCGCGAACACGTCCGCTCGCACCTTTCCGACGCCCACGTTCCCCGCGACGTGGTGTACGTGCAGGACTTCCAGCGCGGTCCTACCGGCAAGGTCCTTGCCCGCTTCCTCCCCGAACCGGACGAGGAAAACCAGCGCGAACACCTCAACGTTTAATCATGGACTTAACAGCGGTGCTGCCAAACCTCAAGGGTGCAGCACCGCTGTTGTTATTCACAAAAGGCAGCGCGCCCCGCTAAAACATTGCGTACCAAATTCCGCGATGGCTGCCCATCTCTGAGGTCATCGTGGCTATACCAAGGCTGCACGCCGCAGCGCTCCTGAATCACAACGTTGTCTACCTCAGCTCCATCCACCGCCGCGAGGAAGCCTCGGCGATACGGCACCGATACCAGATCGCCTTGAGAAGTCACCACGGTATAGCGAATCCCCGCTTGCGTATCCGGGATCGCATTCAGTTCCGCCACCACATCCGAATCACCCAACTGCTGCATGGCGGCTGTGCTGAGCAATTGCTCGCCCACAGCACGCGAGGCTCGGTGGTGATTTGGCTCCGCTATCTGCGACGCCAGCGGCAGGATGCCGTGGTTCGTTCCGCCGAGGGTGATGACTTGATCGACATAATCTGCGGCACCGCCTGCTAACGCCATACGGATCAACGCTCCGGCCTGTGAGTGGCCAACTAGATCAACCTTTCCTCCCGCGGCGCGCCCAGCATCTGTATGCAGTGCAATTTCTTCAATCGCATCCGCTACTTCTACGGCGGAGGCACGCATGTCACCGACGGCGCCCTTGGTGTAGGCCGCGTGGGCGTCGACAAGCTTGCTCACCAATAAGGATTCATCACGCCCGTAGGTGAGCGCGAACACGCACGCCCCGGCGTTGCGAAGATCTTGACCAAGTGGCGCCATTGCCTGAGCGCCGTCCCAGGTACCGGGCAAGAGCAGTATCGGTTCGGGATACTCAAGAGAAGACACGCAGGATGCGTCGCTGCCAAAGGTGAGAGGCTCAAGGTCCCGAGCGGCAGCATGAGGCACCGTCACAGCGATAGCCAAGGCGCACAGCAGAGAAAGTGCTGTTTTCATACTGATTCACCGACTTGGTAGCTGAGCGAGAGGGCCATCCACAGGGGCGGGACGTAAGCAACTACGCGGCATGTCCACAAAGCTACATAACGCCGGTTGGCGATATAACCCGGATTGTTCATCCACCCCACCGGCAGCCACGATCGAGCGGTAGGTGTCCACCGCCGGCGTGGGGGTACGCGTGAGGCTTGGATCGTGCATCACGTCCACCGTCCACAGTCCAAAGCGAGGGCTATAGTCACCCCATTCGTAGTTATCAACCAAAGACCAGTGGTTATACCCAATAATCGGAATGCCATCGGCCACGGCCCGCTGCATCCAGTACACCGTATCGTGCAGAAATGCCTCCCTGGGGTAGCCGTCTCCTCGTTGCTGGGCATTATCGGTCGGTTCGCCGTTTTCCACCACATACACGGGCTTGCCCGGGAAGAGTTCACTGTATTGGCGCGTGGCGTAATAAATGCCTTCAGCTTCCGGCGTCACTGCAGCGAAATCGCCGAAAGCAGCGTGGATCGCGCTGAGGTTCGAGGCAGAAACAGAATAGTAGTAGTCGATGCCTACGTAATCCATGTGTGGCGCCAGCCGCTGAAAAAGCACAAGATTTTGCACGGCGGCGACGCTTGGAAGGAATGCGAAGTTCGTACCAGAGAGCGCGTCCGGATCCTTGGCATGAGCAGCCTCAAACCCGATACGGTTGAAGTTCACGATCATCTCCAAGTACTGCGGCAGTTGGTGGCGCTGCGCCAAGTGAATTTCTACTTCATGACCGAACCACACGAATGGTTCATTGAGCGTTACCCACATGGTGCCGTTGCCGCCCCAACGTTCGGTGATGAACTTGGCGTATCGCTCAAAAGCGTTCTGCGCAAAGGGGCTCAGAATACCGCCATTATCGATGATCCACCCGGGATAGACGTAATGGATCATCGTAATCATCGGCGTCATGCCATGTTCGCGGATCAGCCGGATTACGTCGTCATAATAGGCCACTTCTTCCATGTCGAACTCGCCCGGAGTCGGCTCGATCCTCGACCATTCAATGCTGAGGCGGAAGGTATTCACCCCAAGGGATGCTGCATTTGCAATATCTTCGGCATAGCGGTGCCGAAAGTCCACAGCATCGCGCACCCCGTCGATATGATCGTCACCGTCTTGACGGTCTTCAGCGGCATAGCGATACCAGTTCGAGTCTCGATTCGATCCCTCAATCTGGAATCCCGCAGTTGCAACTCCCCAGTGGAATGGTTGCGAAACCTCCTGTGCCTGAACGCTTCCAACACTCGTGCATCCAAAGCTCAAAGAAAGCATCATTGCAAGCAAGACACCGAGGCTCCGTTTGAGTGAGTGCCACGCCTGGTGACAGAGAATTCGACCACGGCTGTTCATCGTGTCCCCCTCGTCAAGGGGGGTATTCTTCACGCTGTTCATGTGGCCATTTTATTGCCCTAGCTCGCATTTTTAACACTATGCCCCCATATGTAACAAACTTATTTTCCGGAAAATATGTAACGGAAACCTTGAACGCGGCGATCAGCCGCACAATTCGTTTCATAACGAACCACTGATAAAATCGCGGGCTACAGCATTTTCTAGACGAGGATCTATTCATGAAACAAAGCATGTCCATCGCCATGGCATTCGTAGGCCTGCTGATTGGCGCAGGCTTCGCCACCGGCAAAGAGATGATGCAGTATTTCGTCTCCTTCGGTTCCACCGGCATTTGGGGCTTGGTGGTCACCGGCGTCATCATGGTGATCTTCGGCGCCGTCGTGCTACAGATCGGCAGCTACTTCTTGGCCGACGAACACGGCGCAGTGCTCAAAAACGTCGCTCACCCCAGACTGTCGTGGCTTCTCGACGCCGCCGTATCCATCACCATGGCCGCTATGGGCATGATGATGCTCGCCGGTGCCGGCTCCACATTTCAACAGTCCTTCGGGGTGCCAGCTTGGCTAGGTTCCCTCCTCATGGCGGTGGTGGTGTACTTCGTGTGCTTCCTAAACCCCGACAAGGTCTCGAAAGTCATCGGCGCTGTGACGCCATTGATGATCGTGGCGATCATTGCTGTGTTCTTCTATTCGCTCACGCACATTCCAAGCGAATTCTCTATCGCCGCCACCGATGAAATCGCACGCCAAGAGCCCTCTCCCGTGCAGCCGTGGTGGTGGTCGGCAGTGAATTACTCCGGCATGAACCTCATCTGCGCCGTCGGAATGTCACTAGTGATTGGCGGTTCTTATACCAAGCTTCGCGACGTCGCCGTGGGCGGCATGCTCGGCGGCATCATCTTGACCATCATGCTGGCATTTGAAACCGTCGTGCTATTCCTCAACGTCGATATCGCAGCAGGTACCGACATCCCCATGGCCGCGATCGTCGGAGACATCCACCCGCTCGCAGGAGTTGTAATTTCTGCACTCATTCTTGTGATGATCTTCAATACTGCGCTTGGCGACGTTTACGCATTCTCGCGCCGCGTGAACGTGCTCGTTCCGAAACGCCCCAAATTCAACCTCTTTGTCATCCTTTTCATTAGTTGGGTAATTTCCCTGGTGGGCTTCGGCTCCCTCATCCAAATCATCTTCCCTATCCTGGGCTACATCGGCATGATCATCGGCGTGGTCTTTGTGGTCTGGCGCATTCGCTGGTCCGGACTTATCTCCGGCGAAAAAGCTCGCCGCAACCGCATTCGCCAGCTCACACGCGCGCACATCCACCCAGACATCTACGTGGACAATTCACTGGAGCTCACCCACGAGCTAGAGGCTTCCGAGGCGGACAACGATAAGCTGCTGGCAACGGTGGCGGATGAGGAGCGCCCGAACCTCGACTTAGATGCAGAGGAATACAAAGAGCCCGGCCAGTCATAACAACCAGCCGGACGCCCCAAAGAAGATCGCTACTGCACCTCGTACACTGGGGTGAGTTCCCCTTCAGGAACAATCAAGCGATTAGGTGCCTGGATACTGAAGGCATGCCCCTGAGCTTCACAACGCAAAAGCTCGGGGGTTTCTGCTACGCAGGAACCCGCACCCGCCTGAATCTTCTGTCCCACCGCCAACTCAGCCTGCGCCGGCGGAACACCCTCAAAGACGGTGTAGTAGAGCCCCTGCGGGCCAGCAGCAATCGCCTTCGGCTGTTGCCTCGCAAACGGGGGCATCTGAATCTCCGGCGCGTTTTCCGGGGCGTTGCCGGTACAGGATACGCCCCGGTTGCTGATGAAGCACTCACCTTTTTCTCCACCCACGTTATAGCCGAAGATGTAATTCTCGCCCTGAGCATAGGCTGCGGGATCCACTTCGGTGACTTCACCGCTGGGCACTTCAGTTTCTTGCGGTGCAGGCTCAGAGCTTTCTTCAGGGCTGGTTTCCGGCGCACTTGAAGCCTCGGAACTTGCCGGTGCCTGGCTGCTGGTAGTGCTTGTGAGGGTGGCGGTGGTCTGCGGCGCACTGACTTCCTCTGTGCCGCCGCATGCCACTAGCAACGCCGAGCACACACCCATAGCGGCGAATTGTTGAACGTTTTTCATCTCGTTTTCTTCCTATCGCTAGTAATTGGGTAATTCATTGCAGCGATGCCCCCTGCATGCTGTGAATCTTCGGCATGGCAGAGGGCATCATGGCTATGCGTGGGCTATTCCCACTCGATGGTTCCTGGGGGCTTGGAGGTGCAATCGAGCACCACTCGGTTGACGTCTGCAACCTCGTTGGTGATGCGTGTGGAGATCTTCTCCAGCACCTCGTAAGGCAGGCGGGTCCAGTCGGCGGTCATGGCGTCCTCTGAGGACACTGGGCGCAGCACGATGGGGTGACCGTAGGTGCGGCCGTCGCCTTGAACGCCCACGGAGCGGACGTCGGCAAGCAGCACCACCGGGCACTGCCAGATTTCCGAATCCAGACCGGCGTTGGTGAGTTCGGTGCGAGCAATGAGATCGGCGGCGCGCAGTGTTTCCAGGCGCTCCTCGGTCACCTCACCGATGATGCGGATGCCGAGGCCTGGTCCTGGGAAGGGCTGGCGGTTCACAATTTCCTCGGGCAGTCCAAGTTCGCGCCCCACCGCGCGAACCTCGTCCTTGAACAGCAGGCGCAATGGCTCCACCAGCTTGAACTCCACGTCGTCGGGAAGCCCGCCCACGTTGTGGTGGCTCTTGATGTTCGCGGTGCCAGAGCCCCCACCCGATTCCACAACGTCCGGGTACAGCGTGCCCTGCACCAAAAAGTCCACAGTCGACCCTTCGGGAGCGGACTCAAGAACGCCAGCAACTGCTCGCTCGAACGAGCGGATGAATTCCGCGCCAATCGCCTTGCGCTTCGCTTCGGGCTCGCTTACGCCAGCCAGCTTTGCCAAGAAGGCTTCGCGCTCGTCCACCGTCACCAGCTTCGCACCGGTCGCGGCAACGAAGTCCTGCTGAACTTGCTCACGTTCCCCGGCACGCAGCAGGCCGTGATCCACGAACACACAGGTCAGACGATCACCGATGGCGCGCTGCACCAGGGCTGCCGCCACAGCGGAGTCCACGCCGCCGGACAAACCACAGATTGCGCGCCCTTCGGGCCCAACTTGCTCACGCACGGCGTCGATAAGCTCTTCCGCGATATTCGCAGCCGTCCAGTTCTGCTCAAGGCCTGCTACCTCGGTGAGGAAGCGGGTCAGCACTTCCTGGCCGTGCGGGGAGTGCAGTACCTCGGGGTGATACTGCACGCCAGCCATGCGCTTGTCCAAGTTCTCGAATGCAGCAACCGGCGCCCCCTCAGTGGTGGCGGTGACGCTGAAGCCTTCGGGCGCCTTCGAAACGGCGTCGCCGTGGCTCATCCACACCTTGTGCTCGTCCTCGAAGCCTTGGTGCAGTACACCGCCGCATACCCGCATATCGGTGCGGCCATACTCGCGATTGCCGGTATTGGCGACGGTGCCACCCAAAGCGTGGGTCATGGCCTGGAAGCCGTAGCAGATACCGAAGACGGGAATGCCCAATTCCAGCAGCTCAGGATCCAGCGAAGGCGCACCATCGGCATACACGGAGCTCGGCCCGCCTGAGAGCACGAGGGCTGCGGGGTGCTTCTCGCGAATCTGCGCCGCAGACATCGTGTGGGGCACAACCTCTGAATACAGGTTCGCCTCGCGCACACGACGCGCGATGAGCTGGGCGTACTGGGCGCCGAAATCAACCACCAGTACCGGATCATGATGTTGTGGGGTCTGCTGTGTCACAGCTTGAAGTCTAACCCAGAGCCTCGCCAGCTTCGAACTGCACCTGCAACTGCACTCACGCACAAGATCACATAGCCAATCACCGCCGAGAACCACGAGTCGCGCTTCTGAGAAAGTCCAGGGCAATTTACACTGAGGTGCAATACTGTTCCCTCTACAGCAAAGTGGAATTTTATGCCTCAAAAACGACGCATCCTTGCGATCACAGCGTGCCCAACCGGCATCGCCCACACCTACATGGCTGCGGAAAACCTGCAGCAAGCAGCCGATGCTCTTGGCTACGACATCCGGATTGAAACCCACGGGTCTGTCGGCGTTGAACACCCCTTCACCGAGGAAGATATAGCCACTGCGGACGCCATCATCGTGGCCGCTGATAAACAGATTGACCTCAGCAGATTCCAAGGGCTGCCAGCGGTGGTCTCCTCAGTCAGCGACGGTATCCGCAGGCCACAGGAGCTTCTCCAAAGAACTGAGGGAGCAACCCCCATCGCTTCCACGGGCAACGCCGAGGCACGCGAATCAGGCGAATCTTCCGCAGGCAGCGCGGGCAGCGTGGTGTACAAGGCGCTCATGAACGGTGTCTCACACATGATCCCCTTCGTGGTCACCGGCGGTTTGCTCATCGCTATCGCACTGTCCCTCGGTGGCGAGCCCACAGCGGAAGGCTTGGTCATCCCGGAAGACTCCTTCTGGTCCACCATCGCCGCTGTGGGTGGGCTGGCGTTCACGCTGATGGTGCCGATCTTGTCCGGCTACATCGCTATGGCCATCGCCGACCGTCCCGGTCTCGCCCCCGGCATGATCGGCGGCTATATTGCCGTGACAGGTTCGCTGTACCACTCGGAAGCCGGTGCCGGGTTCATCGGCGGCATCATCACCGGTTTTGCCGCGGGCTATGTGGCACTGGGCTTGAAGAAGATCCCCGTGCACCGCTATATCCAGCCGATCATGCCCATCATCATCATCCCCATTGTCACCACCCTGATCGTTGGCCTGGGCTTCATCTATATCGTTGGCGCCCCGGTTTCGGCAGTATTTGAGTTCCTCACCGATTGGCTGGCGGGGATGCAAGGCTCCAGCGTGATCCTGCTCGGCGCAATCCTGGGCGCAATGGCCGGCTTCGACATGGGTGGCCCCGTGAATAAGACGGCTTTTTTGTTCTCGGGTGGGCTCATCGGCTCCGGTAATGCCTTCCCGATGGGCATGATGGCAGCCGCTATTGCCACTCCTCCCCTTGGCATGGGGCTTGCCACGCTCTTGCGCCGCAAATGGTTCACCAAACAGGAAGCCGAATCCGGCATCGCGGCACTGTTCATGGGCTTCTTCGGTATTACTGAGGGCGCGATTCCATTCGCTGCGGCTCGTCCTTTGCAGGTCATTCCAGCCAACGTGATCGGTGGTGCGGTGGCAGGCGGCCTCGGCGGTGTCTTCTCTGTCCAAGATCATGTGATGCACGGCGGCCCGATCGTGGCGGTGCTCGGCGCGGTGGACAACGTTTTTGGTTACTTCCTCGCCATCCTCATTGGCGCTGTTGTCACGGCCGTCATCGCCCTGGTGCTCATTGGGCTGCAGCGTAAACAATCCACGGAGCCAGCCGCAACCACGCCGCAGGTGCAAAAGGATCAGGGCATTGAGGATTTGCTTGTCGACGACGCCGTCATCCTCGACACCCTCGTTGCCAGCAAGGAAGACGCCATCCACTTGCTCGCCAGTGACGTGATGTGCGCGGGGAAGATAGAGGACGTCGCTGCAGCGGTTCAGGCAGCCTTGGTGCGCGAAGCGAAATTCAGCACTGCTGTGGGCAATGGCATCGCTATCCCCCACCTCAAAGACGACACCGTCCAAGAACCATTCATTGCCTTTGCCAGAGTGGTGGAAGGGCTGGAATGGGATGCGCCAGATAATCAGCCGGTGAATCTGGTGTTCCTGCTGGGCGTGCCCGCGGCGAATGCGGGGAATCAGCATTTGAAGGTGCTGGCGCAACTCTCGCGCTCCTTGATGAAGCAGCCGGTACGCGATGCGCTCAACGCTGCCACTTCTGCGGCGGAGGTCCGTGCCGCACTGTCCGCAGCGCAACCTGCGCGTTCATAACAAAAGGCGCCCCGCGGGGCGCCTTTTTCCTGGTGCTAATAGCGCACCGTGAGGTCGACCTTCTGGAACTTCTTCAGGTCTGTGTATCCACACTTCGCCATTGCGCGCTTGAGGGCACCAACGAAGTTTTGCTCACCATACACGCTGGTGGACGGCCCGTGCAGGATGACTTCCAATGAGCCGGACTCTTCTGCTCCGCCGTTGATCTCTCCACGGGGGAAGCGGGGGTGCGCCGCAGCGGAAGGCCAATACATTCCGTTGGCCGCTGCCTCGCTGGCCGCCGATAGCGGGGCACCCAGCACCACCGCGTCTGCACCGCAGGCGATGGCCTTCACGGCCTGGCCGGAGAAGCGAAGATCACCATCGGCAATCACGTGCACATAGCGTCCACCGGTTTCATCCAGGTAATCACGACGGGCCGCAGCCACATCGGGGATGGCCGTGGCCAACGGCGTGCTGATTCCCAGCGCCTCATCGTTGGTGTTGAAACCGCCACCAACGATCACGCCCACGGCACCGGCACGCATCAGGTGCAGCGCGGTGGTGTAGTCGTTCACGCCACCGGCAATGACGGGAACATCAACGCTGCCGATGAACTCTTTGAGGTTTAGTGGCTCGCCACCCTGCTCCACGTGCTCAGCGGAGATGATGGTGCCTTGCACGATGAGCAGCTCCACGCCCGCCTTGATCAGAGCTGGCGCCAATTCGCGGCAGCGCTGGGGCGACACACGCACGGCGACGGTAGCACCGGAATCTCGTACCTGCGCCACCCGCTCGGCCAACAGGTCTTGATCCAGTGGCGCCTGGTGGAGCTCTTGAAGCACGCGGATGGCTTCGCCCTGCTCATCCATCAGCCAATCTCCACGAGCGTTCAGCACCTGCTCAATGGCGCCGTCAAAGTCCGCGTGGCGTGCGAGCAGTCCTTCGGCGTTCAGCACACCCATGCCGCCTTGTTTGTCCATTTCGATGACAAATTCAGGCGAGGCCAATGCATCGGTGGGATGCGACAAGAAAGGGATGTCGAAGCTGTAGGCGTCGATATTCCAGGTGGTGTCCACGTCCTTTGATGAGCGGGTGCGTCGCGCCGGCACCAGGGAGATCTGGTCGAGGTCGAAGGATCGACGTGCCTCACGACCTTGGCCGATTTCTACGTATTCACGCATAGATGTTCTCTTCCCTTGTTAGCGGTAATTCGGTGCTTCGACCGTTTGCTGGATGTGGTGCGGGTGCGATTCCTTCAGGCCAGCAGAGGTGATCTGAACGAACTTTGCCTTTTGGAGATCCTCGATGGTGGCCGACCCCGTGTATCCCATTGAGGCACGTAGACCACCGACGAGCTGGTGGGTGATTGCCTCGATCGATCCACGGAAAGGCACGCGACCCTCGATGCCCTCGGGCACGAGCTTATCTTCGCTCTTCACGTCCGCCTGGAAGTAGCGGTCCTTGGAGAAGGAGCGCTTTTCGCCAGACAAACCGCGACCCTGCATTGCCCCCATGGAGCCCATACCGCGGTAGCGCTTGTACTGCTTGCCCTGCACCACGACGATATCGCCGGGAGCTTCGGCCGTACCAGCCAGCATCGATCCCAGCATTACCGATGAAGCGCCGGCAGCCAGTGCCTTGGAAATATCACCGGAGAATTGCATGCCACCGTCGGCAATGATCGGAACGCCCGCTGCGTGCGCAGGCACGGACGCCTCCATGATGGCGGTGATCTGGGGCGCACCAACGCCCGCCACCACACGGGTCGTGCAGATCGAACCCGGGCCAATGCCCACCTTGATCGCGTCTGCGCCGGCCTCAATCATGGCCTTGGCCGCGCTGCGGGTGGCGAGATTGCCGCCGATAACATCAACGCGATCACCAAATTCCTTCTTCACACGCGACACCATGTCCAGAACCCCTGAAGAGTGTGCGTGGGCGGAGTCCACGACGAGGACGTCCACGCCGGCGTCGACAAGTGAACCAGCACGCTGCCAAGATTCCTCGCCAACACCGATGCCCGCGCCCACCAGCAGGCGGCCAGATGCATCCTTGGACGCGTTTGGGTGTTGCTCCGTCTTGACAAAGTCCTTCACCGTGATCAGGCCAGTGAGCTTGCCTTGCTTATCGACGATCGGCAGTTTCTCAACCTTGTTCTGGCTCAGCAGTTCAAGGGCTTTTTCCTTGCTCACGCTTTCTTCGGCAACCACTAGCGGCATCCGCGTCATTACTTCGGAAACCTTGCGTTCGAAGTCTCGCTCAAAACGCATATCGCGGTTGGTGCAGATGCCAAGCAGCGTGCCGTCCTCATCCACCACCGGCAGGCCAGAGATGCGATAACGGGCGCACAGCGCATCCACCTCAGCGATGCTCATCTCCGGGGTGCAAGTCACCGGATCGGTCACCATGCCGGATTCCGAACGCTTGACCACCTCAACGTGCTGCGCCTGCTCCTCAACGGAGAGGTTGCGGTGCAAAATGCCCATGCCCCCCTCACGCGCCATCGCGATGGCCATGCGTGACTCAGTGACGGTATCCATGGCAGCCGAGATGATAGGGATATTCAAACGGATATTGCGGGTCAATTGCGTGGCCGTGGACACTTCGCTGGGGATCACATCGGAAGCGTCGGGAAGCAGCAAAACATCGTCAAAAGTAAGACCAACCAAGGCGACCTTATTTGGGTCGTCGCCGCCGGTGGATACTTGCGTATTCGTCATGGAAAAGATCTCCTCACACCATCATCTCTCGCACAGGCCGGTCTGCACACTGGTGCATCTAGCCTACCGCGTGTGTAAAGCCACGCTAAGTACTCAAGAACTTTCCTGCAGCTTTCATTCCTCAGCCGCAGCACTTGAAGTTCGGTGTTGCCCCCATTTAGGCTGGCTTGGGTGAGCTTCGATTGGCAAATGCCCAAAGATCCCTTCGCAGACGACGACTTTGATCCTGCTTCGCTTTTCGACGACGAAGAAGAGCAACTGCCTCCATTGAGCGATCAGGATCGCGAGCAGATCAAACAAGAACTGCGATTCGTCTATCAATTCCGCGACGCACTATTGCCCCGCGGCGTGCTCGGTGTTCTGGCAATCTGCGAAGAATGCCAGGAAGAGCACTACTACGACTGGGACATCATGATTAACAACATGAAAGCCACCCTCGCTGGAGAACTCAGCCCAGCGCATGAACCGAGCATGAACCCGGATCCCAACGCCTACGTGCCGTGGGACTACTGCCTCGGTTACATCGACGGTATGAACAGACGATAATTTTGGCCACAAGAAAACGCCCGGACCACGTATCCGGGCGTTCTTTTTGTAGCTACCGTGGGTGGCTTCAGCCGGAAGATTAACCGGCAGCCTCCGGGGAGATGCCCTGCACCACGTCATTGATCGCCTGGGGAATGCTAGGTCCTTTGTCCTCGGCCGGTTTCTCCTGGGAAGTCTCCTCTACTGGCGAAGGAGTTCTCGGGGCAGTTTCCTCAGCGGGAGCCTCCGGCGAAGGCTCTGGAGATTCCGCGACGGGCACCTCCTGAGTGGTGCTTGGCGTCTTGGACGAAGACTCAGCCGGGGTCTCCGTAGTGGTTGGCAAGTCTCGTGGAGGTGCCACTGTTGTGGTCGGAACAGGCAACGGCTTCTGCTCGGGCTCCGGGGTGACAATGTTGGCTGAGGCTTTATTCACCAACGACTGCCCCTTTTCACGCCCCTGTGGCTTCATGCGATTCACCAGAGCCTGCGCCTCAGCCAATTTTTGCTTGGCGCCCTCAATGTCTCCACGAGCTTTGAGCTCATTCGCCTCTTGGAGCGTGGATGCAAGCTGCACCACCTCCACATCGTGGCCACCGAAGATCTGCTGGTTCAGCGAGTACAGCGGGGAACCCGGTTCGGCGTTGTGAATGACGACCCCACTGCCGGCGATCACCAGGGTCGCTGCGGCAGCGCCAACCAAGCCATGCAGGAAGGCTCGGCTACGACGGGGGCGCAGCTCCACAACGTTTGACTTTTCCGCTTCGGCTACGGGATGCTCTCCGGCCGCCGCATATTCGGTTTCTCGCGATGCGAAATAGCCACCCCGGCTGGAGCGCGCTTCCACCGCATCCACCACTGGCAGTTCACCAGTTACCGCTTCAGAAAAACCCGCGAAGCCAAGTTCTCTCAGGGTGGGGGCTGGAGGAAGATCACTCATTACGTCTTGGCGTGCGAGCAATAGCAGGTGTGCGAGTTCATCTCCACCGTTGCTCGGATCCTCACCCCGTGCGAGCGCAGACAGAAATTCGTCATCTGCGCGCAGCATTTCAAGATGCCGGCGAGTGACGTTTCCCTGATCCGGCTGCCGCTTATTCATTCCCACGCTCCTGATCCAGAGCCTTTCTCAACGTTGCTAGGGCTCGATGCTGCGCAACACGGACAGCACCAGGGGTACTTCCGAGGATGGCAGCAGTTTCGTCTGCACTGAAACCATTAAACACTCTGAGAATTACAACTTCTCGAGCTTTGTCACTGAGTACATCGAGAAGATCACAGATCCTGTTACTTCCAGCTTGCACCATAGTCAAATACTCTGGCGACTCGTGCTCAATTTCAGTGTCGGGAACGTCCTCCGTTGGATTGGACAGATCCCGCTTGTAGTAGCGCATCGCATCCGCCACTTTATTCGAGGCGATACCGTACACGAACGCCATAAAGGGTCGCCCACGATCAACGTAACGCTCAATGGAATTTGCCAACGCGAGGCAGGTTTCTTGCGCCACGTCCTCAGCAGTAGGATGGCGTCCACCCGACATCCGGGCACGACAATAGCGAAGGATAACGGGATAACAAATCTGAATTACATTCTCAAGCGCGTGGCGATTCCCAGCTTGAGCCAGCGGCACTAATCGCTGGAGCTCGTCCTGGTCACTCACGCGTTTGCTCCTTTAACAGCATTCAGACGCAATTGTTTGTTCTGAAAATTCTAATCCCTCTGGCAGGGTTTTCCCCAACGCCCAGGTGTTGGGTTCATACATGGGGGTAAATCAAACTCTGCGCATTGGAATCATCCCTGCTCATGCTCCAATGCATGGGCCGGCATACCCTGAACTTCATCGCAAGTCCTTCGAAACATCGCCTAAACGCCACCTATTCATCACATGATGTTCACCTTGGGAACGCATGCTGGTGCGCGAGGTTGCAGTTGGAAACCTCCACGCCATGTTGAAGGAAAACGAGGAGTCAGTAACGCAATGGCAAGCACCACCATTCTTCCTGGACCATACACGGTGCAATGGGATTGGCGGCTCGAAGGAGCCTGCCGAGACGTACCTTCCGATACTTTCTATCACCCCGAAGGGGAACGTGGACGGGCACGCGCCAATCGGGAACGCCAGGCCAAAGAAATATGTGCGCAATGTCCCGTGCTTGTTGAATGCCGCAACCACGCGCTGAACGCGGGTGAGATCTACGGCATTTGGGGTGGCATGACTGAAGGTGAACGCCAGCGCTACCTCAGAACTGTCCGCATGTAGATACACGAAGGAAGGCCCGGGGATTCTCCATCCTCGGGCCTTCAAATACGCAACGCGCTAGTGATGGTGGTGATGGCCACCCGCCTGCGGCGCGGGGGCAGCAGGCTTTTCCACGACCGATGCTTCGGTTGTGAGCACCATGCGAGCGACGGAGGTCGCGTTGACCACCGCAGAGTGCGTAACCTTTACAGGATCGATGATGCCTTGTTCGATGAGGTTGCCGTATTCCATGGTGGCGGCATTGAAGCCTTCACCATTCGGCAGCTCGGAGATGCGGGAAACGATAACGGCACCGTCCTTGCCGGCGTTGTCCGCAATCCAATAGGCGGGCTTAACCAGGGCACGGCCTAGCGCAAGCACACCAACCTTGGCATCGCCTTCGAAATCTTCAGCAAAGTTTGAAAGCTCTGCGGCAATCTGCACCAGCACGGAACCGCCACCAGCAATAACGCCCTCTTGCGCAGCGGCGCGAGCGGCATTGATGGCATCTTCGACGCGCAGCTTTCGCTCCGACACTTCAGTTTCCGTAGCAGCGCCAACCTTGATGACGGCCACGCCACCGGAAAGCTTGGCCAAGCGCTCTTCAGCCTTCTCGCGATCCCAAGAAGAATCGGTGTTGGCGATTTCACGACGAATCTGCTCGCGACGGCGTTCCACAGCCTCTGCCGTTCCGGCACCATCGACGATGATGGTTTCGTCCTTGCTCACCGTCACGCGACGAGCGGAACCGAGAATCTCGGGGGTGGCCTCGTTGAGCGTCACGCCAACTTCCGGATCCACCACAGTTGCAGCAGTCACCACAGCTAGGTCATCCATGAACGCCTTACGGCGCTCACCGAAGTACGGTGCCTTGACGGCCACGGCCTTGATGGTTTTACGGATCGAGTTCACCACGAGGGTCTGCAGCGGCTCGCCTTCAACGTCCTCAGCGACGATGAGCAGTGGCTTGTTGGATTCCACAACTTTCTCCAGCAGCGGAAGGAAATCCGGCAGGGAGGAAATCTTGTTGCGCACCAACAACACCGCAGGATTGTCCAGGACTGCCTGCTGGGAATCCGTATCCGTGATGAAGTACGGCGAAAGGAAGCCTTTGTCAAAGGACACGCCTTCGGTGACATCCAGGTAGGAATCGATGGATTGGGACTCCTCGACAGTCACTACGCCGTCTTTGCCCACCTTTTCCATTGCGGCCGCGACCATATCGCCAACCTCGGTGTCGCGGGAAGACACGGTTGCAACGTTGGCGATATCGGCGGCCGAAGATACTTCCTGCGCACGCGCGAGAAGCTCGTCGATGACCTTTTCAGCACCAGCCTGAATGCCGCGGTTGAGCTCGATGGGGTTCGCCCCCGCTGCCACGTTGCGCAGACCTTCGGTGATGAGCGCCTGCGCCAAAAGGGTGGCGGTGGTGGTGCCGTCGCCAGCAATGTCATTAGTCTTGACCGCCACAGACTTCACCAGTTGAGCGCCGAGATTCTCGAAGGGATCTTCCACATCGATTTCACGGGCGATGGTCACTCCATCGTTGGTGACGGTGGGGCTACCGAAGCTCTTGTCCAGCACAACATTGCGTCCGCGTGGCCCGAGCGTCACTTTGACGGCATTTGCCAAGGTATCGACGCCTTTGAGCAGCCCTTCGCGAGCTTCTTGATCAAATGCAATCAGCTTTGCCATGGTTGGCCTTTACTTTTCGATGATCGCGAGGATGTCGCGCGCGTTGAGCAGCAAGTATTCTTCGCCGTTGTACTTCAGTTCGGTGCCACCGTACTTGGAGAACACCACGGTGTCGCCCTCTTGCACGTCCATAGGAACGCGCTTATCGTCGGCGAAACGGCCGGGGCCAGCAGCAACGACGGTGCCTTCCTGTGGCTTCTCCTTGGCGGAATCCGGGATCACCAGACCAGAAGCAGTGGTGGTCTCAGCTTCGCTGATCTTGACAAGAACACGATCTTCCAGCGGTTTGATATTGACGTTTGCCACGATGTTTCCTCCATTGATGAAGCATTTTCGGATGTGCGCCGGTTGCATGTGCCAGCACAGCCGTCGTCGCGGGTGAACAACTGTGTGTTTGAGACAACCTCTTGGCACTCTACCCGCTAAAGTGCTAACCCTTCAAGCGTGATTGCTCTGAGCTAACTCACGATTGGGAGGCTCACATCGAGGCCCGTATTGGTGCCCGCAGTCAGCGAGGAAGGCGATGCACCAGCGTGAATCAGTTCCGCAGCCAAGGCCGCAATCATCACCCCATTATCCGTGCAATATCGCAGTTCGGGAACCTTGAGCTGCACGCCAGCGGAAGCGCAACGCGCCGCCAGCAGACTCCGTAGTCGGGCGTTGGCTGCCACCCCACCGCCTAATAACAACACCTTGGCACCGGTTTCCTTGCACGCGGCAATTGCCTTCGCAGACAGCACGTCGCACACCGCTTCTTGGAAGCTGGCGCACACGTCAGCAACATTAACGCTGCAACCTTCCCTCTCGGCGTTTTCGACGTAGCGAGCCACGGAGGTTTTGAGCCCAGAGAAAGAGAAATCGAAGCGATGCTCGCCGCGCATTTCGTCAGCACGCATCAGCCCCCGGGGGAAATGAATGGCTTTACGGTTGCCTTTTGCCGCCATACGATCAATCACCGGCCCGCCCGGATACCCGAGCCCAAGCAGGCGAGCGACTTTGTCGTAGGCCTCGCCCGCGGCGTCGTCAAGCGTGGCACCAAGCTCGCGCATGGGCTTGCCCACGGCATCAATTTCAAGCAACTGTGTGTGTCCGCCCGAAACGAGCAGCGCCACACTGTGCCCAAGCTCCTCGCCATCCAAATGAGCAACTGCAACGTGGCCGCCCAGGTGGTTCACCCCATAAAAAGGCACGTTCCAGGCAGCTGCATAGGCCTTAGCTGCAGATGCCCCCACGAGAAGCGCACCCGCCAAGCCAGGCCCTACAGTAGCTGCAACAGCATCGGGGCGTTCTACTCCCGCTTCTTCCAGCGCTGCGCGCA
This sequence comes from Corynebacterium gerontici, assembly GCF_003813985.1. Lineage (NCBI taxonomy): Bacteria > Bacillati > Actinomycetota > Actinomycetes > Mycobacteriales > Corynebacteriaceae > Corynebacterium > Corynebacterium gerontici. The sequence continues at coordinate 1,848,896 of NZ_CP033897.1, forward strand.
TGACCGGAACCATTTGCTCCAAATGCGCGCGCGAGGCGATCTCGGGCACCACCCCACCGAAACGGGCGTGCTCCTCCATCGAACTGGCCACAGCATTCGCGAGCACCTCCAGGGTGCCGTCATGGTGGAGACGAACCACGCCCACACCAGTTTCATCGCAGGAAGATTCAATTCCGAGAATGATCACAGTTCATCACCTTCGTGTTGTTGAGCCTGCTCCAGCAAGCGCGCGGGGCGCACCATGGTGAAAGCATCGGCACCGGAGGGCTGATAGTAGCGCTTTCTCACACCGATCGTCTGAAAACCAAAGCGCTCGTACAAATTGATCGCCGGCACGTTATCCGTGCGAACTTCCAGGAATATCGGCCCGGCAAAGCGGTCAGCTTCAGCGCACAGGTGCTCCATGAGCACACGGGCGAAGCCTCGGCGCTGCATCTTCGGATCAACGCCAATGGTGTGGATCTCAAACTCTGGATCAGTAGCAGGCCCCATCTTGGCCAGTCCCGCGTACGCCACCAGCGCACCTTCGTGCTCGATGCCCAGATAGATGCAATAAGGCTGCGAAATTTCGGCGCGAAAATCCGCGGCGCTCCAGGGGTTGTCCCCCGAAAACAGTAATAGCTCCAGCTCAGCGAGGCGTGGAGCGTCGTCGCCTGTGAGTCCCCGAATCATGACGCTGGGTGCACCAGCGCGGGTGAAATACGAACCACAGGCTCCTTGGCATCGGGTCTGCGCAGATACAGCGGCTCCGGCGGCTGGGGGGCGCTGAAATCAGCAACCGCCACCAACGATCGGGCTCCCAGAGCAGAGGGCATATGCTGTGCACCGCGTAAGGAACCTGGCAGTTGTTCAATCAGATGCTCGGGCACGATGAGTTTCGATGCGGAATCAAATGGCAATTCTGCAGGCTTGCACACGCCGGGGCCATCAATCACTTCGCCATTGCGGATCAAGGTGAAATACACTTCTTTGCGCCGAGCGTCGCTGAGCACAAGTACTTCGCCTTCCACGCCGTGCGCCATAGCTTGGTGGGTGCTCACGCCATCGATGGGTAGGTTCAGCGCATCGGCAAACGCCATAGCGCTCACCATGCCGACGCGCAACCCCGTGAAAGGCCCAGGACCACACCCCACGACCACACCATCGAGGTCTGCGAAGCTGAGGCCTTGATCTTCCAACAGCACCTGAACAGCGGGCACGAGCACCTCGTTGTGGCGACGTGGTTCGTCGAAAAGCTTCTGAGCGAGAAGCTCTTGATTACGAACTAACCCCAACACCAAGGTTGGGGTCGCACTATCAATAGCAAGAACTAGCAATGGCTTAACCTGCGAGGTACCAGGTGTGATCCTGGAGGAAGAACGGGGCCAAGCTCATCGGATCAACGCGGGTGGGACGACCCGGGAACCTGCATAGATCCACCTTGGCGGTATCCAACTTAATGGCCTTAAACTGGCCTTCGCGATCAGCCAGCACAATGTAGTTCGTGTCTTCCGGGATCTTGCGCTCCTTCAGCACGAAAAGGTTGGTATCGGCTCCGACCTTTTCAATCTGCTCGAAAGTCATGCCTGCGCAAATGCTGATGCCCTGGGTCCACTCGGTGCCGTAGAGATCTGCCATCGCAAGGCCCACGGCGGAGATATTCTTGCTTTCCATGTCCGACAACGTTGACTCCAGGCGCTTGCCCTCTACCGGGGTGTCCGCGTTGCGGTTCGCCGCGACAATCATGCCAGCGACCAACAGCAGGAAGAGGACGATCAAAATGGCAGCCAAGGCCTTAAGTGGTTTGGGAAGGCTCATAGTGGGATTCCTTTCATTCTGCGGCAGCGCAGCACAGTGATGCTCTGTAAGAAACGCTACTACGGATAGAGCGATGGCATGTAACGCGTGTACCTAAAGCAGCAATATGAGCACAACCTGGCAGGCAATAATCTTGCCGATCATGGCCGTCGGGTATACCGTCGCGTAGCCGCGAGTAGCCAACTCCGTGCCACTCTGACCATTGATATAGGAGATTACAGCAGGATTAGTGGTCATACCTGCGGCAACGCCCATCGCTTCATCCCATTTCAGTTTAAGCAGAGGCATACAAATGGCTGCGCTTATTACCGCGTTGAGCAGAGAGATGATGAGCCCTGCTCCTATCACCTTGAACGAGGACGGGTCTGTCAACGCGTCGCGGAACCCCACTCCCGCTTTGGTGCCCACTCCGGCCAAGAAAAGGCTCAAACCGAGAGTGCTGATGGTTCGATTGGCGTGATAAGGGATTTGCCAACGTACTGAGCTGGTGCGTTCCAAAGCGCCCAGCACCAAGCCAGCTACGATCGGACCACCGCCGAAACCCAACGTCAGAACATTACCGCCGGGCAGCGGGATCGGGATAATGCCGATGAACAAGCCTAAGAAAAGACCGATAAAAAATGGCAGCAGGTCTACATCCGCAAGCGAACGCTCCGAATCTCCCAAAAACTTACGAACCTCAGGTAGACGATCATGCGTGGTAACGACACGCAACCTGTCAGAGTAGTGCACTACATCTGTTGGCAAAGGAACCTCGTCGCGGTCGCCACGCCTGGCGCGCACAATGAGAAAGCCTTTCGACGCGGTGTTCAGCTCTTCAATGGTACGCCCCACGACAGCCTTATTGGATACAGTAACGCGGGTATACCTAAGGAAGTTACTGTCGAGGGTTACATGCACTTTTTCGCCCAATATATCAATGGCGGCCTCAAGTGCTTCTGCAGTACCATTGAGCACCAAGATCATGCCCTCTTCCAGCGGGTGCTCGCTGAGCGCCAATTGATGATCAGTATCGCCATGAATGACACGAGAGGCGATAATCTGTTGGCCTGTGATGTCTCGAAGATCGCCAACAGTTCCGTCGATACCAGGACGCAAACGCACCGCTTCCCACATCAGCGGATCCAAAATCATGCCCTCAGATTTCGCATCCCGATGATGGTTTACCTTCAGCAGCTTGGCACCTACTGCGGCCACCACAATGGAACCGATCACCGCACCGGGATACGCCAGCGAGTAACCAACCACTGGTTGCGAAGATTGGGCAGGATCGCTGCTATTCAGCATGTTCACCATCGCAGCCATACCCGGAGTCGATGTTAGGGAGCCCGCAAACATGCCGGCGCCGATCTCATGATCTAGACCAAGCGCGCGCACAACTACTATGGCAACCCCGCTAAGGAAAACTAACAGCAACGCAAGAAAGACATTGAGTTTCCAGCCTCGCGATTTGAATTGCGCAAAGAAATCCCCACCGGCCTCCAAGCCAATGGCATACACAAATAGTGCGAGCCCAAGCTGGTACAACAGCGGTGGAAGCTGCAGATCAGGATTCAGCGTGGACAATCCCAGTGCCACGAAGAGCACGGCTGCGGCACCAAGAGAAATGCCAAGGATCCTAATCTTCCCAAGCGCTAAACCCAGCGCGAGGATCAAGACCAGTGTCAAAAGCGGCTGTGTTGCCAAGTAGTCGAGCACGACCAATACCTCATTATTTCCAGTACCCAGGAACTGTTCAACACTGCCGCCGATGCTGATTCGACAGCGTCGTAAAGAAATCCACGCCGCCACGGAATCATCGCGAGGTCATCAAACGCTGCGCCGAAACGCCCCTGGCGTGGATGGCCCCCTACCAGGTGCAGCTTCGCATCGCTCGAGCACTGCGCGCACAGCTCGTATGTACTTAGGGAATGTTTCTTTCAATTGTTGCGCCCTTTCGCCACCGGCTTCAAGCTACAGATGCAAAGTGTGTCTGAAATCCTTTGCGTTTGTGAGAAAAACCCTAACTGCGACGCCGAAGGGCCGGACCTTCCTCAAGGCATCTTGCGCCCTTAGCCCCTTGAGCGTGCTGCATCGACCCGGCGCCAGGAGATGATCCGCGCCTCGGATTCGGGGGTTTCATCAACAGCCGTGGTGCGGTCGATGATGACGTGAATGTAGCTCTCTGCAAGCTGTTCCATCATGCCGCCGCCCCATTCCGCAACAACGACGGCTCGATCCATCTCGGTGATGAGGTCCAGGGACTCAAGCGCGTCGAGGGGATCCTCCCCTGCCTCTAGCAGGCGATAAGCATCGACGTGAATCAGCGTTGGGCCAGCCCCGTTGGGGTGATGTTCTCTGGCGATTTGAAACGTTGGCGAGGTTACACGGCCTTGCACGTCAAGCCCCCGGGCGAGCCCTTGGGTGAAGGTTGTTTTGCCGGCGCCTAGTGGGCCTTCCAAGATCACCACGTCACCAGCACCGAGTTCCTTTGCCAATTGCTGCGCGCACGCTTGGGTTTCTGCGGCAGTTTCGCACCGAATACTGCGGTGTTGCTCGTCGATCATCATTTTTCTCCTTTTACTCCGCCGCTATACACCCGGCGGGTGCGCCCACCCAGCATGCACATCACTTCGTAATTGATCGTGCCCATTGACGCCGCAAGCTCGCTGACGGCCGTGGCTTGGCCGCCGAGGATTTCGACTTCTTCCCCCGCACGCACGTCTTTGGGATTATCTCCCAGGTAAATCAGGAACTGATCCATGCAGACCCGACCAACCTGCGGGTAGCGCTGCCCGTTGATCGCCACTTCCAGGTGGCCCTGGGCGCTTCTTGGTAGCCCATCGGCGTAGCCCGCCGATACCACGGCTATCACGCCTTCTTCCGGCGCGTGCCAGGTGTGTCCGTAACTCACCCCGGCCCCCTTACTCACGGGCTTGGTCATCGTGACCGTTCCTACCCATCGCAGGGCGGGTTGCAGGCCATGATCTTCGCCCACCACCGGTTCCTCGCCAAACAATGATAGTCCCGCGCGAACCATGTCAAAGCGGGCCTCGGGAATATTGAGCGCCGCCGGTGAATTAGCAATATGGTTGCAGGCAAGCTCAAGCCCAATGCTTCTGCCCAGCGCAATGGCCTGCTCAAACTTGCGAACTTGCGCGCCGGTCAGCGGTTGCGCGGGATCGTCGGCAAGCGCAAAATGGCTCATTAATCCCTGCACGTCCACATTGCTGTTGTGGAGATCCGTCATCACTTCGTGCCAATCATCCTCGATGAGACCCGAACGGTGCATTCCTGTATCAACTTTGATCACTACACGGCCGCGCCCATGGGCAATGACACGCTCCGCTTGGCTTTTCGACGCCACCGCCAGCGTTATCCCCGCATCCAACACAGCCGCGGGATCCTGGGTTGGGCTCCATAACCAACACGTGATCGGCACCTGCACGCCCGCATCGAGCAATGCGTGAGCCTCCTCCATGGTGGCAACACCGAAGGCATCAGCTCCTGCAGCTTCCATGACGGGGGCCACGGCTACAGCGCCGTGATTGTAAGCATCGGCCTTGAGTACGCACATGAGTTTCGCTGGAGCCACAAGGCGTTTCAAGGTTGCCGTGTTGTGGGCGATAGCGTCCAAATTGATCCGCGATTCCAGCAAGTTCATAGCGAACCATTGTGCCACCATCTTCCACGAAAGTCTTGGCACAACGAAGCCCTGCCACAACTCTGAAGTTACATGCACTATCCTTGGGTTTCGTGGCTACAAAACTGTCCAAGCAACTTTCCAAAGTATCCAAGCGCGGCCCGCACCGCGTCCTCGTTGGCGACCTTGCATACGCTGGCCTTCCCGGGCGTGTCTACACCCCCGCAGAAGGCAATGGCATTCCCGGAGTGGTGTTCGCCCACGACTGGAAGAAAGACATAGAAAAGTACCACGGCACATTGCGCCACCTCGCTAGTTGGGGTTTCGCCGTCGTAGCCCCCAACACAGAGACGGGGTGGATCCCCGACGCGCGCGGGTTCGCAGCAGACCTGGAAAGCGGACTGCAAATCCTCACCGGAGTGAAACTCGGAACCGGCAACATCACCGTCTCCCCCGGCCGCCTGGGCTTGGTTGGCCACGGAATGGGCGCCTCGGCGGCGGTGCTTGCGGCAGCCCAGCGCGATAACCTTCGCGCCGTTGCAGCGCTGTACCCAGCGAAAAGTCACCCCAAGCCCGAGGACGTCGCCTCCCGAGTGAGCGCTGCAGGCCTCGTAATCTCCACAAACGAAGAGCCCATCTTTGACTTCGGCAACGCCGCCAAAATCGCCCACAACTGGGGTGGCGACGTGGTGTACCGCGAAATGATCAAGGGTGGCGCCCACGTCCTCAGCGAGGACATTTTGTTCAAGCTCGCAACCGGCACCGGCGGTATCAAAACCCGGGTGCGCGAGCAGGTTCGCGGCTTGACCACCGGCTTCCTTCTGCACCAACTAGCTGACGAAAAGAAGTACTCGGTGTTCTCAGATCCAGAAGCGGAACTGAAGCACAGCGACGTTTACTCGGGTGAAGCACTTGAGGCCAAGGCAGACATGGGAACTTTCAAGCCTTAATACTGCGAGGCAGTTCTGAGCACTCCCCGAACGCGCCCACGGCGCCGGGGAGCGTTTTTGTTGTGCTTCACCTGGTGTTTCTTCGTTTGCTGCACACTAGCCTCGGCGGCCTTTACCGCCCTTTCAAATTCGGCAACCCGCTGAGCGGTCTGCCTACGGAACTCCTCTAAGTAGGCCTCGTAACTCATGACCATCCTCCGGCTTTCTTGGCGTGTTCGGCGGGTGGCGCCGCCTCAGGCTGTGGCTCGCACACCACCTCAGGTGCGGGTGGCGCTGCTGGTTCAGGCGCTGCTGGTTCGGGCGCTGCTGCTTCCGGTGGCGTCGGAGCCTCAGGCTCAGCAGCGATTGTTGGCGGCGATTCAGGAGCCGGGGCTGGTTCGGCTGGTGCCTCGGGCGGCACTGCCGCTTCAGGTTCAATGTGTTCGGGTTTAGTTTCTTTCGGCGGCGCTGGAGTCTCAGCGCTGGATTGCTGCGCGCACTGCTCTGCGGCTTGTCCGCAGGCCTCAATGTCGATATCGGCCTTGATATCAATGTTGATGCCAAAGCCGCTGCTACTTTGTTGCGTCTCCACATCGGGCGTGAGTCCCCCTGAAATGATCTCACCGAACATGCCTGGACCATTCGGCGGCGCGGCCATGGTTGGTGTGCTCATGGCAGGTGGAGTCATCGCGGGTGCAAGCCCGCTTTGCGCTGCGGACACCACCCCCTTGCCCGCGCTCTGAATGAACTCCCCGACTGCCCCAAGCGCGGCATTGACGCCTTCCGCTCCAAGTGGCGGCGTGGGCAGTGCTGAGCCCAGGCTTGCAGGTTGCACTGGCGGTGATCCCATCGCCCTGGGCTCTGATGACGCTGAAGTTGGGGTTGTCGGCGGTGCCGGATCGGCTTTGGGCACCGGTGTTGCCTGAGATGCTGGAGCAGCCTGGGGTTGTGTTGGGCACGACTGAGGCGGCGCCTGTGCTTCGGGCGCTTGTGGGCTTTCACTGGGATTGACGCATGCCTCCGGTTCGGTTGCCGCCTGCTCACACTCGCCGATGAGGGTGTCAAAGCAATCATTGATGGCCTGATCTCGGGCGCTGCACGTGCCCATGATGAGCGAGGCTGCGGCGTCAATCAAACCACCGGCGGTCTTGATCAAACTTGGGAAAACGGTCGTTCCGACAATCGGGTTGAGCACCGGGTTCGCTGCCATGATCGCTGCAAGCAGCGGCTGCATTGCGGTACTGAGCGTGGCGAGGGCAGCGTCACAGGTGAGCGCAGACTCCTGATCGATCGTGCTGATGACGCTGCCTGCGCGGGCGGTTGCTTGGCCAACGCAAACGTTGCGCTCGTGACCACGTACAACGCCTCGCAGGAGCTTTTCCAAACCAACGCCGATGGCGGCCTCTGCAAATTCACGCAGAACGGTTTCGAGCAGCGGCCCCATCGGACGCAGTTTGCCTGGGTGACTTCGCCCTCCCACTTGGCTCGCGGCCTGCTCGATCATGCTGGTATCCAGACCTGCGGTGGAGTTAAAGGCATTACTGAGAGTTGCACTCGAGGTTTTTGGCCCCGGGTACAAGCCATTTGATGCGGCTTTCAGTTGTGCAACGGCGGCGTCGAAAAGCTCTATGTTCACCGCACACCCCTGAGTACTTCGGCATTCTGTTCTTCGGCCTGCTGAGCGTTATCGACTTCAGCGTGCGCGAGCCCCGTGGCTCGCTCAAGGTGCTGATAACGCTCAAGATTGGCTCGGTGCAAGCGGGCAAAGAGCTTGATTAATGCATGGCCTTTGGCTTGGAAATCGCGGCCAAATGCGCTCGGCGCTAGGGTCGGCTCACCCTCGTGGTGATGCTGGAGCTGCTGAGCAGCCTCGGACTCCAGCGCGCGAAGTTTGTTTAAAGCTTCGGCAACATCGAGTGCCATGTGGTTCATTGTTCCCCCCAACAATTGTTGTGACCGGTTGGATGAAAACACCGGCTCTACAACTATTGGACGTAAAAAACCACTGAGCGGTTCCCTAAACTTTGGAAACTACCGCCGCCAACGCACCTGCGATGCGCCGCGCCTTTTCTTCTGCCTCGGCCTCCACCATGACGCGGAACAATTCTTCGGTGCCGGAGGGGCGAAGCAGGACGCGGCCAGTATCGCCGAGCTCATCGTTTGCGAACTCCATCGCCGCCACCACTTCAGGGTGCGACTGGATACGCGACTTATCAGAAACCGGGACGTTGATGAGCACCTGCGGCAGCACCTTCATCGCGCCGGCCAGAGACTTAAGGGACACGCCGGTGTGCGCCATGCGCGACATAATGGCAAGGCCAGTGAGCGTGCCGTCGCCGGTGGTGCCAAAATCGGGCATGACAATGTGGCCAGACTGCTCGCCGCCGAGGCTGAACCCGCCCTCGTTGATCTGTTCAAGCACGTAACGATCCCCCACTTTGGTGGTGAGCAGCTTAATGCCAGCCTCGCGCATAGCGATGTGCAAACCGAGGTTGCTCATGACGGTGGCAACGAGCGTGTTCTTTCGCAGCTCTCCATTGTCCTGCATAGCCAGGGCTAAAATCGCCATAATCTGATCACCATCGACGATCGTTCCCTCAGCGTCGACTGCGAGGCAGCGATCGGCGTCGCCGTCGTGAGCGAGGCCAAGATCCGCCCCGTGTTCCAGCACTGCCTGACGTACCTGGTCAATGTGGGTAGAACCGCAATTGTCGTTGATGTTGTAGGCGTTGGGCTTGTTGTGGATGGCGACTACTTTGGCACCAGCGGCCTCATAGGCCATCGGAGCAACTTCGCTGGCAGCTCCGTTGGCACAGTCCACCACCACGGTGATCCCGTCGAGGTCCTGCGGCATGGCTGACTTCAGGTGCTTGAGGTAGTGCTCGCGGGCGTCGGTGGCTTCCTCAATGACGCGGCCAACACCGTGGCCGGTGGGGCCGGAATCTGCAAGATCTTCCATCACTTGCTCAATTTCGTCCTCCACATGGTCTGGAAGTTTGTGGCCGCCTTTGGAGAAGAACTTGATGCCATTGTCCGGCATTGGGTTGTGGCTCGCGGAAATCATTACGCCCATGTCCGCGCCGTAGAAATCGGTGAGGTAGGCAACCGCTGGCGTGGGCAGCACGCCAACGCGCAGGACATCAACGCCGCGGCTCGACATGCCAGCGGCCAGGGCCGCGGCGAGCATCTCGCCGGAAACTCGGGGATCGCGGCCAATGACTGCCACCGGCCTTCTGCTGCCACTGCGGTTATCGCGCGTGAGCACTTCGGCCGCAGCAGCACCTAAGCGCAGGGCGAGTTGGGCGGTGAGTACTTTGTTGGCAAGGCCGCGAACACCATCAGTTCCGAAAAGTCGAGTCATGGCTTTTATTATGCCCGCACACCCCCGAATCCTCCGATTGCCTAAGGTTTCTGCAGCTCAGCAGCACCTTTACATTTTCCCACTTCAGGCCCTCGCAGCCCCCGTCGAAGCGGTGCGGCCAAAGCAGCAACCAACGTTAGGCACCGCACTGGGCGGGGATCTTCTTATCGTCTTTTTTCCACTGCAGGAAAGCGTCATAGATGGTGTCGGCATATACGCTTGCGCCCTCGACAGTGGGGTGGATCCCGTCGTCGCGTAGCACCAGGGGATCAGTGGCTGCCGCCTGACACCAGGGAGCCACATAGAGATTGTCGTAGCGTTTGGCCGCGGCAAGGATGGCTTCCCTCGAATATGGAATCCAGGGGCGGTCGCCATAAGGGTCGGTAATCACCACAACACGATCCGGCCCAAGGACGTCCATTACTTCGTCCATGAGTTCATCATCAACCTGGGAGTTGGTGCCAAAGCCCAGGACAACAAAACGGTCCAGGGTTCCGTTATCGATCATGTATTGCAGGATGCCTTTGCCTGTGACGAGTGCTCGGGAGACTTCACCGTCGACATAGATACCCGGGAATTTTGCCCTCAAACCGTCCGAGCTGGCGAGCATGACGGAATCACCTATCGCCGAGATCTGCTCCCCCTTCGGCATTTCGCGCACCGGCTTGGGCGGTGCTGTGTCTGCAGCTTGCGCGGGTGCATCCTTTTTCGCGGCCGCGGAATTGAGGAATTGCTCAATGTCCGTTTTATCAGGGGCCGTGGCCAACGCAGCGGTGGCAGCTACGGGGATCACCAGCACGGCGGCGATGGTGCTGATCCAAGCCCGCACGGGGTTGAGATCAGGTGAAACCAAAGTTTTGGCTTGTCGACGCGCCGCCTTAACATATCCGCCGCGACGAATCGGCGTTTCGATGTGACGATAGGACCACGCGGATACCGGTAGCGAGAGGCTCAGGGCAAAGAGCGCCAAAAGCTGCCACGACTTTTCCGGAAACCAGTGGTGCAAGAGCTGGATGACCGGCCAGTGCCACAGGTAGAGCGAAAAGGAGCGTTCTCCAAGCCAGCGCAGTGGCAGAGTACGCATAAGCGTGGAAATTGGCCCGGCCTCGAAGACTACAGTGCCCAGCACTACTGCCGTGAGCAGGCTTGCCCCCAACAATCCGCCACGGTAGGTGACAGCGAGGTCATCGCCCATCGTCACCATGAGCCACATTAGAGCGATGAAAGCCAGCAGGCCGAAAAAACCGATGGATCTTCTCGAATTTCGCGTCGGCATTGGCCAGGAATCGTGCGCTCGAGCGTTCGTTGAGGTCAGAAGCGTTGCCAAGGTCGCCCCGATGAGCAACCCGAACGCGTGGGTATCAGTGCCGTAGTAGACCCGGGTTGGATCTTCACCCGGGACAAAGAGCGCCACCATTCGCCAGGCGCTCAGCAGCGCGAGCATGACAAAGACCGCGCCGAACACTGGTCGGATTTTCAATCCTCTGTAGCGGATGAGCCACAGTAGGCCAACCACCAGTGGCGGGAAGATGATGTAGAACTGCTCCTCTACTGCCAGCGACCAATAGTGGGCAAAGATCTGTACTTGGTCTTGGCCAAAGTAGGTGTTGCCGTTGGCGATTTGCACCCAGTTATTGACAAAGAAGAGCGACCCCCAGAATTGTTTGTCAATGCCCACGGCCAAGTTGCCCCCAAACCAGCGGGCAATGGGCACCACTATGAGCAACACCATCGTGGCTGCGGGCAGGATTCGGCGCAGGCGGCGAATCCAGAAGTCTTTCAAACTGATGCGTAGCGTTGCCGCGTACTCGCGCAAAAGCAAGGAGGTGATGAGAAAGCCGGAGAGCACGAAGAACACGTCCACGCCTAGGTAACCGCCCGGCAAGATCGGCTTGGCAAAGTGGTAGATCACTACCGATAGCACCGCGATGCCACGCAGACCATCGATGCCCGGCACGCGGCGGATCTTCTTGCCAATGGGTCGGCCGCCGAGGTCCTGGGGTTCCACCGTCATGGGGAGGCGGGGACGGCGGAATCGTCCGAACCGCCGGGTACCGGGGACCTGTCCGTTATGTGAAAGTGTGGCCATTGCTCGCGCTCGCATTGGTAGTTTTCAGCTCCTCCACCGGTGCGCGCAGGAGAAGGATTCGGCGTTGCCAATCCCGGGGGAATCGGCCGACCACAACTGCGATACGTGGTGAAAGGCAATGAAGGGAACCAGGTTATCCTAACAGGCTCCTGCCGTGGACTTGGCGCTTTTGATTGCCTGCTTGTGGCGGTGTTGCTCACGTCTAAGTTGGGGGGCGGGGTCGTCGAAAAGCGCAAAGCAGACGAGATAAGCGAAGCGCCACCCCCAACCTGGTGTACCAGGATGAAAGTGGCGCTGTAAACCTTGAGGCGCAAGCTTAACGCTTGGAGTACTGCGGGGCACGACGTGCCTTGTGCAGACCAGCCTTCTTACGCTCGACGGCACGAGCGTCACGGGTGAGGAAGCCGGCCTTCTTCAGGGCGGCACGATCAGCCGGGTTGTACAGGTTCAGTGCACGGGCAATGGCGAGGCGGAATGCGCCAGCCTGGCCGGTAGGGCCGCCACCGGTGAGGTTTGCCACGATGTCGAACTGACCCTCGCGGTCGATCAGGGCCAAAGGCGCCTTGATCAACTGCTGGTGCAGCTTGTTGGGGAAGTACTCCTCCAGAGTGCGGCCGTTGCAGGTGAACTGGCCGGAGCCTTCAACCATGCGAACACGCACGATGGCGCGCTTACGACGACCAACGGTCTGGATGGGGCCTTCGTGCAGCGGAGCAGCTTCGGTCTGCTCGGCCTCTGCCTCGGGTGCAACGACGTCACCAATGGTGTTGGTGAACTCCTCAGAAGCAGCGGTAGCAGCGGCGATGTCGGCTGCGTCGGCTTCGAAGTTTTCGGTTACGTTCTGTTCGCTCACTGGGACACCTGCTTGATCTCGTAGGTTTCGGGCTTCTGGCCTGCGTAGGGATGCTCGGAACCGGCGAACACATGCAGCTTCTTCACAGCAGCACGGGAAAGACGGTTGTGCGGCATCATGCCACGCACGGATTCCTCGATAACGCGCTCGGGATGCAGGTCGAGCGAACGACCAAGGGTCATGCTCTTCAAACCACCCGGGTAACCGGAGTGGCGGTAGCGCATCTCACGCTCGCGCTTGTTGGAGGAAACGTGAACCTTGTCAGCGTTAATGACGATCACGTGGTCGCCGCAATCAACGTTAGGTGCGAACTGGGGCTTGCCCTTACCGCGCAGCAGATCAGCTACGTGGGTTGCAAGACGACCAAGCACAACGTCAGTCGCGTCAACGACGTACCACTTGCGGGTGATGTCACCGCTCTTCGGGTGGTAAGTAGACACTGAATGACTCCTTTAAGTCTGTCTAGAACTGCCAGCCAAAAGTATCGAATGGAAGATCACACACGGCGGCCGGTGGAGACCCGAGGTGACCTGCTGCGCGCCCCAAAAAGGCGCACTCCACACAGGCGCTCTACCCTACCCCATGAGGGCTGAACAGCCAAAATTGCTTAGGGGCTTTTAGCTTTTCGACGGCTGCGTGGCAGCGTTGGTGGCGATCATGACGGGAAAGGCGATCTGCCCGGATCCAGGTGCGCGTTGGGGGCGTCTCAGGATCCGGCTATGGGTGTCAGGTTCAGTCCAAACCCGTTTGGGCGGTTGTCTTGGGACCGAATTTGGGGGTTGATTAATAGGTATGACTATCAATGAGAAGGACAACACCGATCCCGTAGGCACGGCAGCAAATAGGGTAACGAAGTTTTGGCGCACGGGTTCCGAGGATGACCAAGAGAATCGCGAAGGCTCGGTGGATAACGAAAAGGATGCACAGAACCACGAAAAGGGTTTTCTGAAAGGAGAGAACCTAGGTTTCTTCCTAGACGAGAGTGACAAGTTCAAACAAACTGAATTGACGCCGGACACCTTTATACACCCCCAAGATGTTGCATTCTTAAAGAACGAAACTGATCCTAAGGACAAGTGCCTAGCAAGGCTTCGTTCCTGGGTGAACGGTTATGAAGGAAAGAAGATCAAAGAGTTCCAAGCCGATGATGCAACGGGGCTTCCGCTCTACCCGGCGGTTCCGCAACCCTTCATGGGGGATCTCTCTGCCCCTCGCTTGTTAGTAGTGAGCATGAACCCTGGTTTTCATGAGTACTCCGACTGGGTCATGGGTCGCCCCTTCTCTGATTTGCTGGGTTCGACACCTGGCAGGCTGCGGAATCAACTCGGAAAACGGTTAGGCTTTGATCCAAGCGATAGCACTGATGAGAAGGCGCAACGTGTTCGCAAACTAGCACGAGAGCAATGGAAACAAGAACAAGAAAAGCTGCTGCGACACATCAGAGGCGAAGAAGTCTTAGTCCCTTGGTCTATGGACGGCAGGAGCCCGGACTTTGCCTTCTGCCCTCCATTAAATTGCCATGGCGATGGTGCCAGCTTTTGGGGCGGGGGAGAACTATTTCCACAGGATCCCGAAGAGTGGACCTCGGGAGAATACAACTGGCACACCACCTACTTTGGCGCGCCCCGAGACGAAACATATCTGCGATCTCTCTTTCCAGATGAAGAGAGGGAGACATCAACCTCAGACTTGGTAGCACAAGTCGAATTGCATCCCTACGCGTCTAAAACTGGTGCGAACCTAAAAAAGTTGCTGCATTCCGAAGATTTCGAGCTCAACGTCTCAGACCAAAATGCAGATTTCGGGTGTTTCTTGCCTTCTCAACGGCCCATTTTGGAGTACGTGCGCACCTTCATGGAAACGGCTGAGGAGAGAAACGCCATCGTTGTATTCCGAGGTTCGCTCTTCGGCGATAATGGCGTCAAGTGGCTGGACAACACTATCAAGTCGAGCGAATCTGCAAAAGAAAGATGCTTCTACCGTGATCACCAAACCTTATATCTAAAAATCAGTGATGTACTTAAGAACCGAGCCACAGATAAACCCACTAACAAGGCTGCCCTCAGGAAACTTTTGAGCCCTTAGAGCAGCCAAGACTATCGAGACACGAAACGCGCAACCCGCCCAGGTTGCGCGTTCGTTATGGAGGGTTGTGTGGCGCCAATCAACGCAGCAGGCCTCGCATTCGTTGCCATTCAACGGGGCCTGGTGGTTGATGAGCGCGGGGCGTCGAAAAGCTTTCTAGCCCCAAGAAGCTGCTGCCAAACGGTTCACCTCGCTCATGCGCTCGTTGCCCTGGCGGACAGTGTTGGCGATGGTGGAAAGGATCGTGTTGAGCTCAGCGGCTGCTCGATCCCACTGCGCCTGGGCCTGCTGGTAGGCGGTGGCGGATTCGCCTTCCCAGGTGCTCACCATCGGTTGGATTTGTGCGCGCAGAGATTCCAGCAGCGCGTTGATACGCCCGGACGTGGATTGGATGTCCCCCGCTGCGGCTTCGATTTCACCGAACCCGTACTTGATCATGTCCATATTTCCCCCTTTGGTTTAGAGTGCCAGGCCCTGGCCGCCAACGGCGTTGAAGGCGGCGACGTTGTCGGCTTCGGTGTGGTCGAAGGATCCTGCATTGGAGCGGATGTTGTCGGCGATGGACTGCAGCGCCTGCTGCAGGTCGCGTGCCGATGTGTTCCAGCGCTCCATCAGCCCATCGAAGCTGTGCTGAGCACTACCCGCCCAGGATCCGCGCACGGCATCAACCACGCCACGCAGCCTGGTGAGTTCCCCCTGCACCTCATTATTGGTGTCATCTACACGTCCGGCGGTGCTCACCATGACGTCGGATTCAGTGCGAAACGCGTTCGTCACCTCTATATCCCCCTTATTGTTGTTTCTGCTGTCGCAGTGTGCTGCGCCTTCCAAGCCCCCTGCTTGAAATCGGCGGAGTGTTGTTCCCACTCACTATTGTTAGACGCAGTTTTGGTGCGTCAGGTTCCCTGGGTTCCGGAAAAAATTTCGCCCGACTTCTCCAAGCTCTGCACCGCCTGGTCACATACCGCCAATTGCTCATGTGTGGCTTTCACCTTGGTTTGGCAACCAACAAAAAAGTTGCTGTCTCCTTGTTCCCATTGCGTCCAGCGCGTTTGGGAACCATCTTCGGCTCGCTCCAAGTACACCACTTGATGCGACCCGTCTTGGCCATCATCTTGCAGCAACTCCAAGGACGGATCCTCCTGAATTGAAGCCAGCGTTCCCGCGATGCTGTGCCCGCTCTTGCTCGAAGAAAGCAGCACCCGAAGTCGCGGATCTTTCCCCCTCGCCATCACGTCCTCACCGCGTTGCTCTAATCCGAAGTCCACCGGAAGCGCCACGCGCAGTCCGCCAAGTTCCATGGTGCGCACGCTTGGCTCCACCGGCGGCGGTGGCAGAGGTTTAAGTGGCGGGGTGGTCCTTTCTTCGCTTTTCGACCCCTCCGCTACCATCTCCGGCGTCTCTACCTGCGCCGTAGGTGAACCACTGAGCCAGCGCCAAGAGACGACCCCGGTGAGCATCGCAATGGCTGCAATGCTTGCCCACACCAGTTTCTTCGCTGGTGCCGTTTTGGGCTCCGTCCTCCGGTTTAAAGCTAGCGGTTTTCGCGCCTTGGGCATTGGATCAGGCACCTTGGGTTCGGGTGTCATCTGTGCACCAGCGCTTTCAAGTGCAGCTGTGAGTATCTCCACGGCTTGGGATTCCCCGCTGAGCGCCACTTCACCGGCTTCCCACGTCCCCAGAAGCTCCTCCGCTTGCTGTACCACCGCCTCCGTGGCCCATCCTTCAACTATGCCCGTTCCCGGTAGGTCGTAGCGGAAGAGAGTGTCTGGCCCTTCGAATATGGTGCAGGTATCCAGCACGCTGATTTCCAGTTGGGTCATGACTGCCCCGCCTGGGCAATCTGCACCATGCCTTGCTGCGCGCCCCGCTCAATCAGCACACCTCGCCCGGGGATTCGCGGCTCTGGCCGTACACCAAACAGCGGGCCGTCATCGCGCTCGCCAGACAGCATCACCACCACGGGGTGTTGATCCTTGAGCTCTGAAAGGAAGGGCTGGAACAGTGCCCGCATCGCGCCACCAATTTTTCGTGCGACCACCAGATGGAGTCCAATATCCCGGGCATGCGCCATTACTTCGAGCAAGGGCTGGAGTACTGCTGCGTCAATGAGATCAAGATCGTCAATGACCAGGAAGATTTCGGGTCCGTCCCACCAACTGCGCGCGCGCAGAGCTTGAGGGCTAATGTCGGGTCCCGGTAGGCGTTGTTGGAGCGTGATGAGTGCGTCGCGCAGCAATTGTTGGGATGCTTGTTTGGATCCGGCATAGCCCGCCAACATGTCTTCTGGCACGGTGCCGAGGTGGCTTCGACGGTGATCCAGCAAAACGATTCGGGCCTGTTCCGGTCCGAGTGCTGCAATCTGCTGAAGCAAACACGCCAGCAGGGTGCTCTTACCGGAAGCCTGCCCGCCAAGGCACAGCAAGTGCGGTTGGGTATCGGCATCCCACGCCACCGTCTGCAACCGAGCCCCGCCGATGCCGATCTTGAGCGGTGCTTCGCCCTGAAGTTCCGTCACCGTGATGCTTTCTGGCAACAGCTTGAGCGCTGGAACTGGCGTGGTGTTGCTGTGTTGCTGCAAGATATGGCCAATGTCTTGCTGGCTGCTACACGCGATACGCATGAGTTCCTTCTCGCCACTGAGACCAATGCCTGGCGAATCTGGCAGACGTTCTTGTGCCTTGCGATCAATCAGCGAATCCAGCGACTCACCGAGTTTGAGTTCAAGGCGCTGAGCGATCAGATCACGCACTGCCGGGCGTAGTGCCGTCCACCGGGGAGTACTCACAATAAGGTGCACGCGCGCCGCTAGACCATCAGCAGCGATACGGTTCAGGGCCTCCAAATGCTCTTCAAACTCCGCCCTCAACACGTGCCAACCATCCACGATCAAGAAGGTGTGGCGCTGCTCAGGTGTATCGATCAAGCCGGTGACTTCGTCCACCACTCGCGCAACTTTTTCAGCTTCGTCGCGGTGGACCACGGCTGATACATGCGGCAAGCGCACCAGTGAGGCTAGATCCCTTCCCGCCAGGTCAAGCACGTAAAAACGCGCGGCATCCGGGCTGTGGGTGTGCGCTAGTGCCAATACAGTGCTCTTCAACGCAGTGGTCTTACCAGACTGCGGTCCACCACAGATTGCGAGGTGTCCTCGCTGTCCCTCGAAGTTCAACACCAGTGGATCCTGGCGCTGCTCAAAGGGGCGATCAATCAAGCCAATACTCGCGTGCAAGGCAGCACCACTGTGCTCAAGTTCGGCCAATGGCACCGCATCCGGAAGCGGTGGCAGCCAAATGCTGCGTGCGCGCTGTCCGCGAAGTTCAGCGACCTCGATGGCGGCATCAACCGTGGCGCCCAGGAAGGTGCGGCCCTGCGGATCTTTTTGGAGCGTAAGCGCTTGTTCGTCCCACCCGAACCATGCCCGCGCCCGACGCCCCTCTTGCGACTGTGTTGAGGCGACCATGAGCGAACCGGAAACGTAGTCGGTGTGAAAGCGCACCAGCTCACCGTCGGCAGTTTTTAACAAACCCGCGCCTGGGTTGTTCGGCAGCTCGTAGGCATCTGGCACGCCGAGTACCTGCCTCGATTCAGCGGAAGAAAAAGTTTTTAACCCAATTCGGTAGCTCAGGTGGGAATCTAGGCCTCTCAACTTGCCTTCCTCGAGACGCTGCGACGCAAGCAACAGGTGCATATGGAGCGACCTGCCCAAACGTCCCACAGCAACGAAGAGATCAGCGAAGTCCGGGTGCTGGCCAAGCAATTCAGAGAACTCGTCAAGCACAATCACCAACGCGGGCATGGGCTCTAGGTCAGGGCGAGTTTCCCGAGCCTTGAGGTATTCACCAACATTGGCAAAATTGCCGGCTGAACGCAGCAATTCCTGCCTGCGATGCATTTCTCCGGCAATAGCATCGTGCATACGCTCCACCAGCACCGCCTCTTCCGCGAGGTTAGTGATCACCGCTGAAGTGTGGGGCAGGCGCTCTAAACCCAAGAAGGTTGCGCCACCCTTGAAGTCCACCAACACGAAATTTAATGTGTCAGGGTCATGCTCCGCCGCCAGTGAAACCACCAGCGTTCGCAGCAGCTCCGACTTGCCGCTGCCGGTAGCGCCCACGCACAATCCATGCGGCCCCATGCCTCCGTGTGCAGACTCTTTTAAGTCCAGCACCAACGCTGCACCGTCGGCTCGTTTACCAATCGGCACCGCGAGCCGTCGTTTTCCGCGCGCCACCCACCGACGTTCAATCTCTTCCACAACCGGGGACATCCCCTGCAGTGGGCGGCGTTCATCCTGTCGGATCTCCTGCTCCTGCCCAAAAGCCGCTAATTGGCGTGCAAAATGAGCAGCACCTTGGACACTCAGCAGATCCGCCTCACCGAGGTCTTCTTCACCCACCTCGCTGAATACCGCAACGCGCTGCTCCTGGCTTCGCAGCACCACTCCCTCATCTTCTGCCATCGCCACCATCTCGTTGTGCTCGGCTCCGGCCAGGTCGCCCTCAAAATATGCCAATATCACTGTGCGTTCATCGGCGGTGTTGCGTGCAATTTCGACTGGGCAACGGGTGGCGTCGACAAGCACAACATTGAAAGCGCCTTCAGAGGTGGTATGCGGAAGCCACTTGGTCCACTGCCACTGTTCGTCCTGGCGCAGCGAAGCCTCAACCTCAACGTGGATCACGCCCGGACGGTGGTGAAATGCCAGTTGACACACGATGGAACGCAGCATCGCGGCGGCATCCTCGCCCACTATGGTCACCGCGCGAAACGCCTGCAATTGCAGCACCACGGGCATGGATGCCACTGTCCCCACCGAGCGCACCACGCGGCGAAGTGCAATCGCGCACACTGGATCCAATTCCTCTGAAGCACCTGGATCTTCCACCTTTATAGGAGTGCACAGCGGCGTGCGTCCCAGCCCGATGCGGACTGCAGAAAACAGTGGTTCATCTGATCCTCGCTGCCACAGTTCACCATGCTCAAGCAGCGGCGTGAGGGAATCACCGGCTGGATGCAGCGAAGTTTCGTATTCGCGTTGGCGCTGCGCATTACCGATGGCCTGATCGCGCAGCAGCATCAAGTGCCGGAGGTATCCCCGGCGCGTCTCATTGACCTCATCGGCCGCTTTTGGCTGAAACATTGCGACCATGGACACCATCATGAACAGCGGAAACATCATGGTCATCGGGTTGAGTTTGCTCCCCGATAACACCATGAACGCCACCATCGCGCCCATCACTAGCACCATGATCACCGGCATGAGCAGCCTGGTCAGTGGAACAGGTTCTGGTTTTGGCGCCTTTGGCACCGGTTGGGCTTTGAGCTCACCGGTAGGGAGTTCGGGTGGCTGTGAGTGGTGGTGCTCATCAACGTCCCAGTTGGTTTGCGTTGAGTGCTGTGCTGGCGGTGGGGCGTCGAAAAGCTTTTTTGCCAGCAGTTTTGTGTTCCCCATTGGATCCCCCTCAAAAACAATTCCCCTTCGGCGCGCACCCCCGTACGCGCCAACTTTTTGCGCCGAACCGCTTAGCGGTGGACACGAACCTCAGCATAGGTGAAGATTGTGGGGAGCAAAAGGGCTAGGCCCAAAGGCGCGATTGGGGATCGCGGCAAGCTCACGCAACAATCAGCTTTGTTAGAGGGGGACGATTGTCTATGAATGTTGTCGACCAAGATATTCGGCTACATTTTCGCATCCATTCCGGACGCAGCGAGGATTCCGCCCGCGCCATCGACATGTCAATTCCTAATTCGGCGAGCCTTCATGAGGTGCTCGCTGAGGTGTTGGAACTGGCTCATGCACCTTCGATCAGCGTGCCGTGGCAGATGACCACCGCCGCGGGCGTGGAGCTCGACACCAACATTGCCATCGCACAAACCGATCTGGAGCACGGCTCGATTGTGATGCTTCGCCCCAGACGCCCAACGCCCGTGCCGGTGCTGCGTGATTCTGCTGAGGCAGTCTCGGCGCTTGGTGGTCACCTGACGGCGGTTCGGTGGACTGCGTTGGCGGCGAGTTTCAGCGGAGCCATCGGCTGCTGCGCATTGTTGCTGCTCAGCCCCACGCCTTTGCCTCTAGCTGCTTCGCTAGGTATTGCCGGGCTAATGTTGCTGGCTGCATACGTTTTTGCCCCGAATGCGCTGCTATTGCCAATGATCGTGGCCTTCGTTGCTTTCTCCTCCGCGATTGTGGTTACTGGAGGACGCGCTCATGACGCGGTCCTCGGTGTTCTGGCGGGGGTGTGCTCTGGGTTCATTGCAGTGCTGTTGTGCTGGTTTATTGCTTGTCGACGTTCCCCCGCCACCACCTTGGAAGCCAAACAAGGATGGCACGTAACGCCTGTCATGCGCAGGAGCATCACCGCGTGCGCAACAGTGCTGCTGCTGTTCATGGCAGGAACTCCGGCAGGTTGGATGTATCAACGCTACGAAAGCGCCCCGCACGGCTGGTGGGTTGGAGCAAGCGCGCTGGGAACACTAGCTGCCGTCGTGTTGGGCATTACCGCACCATTGTTGGCCGCGAAACTTGGCGGATTGAGCGTGCCACACGTCCCCACCGCTGGCGAAGACCTCGCCACCGAAGACCAGGACACAGCCCCCGACGTGCTGCAGGCTCAGGCACAAGCAGCGAGAGTGTTCTTCGACGGCATTCACTTGGGCATACTCAGTTTTTGTGTACCGGCCTTCGCATGGTTGGCGCTGAGTTCCTCTCCGGCGATTGCCTTCAACGCACACCCGATCAGTACCGCATGTTTAGGCGCGGCGGTGAGTTTGGCGATGATCTTGCATGCACATCGCCACCAGTCCCCCACCACGGTGTGGTGCACATGGCTGGTTGGTATGGCAGCTTTGCTTTCCCTCGCCATCGCCGGTGCCAACAGCGGGCACTGGGCGGTACTCGTGCTTGCTGGGATAATGTGCGGCGCAGCAGCACTGGCTCCTGCTTGGAGCAATCGGCTGCGGGCTCTATCGCCCACGACGGTGGTGTGGCTCGAAAGGTTCGAGACAGCGAGCGTATGCCTCGCGGTGCCATTGACGCTGCAGGTTCTCGGACTGTTTGGCATGCTGCGCGGGTACGCAGGATGAAGCACCTCAGGCTCTCCGCACTGACGGCCCTGACGCTGATGTTTGCGGGCGGAACCCAAATATTGGCTCCCTCGGCCGTGGCACAGCAGTGCCCCGCCACCTTGGGGGCGAGTGATGCAGCGATTCGTGCCCAAGCGATGCAGGCAGATACTTACCGCCCAGCCCATCGTTTTGCCGATGGTGCCGGGGTTACCGTTGCTGTCATCGATACCGGGGTTGAGCCTCATCCTCGCCTGTTACTCCACGAGGATAACGAGGCTGGGGATTGCCAGGCGCACGGCACCATCGTCGCCGGAATCATCGGCGCACGCGACCAAGGCGATGGTGTTGTTGGCGTGGCACCGGGTGCTCGCATACTAGGGATTCGTCAACACAACGAAGGTCAAGATCAGCAAGACGACACCACCGGCAGTTTATCCACACTGGTTGACGCCATTCAACGGGCGATCGACCACAAAGTTGACGTCATAAACATTTCCTTGGCCGCGTGCGTGCCCGCCGATGCAGAACTCGATTTAACGCCCCTAGAGCAGGTGCTTGCACGCGCCGAAGCGGAAGGTGTTGTTGTGGTGGCTGCAGCAGGCAACGCCGGCGGCACCTGTGACGCACAAGCGAAAGTATTGCCCGCTGCCATGCCCACAGTGTTGGGCGTTGGTGCATTAGTAAACCCGCGCCAGCTCGCCGACTATTCCATGCCTGCCCTCGGTGAGAAGTTGAGTGCGCCCGGACACGTTGCTGCTGCTCTGAATCCCCGTGGCCCGGGTCTTGTTGGTGGTCTCGACCAACACCACAACGTAGAAGCATTTGAGGGTACGAGCTTTGCTGCGCCGGTGGTCAGCGGGACCGTTGCGCTCCTGCGTCAACGATACCCAGAGGCAACCCCTGGCGAGATCCGGGAGTTGCTGTGGAACAGCGTTGATCCAAACACCGGGACAATTCATCCCGACACCGCGATTAGCTTCCAACACACGGCGGCGACGCACCGCGAAGCGCATATTCAAGCTGACCGGCCTCACGGATCGCCTGCCAGAGGGCACCTGTTGTGGGTACTGCTGGGATCCGGAGCGATTTTGTTGTCTTGTGTGATTTTTGGCCCGCGCCGTGGCTAGCCAAACGTTGCCATGACCTCATCGAGAGCTGGAATCATTCCGAGCTTCCAACCAACCCAGGTCAGCCCCAGCACCGTAATCCACGCGGCCACAATGGTGCCCGAGATGAGTGAATAGCGCACTTTCTTCGGTTGCGGTTGATACCACGTGCTGAAGCGATCGTAGGAGTTCACTCCCCACCCCAACAGCCGCTGCGCCCAGTGCACCTCTAATGACAAAATGCCCACACCGATGAAAACAGTGAGCCAACCCGGCCCAGGGAAAGGAATGGTGATCAGCCCGAGGATGACCACCAGTCCGCCGAGACCGAGTACTAACGGCCGAACCAGAAATCCATAGCGACGCTGCTTGAGCATTTCGTGGTTGCGTTCGAGTCGCTCTACTTTTTCGGCTACTGCGTCACGCATCGATCCCATGCTTGAGCATCGCCTCCTTGAGCCACCAATCACCGCAACTGATTTTCGGTGCTATAGCTTCTTCAACCTGATTTTCCAACCAGGGACGTTCACTTCTAACTCCGCCCAGTCTAGCGTTCGGGCGACTCAACCACACTCCCCTGAGGAAAGCTCCCAGCTAACTCTTATCTTCTGCCACTAAAGGATTCGCGGCATGTTCAGGCGAAAGCTCGCTTCCTTCTGGCAGCAGGCGCAACATAACCCAGGGAATATCCACTGGATTGGGCAATCCGAGGAAAGGGTAGTGATCTTCACTGATCCGGTGTCGCCGCCCCGACTCGCCAATCACGTGAGTACCATTCGCAGTATGAACACCTAGTGCTCGAGCCTGACTGACCGCATGAGTTGCGATCGATACTCCCGATAACGCCATCGCGCCCTGCGTAATCTTTGCTTGCTGAGGCGCTGCGGCGACGTACACATGGAAATCCCCGCTCTCTTTGCGAGCAATCACGCAGATTGGGTGTTGAGCAGGATCGATCCATTCCAAGGCGCGCTTGGGGATGTCGAGGCGAACACCGGCATCGGCACGTTGAGTCAATTCAGTGCGGCCAAGCTGAACCTCAGGATTACCCAAATCCAACAGGATATCGCGCTGTGTCTCGCTGATCGGCACAATGCCCTGCGGCAGGCTCAACCACGCTGACTGCTCGGTGCGCAGCACTTCGCCTTCCCAACGTCCCAACGGAGCTACCTCGGGAATGGCACTTAACACGTCTGCCGGTACACGCCACCGCGGCGTGGAAAAGTCGATGTTCATATGCCTGCGCAGAGCGCGCCCCTCTGGAGTGTCCGCCGGTGGTAATTGGAAACGCTCATCGCTGCGGATGATCCACTCACTTTGGCCAGCTTCAGCCAGTACTCCCTGCTCTTTGCCAAGCGCCGGCAAGGCTTGATGCCCAAGCACTACTTCGTCTACGCTGCCGGGTACACGCGGAGCGCTGCTATCCGGAATGTCCTCGCTCTGATGGGTGCACACGCTCCAAGGCGCTTCTTCAACTTGAGTCTCGTTGAGCAAACCTGGCGCGTCGCTGATGCCAACCTGAGCACCAAACTTCGCCTCAGAAAGCGCCTGTTCGCCTGCCCTCACGGGCTGCGCTGCTTCTCCTACGATCAAGCGGGCAGAGGCCAGATTGCTCACCGGATGCAACACTTCCCCGCGGCGCACCAATAACTGTCCACTCGCCGCTTTGATGATCGGCGCGTCACCGGGATCGGGTTCTGGCTTGAGCCACGCGAGGGCGCTCGCCCCAACGCACATCAATACACTGATCGCCACTCCAACCTGAAACGCTTTGCGCCTTCTGCCTAGTGGATCGTGGAGCATGCGTTCGTCGCCAAGCGCTAAGCCCAACTCCAATCGCCGTTGCAGAAATTTGAATCCTGATACCTGAGCCTTGGTAGTGGGGCGCACCGGGAGTTGGCGCATGGTTCCTCCTCGTTTTTGAGTCCTCTCTTTAGGAATTGGACGCAAAAACCGTTGCGGAGGTTCCCGAATTTCCTATATCTCTCGGATCGCCCTCGTTTGCGCTGCGCGTGCGGCAAGTTCTTCGTCCGCGGGATAGTCCACCTGCACGAGGCTGAGCCCCTTTGCTGGAGCGACGGGGACGTTGTTAGAACGCCGCGATTCATCTAAGAGCTTGGCCGTGAAGTCATCGCTACGGCGCCCCTCCCCCACCACGAGGCACGCGCCGACCAGCGAGCGCACCATGGACCAGCAGAAGGCATCGGCTTGCACCCTCGCCTCGTAGAGCTGCGGCTCCTCCGGGGTGGAAATGTCGTGCCAAGTGAACACCTGCAGTTCACGAATGGTGGTGGCGCCCTCGCGGTGTTTGCAGAAGGCAGCGAAGTCATGCAGGCCGATCAGCGCCTGAGCCGCATCGTTCATTCGTTGCGCATCTACGGGCTTCGCCCACGTTGCGGTGTCAGTGGTGCGGGTAGGTAGCGCTCCGCGCGGGTGAGTGGTGATCCGGTAGCGATAATGCCTCGCGAGTGCGGAGAAGCGGGCGTCGAATCCTTCGGGTGCGCGCTCACATGCATGAATGCGCACGTCTTCTGGCATGAGTCTTGCTAGTCGACGCACCAGCCGACGAGGATCACCGTTGATGCTTCGGGTTTGAAGTGCCTCTTCAGGAATATCGAAGTGCGCCACCTGCCCCGTGGCATGGACTCCCGCGTCTGTACGCCCTGCGA
The DNA here is from genome assembly GCF_003813985.1 of Corynebacterium gerontici. Classification (NCBI taxonomy): domain Bacteria; kingdom Bacillati; phylum Actinomycetota; class Actinomycetes; order Mycobacteriales; family Corynebacteriaceae; genus Corynebacterium; species Corynebacterium gerontici. The sequence goes on from NZ_CP033897.1 coordinate 1,874,475, forward strand.
CACTCAACTCGATGGGATGACGCAAGATGAGCGAAAGGTTATCTTCCACGACTTTTTGCACCGTGCGGATATCCTGGTTGCCTTGCCTCGCCCATCCGTGGAAATTACTGCCGTCGTATGCGAGGTCAAGTCGGAGTCGAATCACAGCTCCGCCTTCGCCTTCGTGCGCAGTACCGTCGCGAACATGAGCATCCATAGCGCACCGCTATCGATCGCGATGTGCTGGAACAGCCCGTAGCTTGACGGCGGCGGACTCAAGATAAATAGTAGGTAGCCCGCGATGGACGCAAGCAAAAATAGCAGCGTAATGATGCTCTGTGCCTTGTTCAACAACGGTACCGAAGGCTCATTGAGCAAAGGCTGATACTTTATTCCAGCCCACGCGTTGCGTGCCATGAGCACCCACAGTGCAATGCACCCGCCGGCGAAGAGCACCTGGTGCAGTACTTCGCCATCATTCACATCCACCATGCCGTTGAGAACAAACGCTATGCCCATAAGAGCCAAGGCGAAAGCGTTGGTGATTACTCCTTTGATTGGGGCGCGCTTCGATGCCGCACCTCGTCTATCCACCCCTACGCTGCGCAGCAGGGTTGCGGCACCAAGCAGCAGGAATCCCGCCGAGACCATACCGATGATGTAAAAGACGTGACCTGGGCTGCAGACTACGCGAGGCATGGTTGCTTCGGAAAGCACCTGGCATTCTCGTGCGCCCAAGTCTGATATGTACATGGTGCTGGCCTGGTATACGCCGTCCCACATGAACATGGTGATGATCTGGCCTAGCCACAGCAAGATGGTTGCGGCAAAGAGCATCATCGATGCGCTGCGAAGCTTTTTCATGAGATTATCCCTTGTTGCACTTATGTGTAGCTCAAGAATACAAAAAGGGGTCGGAGTCATCGCTGACCCCGACCCTGCTTTTATGCGAAGGAATTACTACTCTTCTGCTTCCTCAGCCTGAGCTTCGGTTGCTTCTGCTTCAGTAACCTCGGTGTTTTCCTCGGCCTTAGTCTCCTCTGCGGGAGCTTCTTCCTTAGCTTCGGCTTCCTTGGAGGCCGCTGCGCGTGCTGCACGGGTGGCCTCGTTGGAGACGGTTTCTTCAAGCACCAGGGAGATCTGGCTCATGGGAGCGTTGTCGCCCTTGCGGTTCTCGAGCTTCACGATGCGGGTATAACCGCCTTCGCGGCCCTCGAATTGAGGTGCGAGGTTGTCAAAGAGGTGCTTGACAACGTCCTTGTTGTTGACGAACTTCAGCACGTTGCGGCGGTCGGCGATGGTGCCGGACTTAGCCTTGGTGATCAGCTTCTCTGCGTAGGGACGCAGCATTTTTGCCTTGGCATCGGTGGTCTTGATGGCACCGTGCTCAAACAGCTGTGCCGCGAGGTTGGACAGAATGTGCTTCTGGTGGCTCGCGGAACCGCCGAGGCGGGCGCCCTTCTTAGGGGTAGGCATAGTGTTCTCCTCGTTTACGGGTGATGTGAGCGCTAGTGGCCGACGTTGATCGGCCGGGGGCTTTTACTCGGAATCTTCCGGATCCGTGTCCACGTAGTCGCCGGTGGCGGCGTCGTAGCCCTCGAGCTGCGTGGGATCGAAGTCCTCAGGAGCGTCCTTCAAGGTCAGTCCCAAACCGGAAAGCTTGATCTTGACCTCGTTGATCGACTTCTGGCCGAAGTTGCGGATGTCCAGCAAATCCGACTCGGTGCACTCTGCGAGTTCACCGACGGTGTGGATGTCCTGGCGCTTCAGGCAGTTGTAGGACCGAACGGAGAAGTTCAGGTCCTCGATCGGGGTGCTGTAGGCGGCAATGTACTCGGTCTCCTGTGGGGAGGGGCCGATCTCGATACCCTCCGCGGCGGTGTTGAGCTCGCGAGCAAGGCCAAAGAGCTCAACCAGAGTCTTGCCTGCCGACGCCAGGGCGTCGCGGGGAGCCATGGAGTTCTTGGTCTCTACGTCGATGATGAGCTTGTCAAAGTCGGTGCGCTGCTCAACACGAGTAGCTTCCACTTTGTAGCTCACCTTCAGCACTGGCGAGTAAATCTGATCCACCGGGATACGGCCGATTTCAGCGGAACCTGAGTACAGGGTCGCGGGGACGTAGCCGCGGCCACGCTCAACAATCATCTCGATTTCAAGGCTGCCCTGCTCATTGAGGGAAGCGATGTGAAGATCAGGATTGTGGATCTCAACACCGGCGGGCGGCTCAATGGTGCCAGCGGTTACCTCGCCCGGGCCTTCGGCGCGCAGGTACATGACGACCGGCTCATCGGAGTCGGAAGACAGCACCAGACCCTTGATGTTCAGGATGATGTCAGAGACATCTTCCTTGACACCGTTAATGGTGGTGAACTCGTGCAGCACGCCGTCGATCTTCACGCTGGTGACAGCAGCACCAGGAATGGAGGACAGCAGGGTGCGACGCAGCGAGTTGCCGAGGGTGTAGCCGAAGCCCGGCTCGAGCGGCTCAATGATGAAGCGCGAACGAGCGGAATCCACATACTCTTCGGTGAGAGTAGGGCGTTGAGAAATGAGCATGAAGAGGACTCTCCTTGAGGTGACGACCGCTATTTGACGTCTGTGGACGGAAAGGAATTTCGAGTTGAAGTAAAGCTGTGGCGCTTGCACGCCACACGGCGCTATTACTTCGAGTAAAGCTCGACGATGAGCTGCTCTTGCAGCGGCACGTCGATCTGAGCGCGCTCGGGCAGCTGGTGCACGAGGATGCGCAGGGTAGCAGGCACAACCTGCAGCCATGCAGGAACGACTGCGTCGACCAGGTTCTCCTGAGCCTCTTCGAACCACACCATCTTCTGCGACTTTTCGCGCACATCGATGATGTCGTACTGGGAGACACGGAAGGAAGGAACGTTGACCTTCTTACCGTTCACCAGGAAGTGCCCGTGGGACACGAGCTGGCGAGCCTGACGGCGGGTGCGCGCGAGACCTGCGCGGTACACGACGTTGTCCAGGCGGGACTCGAGCAGGATAACCAGGTTGTCACCGGTCTTGCCGGGCAGGCGGTTAGCTTCTGCGTAGTAACGACGGAACTGCTTTTCCAGCACGCCGTAGGTAAAACGAGCCTTCTGCTTCTCCTGGAGCTGCAGGAGGTACTCAGACTCTTTGATGCGGGCGCGCCCAGCCTGCCCCGGAGGGTAGGGACGACGCTCGAACGCCATGTCTCCGCCGACGAGGTCGACGCGGAGGCGGCGGGACTTACGGGTTACAGGGCCGGTATAACGAGCCATAGTAAGTTACCTTTCCTTTCTTAAACGCGACGACGCTTCGGTGGACGGCAGCCATTGAAGGGCTGAGGGGTGACGTCGGTGATCGACGAAACCTCAAGGCCGGCAGCCTGCAGAGAACGAATTGCGGTTTCGCGGCCCGAACCGGGGCCCTTGACGAACACGTCAACCTTCTTCATGCCGTGGTCCATTGCCTTGCGGGCAGCGTTTTCTGCAGCGAGCTGCGCAGCGAACGGGGTGGACTTACGGGAGCCCTTGAAGCCAACGTGGCCGGAGGACGCCCAAGCGATCACAGCACCGGAGGGGTCCGTGATGGACACGATGGTGTTGTTGAAGGTGGACTTGATGTATGCGTGGCCCTGGGCCACATTCTTCTTTACGACGCGACGGCCGGTACGGCGTGCGCCACTACGTGCTTTTGGAGGCATGAATTACTTCTTCTTTCCGGCGATCGTCTTCTTCGGACCCTTACGCGTACGAGCGTTGGTCTTGGTGCGCTGACCACGAACGGGCAGGCCACGACGGTGGCGCAGGCCCTGGTAGGAGCCAATCTCAATCTTGCGACGAATATCAGCCTGCACCTGGCGGCGGAGGTCACCTTCGACCTTCCAGCTTGCTTCGATAACGTCACGAAGAGCAGAAAGCTGCTCGTCGCTCAAGTTGTCGGTGCGCAGATCCGGGGAGATGCCGGTCTCTTCGAGCAGAGTGGCGGCACGGGCGGGGCCGATGCCGTAGATGTAGGTGAGTGCGACTTCCATGCGCTTATTGCGCGGGAGGTCGACTCCAGCTAGACGTGCCATGTGGCAGTACCTTTCCGGTTGTTACGATGGTTTTCTCCATGCTCACCCTCGCACGGGACATACGCTTTGCCCGGTCGGTGCCGGACGATGGGCATGTGGTGTATGCGAGGCTCCAGCCACCGTCGCTGGAGGTATCCATCACCCACGAAAATCGCGGGCTTGAGAGCATGAAGGCTGAAAAGTTTGCTTACTTGTAGCGGTAAACGATTCGGCCACGGTTGAGGTCGTAGGGCGAAAGCTCTACTACCACGCGATCCTCAGGAAGGATGCGGATGTAGTGCTGGCGCATTTTGCCACTGATGTGAGCAAGCACCTTGTGCCCATTATCGAGCTCGACGCGGAACATTGCGTTGGGCAAGGGTTCGATAATTCGACCCTCAACCTCGATTGCGCCTTCCTTAGCCATAGCCTCCACTTTCGCGAACCCGGAACCGGACAAAAGCCCAGCTCAAGGGGTTCAAAGTTTAGTTTGTTTACCTAGCGCACGCGCATCTGCACGCACACCAACGATCAACAGTACACTTAAGCTGCGAAAATGCCAAACGCCCCCTCCCTCACATTCGGAGGGATGGGGCGCGGGAGGCGTCGAAAAGCTTAGAAGACGTAAACGATGTCGCCGTTTTGGAGTGTATCGAAGTACTTCACCGAATCGTCATGACGCAGGTGGATGCAGCCGTGAGAAGCGATATTCGGGTCACCCTCGTGGAACGCAATGCCGTTATCGGTGAAGTACACCGCGTTGGGCATAGGGGCGTTGTTGAACTCGCGAGAGACTTCGTCTTTCACCTTACGGTTCACGACATGCTTGCCCTTTGGCGTCTCATAACCTGCGCGGCCGGAAGAAATCGGCACAGGACCGTAGGTAATCTTGCCGTCCTTTTGCAACCAAGACTCTTGTTTGCCCAGATCAATGCAAGCGTCGGCATAAGCAGGGCAAGGATTATTCGGCGTAACCGGCTCAACAACGCGCGGCTGCGGAGCCGGCTGCGTGCGCTGGGCAATGAGACCCGGGAAGAAGGCTTCAACCGTAGAATCAATGGCAATCAATGCCTGCTCGCGAAGCTGCGGAGGAAGAGCCTGTGCCTGGGTGCGCAACGCATCGCGGAGCTGCCAAGCAGCATCACGGGAGACGTTGCCGAACTGGGCAAGCTGATCATTGATCTGTTGGTTCAGATCAGCGGAAGACTGGGAAACGCCTGCCGGCAACTGGATTACCTGATCCAGGCCGGGAACCTTCGGCAGAGCAAGTTCCAATGCGGAAGCGGTGGGCTGCTGGGACGCGATCAACGCGGCGCTGGTAGCCGCAGTGCCAAGAACGGCGGCGGCGCGGCGACGCGTCTTCGAAGGCTTTGCATGGCGTGGCTTATAAGACATGGCAGCTACTATAGACCCTTTCATTTCCGATCCCCGCATTTCACGCCCGGGGTGAGCTGTCTTTTTGGTCACCAAACGTAGCACGGATGGTGAATACTTCGCTCGCTATTCAGCTCGCGGCGTCAAGATCCGCGGGCCATCAGCGGTGGCAGCAACGGTGTGTTCCCAGTGCGCAGCGCAAGAATCATCGTCGCTCACCACCGTCCAGTCGTCCTCCAACACGTAGGAATCAACGGAACCGAGCGTGAGCATCGGTTCGATCGCGAGCACCGACCCTTCCTGGATCCGAGGCCCCTTGCCTGGCTTGCCTTCATTTTCCAAATAAGGATCCTCGTGCATGGTGCGTCCAATTCCATGGCCACCGTAACCGTCCACGATCCCTAGGCTTACGCCGAATCGTTGCTCGGCGGTACGAGTAGCCTGTTCAAGCGCGTGCGAAACGTCGGTGAGGCGATTGCCCGGAATCATGGCTTTCATGCCTTCATAGAGCACAAATTCCGTTGCTTTGTTCAGTGCCTCCACATCTGCTTCGAGCTCGCCAATGCCAAAGCTGATGGCGGAGTCACCCACCCATCCGTCCAGAGTGGCACCGCAATCGATCGACACAAGATCACCGGGGCGCAAAATTTTCCGGCTATTGGGAATACCATGCACGATTTCTTCATTTACAGAAGCGCACACCGACGCTGGGAAACCCTGATACCCCAAGAATGTCGGGGTTGCTCCATGAGATCGGATCACTTCCTCGGCGATCCGATCAAGGTCCAGGGTGCTCATACCTGGCTCGGCGGCCTTTCGCACCGCAAGCAGTGCCTCCCCCACTACTCTGCCGGCGGCTTCCATCGCTTCGAGTTCGGCCAGTGTTTTCGCAGCAATAGCTTTGTGTTTTTTCCTAAATGCCATTTCGGTCCTTCTAATGTTGGTGCAATACGCAAAACACCGAGGTCAGCATGGAGCCTTACCTCGGTGTCAACGATGGCACGTCTTAGTGTTGCAATGCCTCAAGCGTGCGAGCGTTGATGTCTTCAACCGTGCCTTCTGCGGTGATGTTAATGATCTGATCACCGTAGTAGTCGATCAGCGGAGCCGTCTCGGAGCGATATACCTCCAGGCGGGTGCGGATGGTGTCTTCATTGTCGTCTGCGCGACCGCGGCCGAGCATGCGCTCAACCACTACGTCTTCGGAAACCTGGTAGTTGATCACACCGTCGAGCTTGGTGCCGAATTCCTCCAAGAAACCGTTGAGAATGTCGGCCTGTTCCACGGTGCGTGGGAAACCGTCAAGGAGGAAGCCGTCCTTGGCGTCATCTTCTTGCAGACGTGCCTTCACCATGCGAGCAGTGAGCTCAGTGGGCACCAGCTTGCCGGCGTCAATGTATTCCTGAGCCTCTTTACCGAGGTCGGTACCTTCGCCGATGTTGGCGCGGAAAAGGTCGCCGGTAGAGATGTGAGGAATGCCAAGCTTTTCGCTCAAGATCACTGCTTGGGTGCCTTTGCCAGCACCGGGAGGGCCGAGGAGAACGAGACGCATTATTTCAACAATCCTTCGTAGTTGCTTTGCAAAAGTTGTGATTCGATCTGCTTCACGGTGGTCAGGGCAACGGAAACCATAATTAGGATTGCCGTACCACCGAACGGCGTTGCGCCGGTGGCGCCACCACCACTCACACCGAGATCCAACGCGATATTAGGAAGGACCGCGATGAAGCCGAGGTAAAGCGCACCAACGAACAGCAAACGGTTCATCACATATCCAAGGTACTCGGCTGTGGGGCGCCCCGGGCGGATTCCGGGGATGAAGCCACCGTATTTCTTCATATTTTCTGCTTGCTCGTTCGGGTCATACTGCACCGAAACGTAGAAGTAGGAGAAGAAGATGATGAGCACGAAGTACAACAGAATGTACTGCCAGGAGCTGGGCTGCTGGAGATGCGCGATCACGTTACGCTGCCACCAACCGTCGGAAGGCTCGGTCTTGCCAGAGTTGATGATCTGGGTGATCAGCACCGGCATGTAGATCAAGGATGAGGCGAAGATCACCGGGATCACACCGGCCTGGTTCACCTTCAAGGGCAGATAGGTAGAAGAGCCACCGTACTGGCGGCGTCCAACCATGCGCTTTGCGTACTGCACTGGGATACGGCGCTGCCCCTGCTCAACGAAGACCACACCGATCACCAGCAGGATCACTGCTGCGAGCACAACGCCGAAAACAACGCCGCCGGAGCTCTTCAAAATGTTGGCGCCGTCCGAAGGCAAGCGGGTAGCGATACCAGCGAAAATGAGCAGGGACATACCGTTGCCCACGCCGCGTTCGGTGATGATCTCACCGAGCCACATCACAAGCATGGCGCCGGCGGTCATGGTGGTCACCAACACCACGAGCGTCCACACGTTACGATCCGACACCAGCACATCAATACCAGATCCAAGAAGCTGCTGCCGGTCGGCCAGCGCAACGATGCCAGCGGACTGCAGAAGCGCCAGAGCGAGCGTGAGGTACCGGGTGTACTGGTCCATCTTCGCTTGACCAGACTGCCCCTCTTTTTTCAGTTCCTCGAACTTAGGGATCACCACGGTCAGCAACTGCACGATGATCGATGCAGTAATGTATGGCATGACGCCGATGGCGAAGATCGATAGCTGCAGCAGAGCGCCGCCGGAGAACAGGTTGATCAACGAGTAGACGCTGGATGAGTCAGCGGTGAGGTCGCGCAAACGGCCGCTGATCGTTGCGTAGTCCACGCCGGGCGATGGGATTTGCGCGCCGATGCGATACAGCACGATCAACGCGATGCTGACCAGAATCTTCTTCCGCAGATCCGCGTCCCGGAATGCCTGAAAAATGGCGGACACTTAGCCTCCTGGGCTCGCATTCTGTGCAGAAAACACAGAGGACGAGTTCACATTGTTTTATGGGCCTTATCTTCCACGCTTACGGGTGTATGCGCTTGGGATATGGCGGTTTCACAGTGGTTAGACGAAGTCACTCTACCACCTCATCCAAAGCAATCCTAAGAAGTGAACGTCGCTGCTTGAGTGAAGCTGGGATGAAGGTGGCAGATTTTCTGAGGTTGAGGCTTCACGTTCTCATTTCCCTCCGTGAAGGAGTAATGTGACGGAAGTCGTCGAAAAGCTAGAGCTCGGCACATATCACATTTTCTTCACTCGGATCGTTTGGCACGTACCTGCCAATGAAGTTAGGAGCGCCTCATGGCGTCAGTCACGTTTGAAAAAGCCACCCGTATCTACCCCGGCGCCTCGAAGCCATCGGTGGATAAGTTCGACCTAGAAATTACAGACGGCGAGTTCCTCGTTCTCGTCGGCCCTTCCGGTTGCGGCAAGTCCACCACCCTGCGCATGCTCGCGGGCCTCGAGGACGTTAATGAGGGGCGAATCCTGATCGGCGATCGCGACGTCACCAACGTCGCACCAAAGGACCGCGACATCGCCATGGTCTTCCAGAACTATGCGCTCTACCCGCACATGACCGTGCGTGAGAACATGGGCTTCGCTCTTAAAATCGACGGTCGCTCCAAGGAGGAGATCGACCAGCGCGTGGAAGAAGCAGCGCGCACGCTTGACCTCACCGATTTCCTCGACCGCAAGCCAAAGGCCCTTTCGGGCGGTCAGCGCCAGCGTGTGGCGATGGGCCGCGCGATTGTGCGTAAACCCCAGGTCTTCCTCATGGACGAGCCGCTTTCCAACCTCGATGCGAAACTGCGTGTGCAAACCCGCACACAGATCGCTTCGCTGCAGCGAGAGCTTGGCGTGACCACCGTGTACGTCACCCACGATCAAACTGAGGCGCTCACCATGGGCGACCGCATCGCTGTGCTGAAGTTCGGTGTGCTGCAGCAGGTCGGCACCCCGCGCGAGCTCTACGACCGCCCCGCCAATGAATTCGTCGCCGGTTTCATCGGCTCCCCCGCCATGAACTTGGGCACCTTCAATATTGAAGGACACGAGGCCGTGTTGGGCAACGCGCGCATCCCGCTGTCCACCGCCACCTTGAAGGCTGTGCGCCCCGAGGATCAGGGCCAGATCGTGATTGGTTTCCGTCCCGAGGCTTTGGAGCTTGTCGACGCCCCCGGTGCCGGCCATCTGCCGATTCAATTGACCTTGGTGGAAGAACTTGGCTCCGATGCCTACATGTACGGCACGCTGGAAGGCGGCGGGTCGCTTGGCTCTGGTACCGACGCCAACCCCGACGATGCACCGAGCAACCAGATTATCGTTCGCACTGCTCCTCACACGGCCCCGAAGGTCGGCTCCACCGTGTATGTCCGCGTGCGCGAGGGTGGCAGCCACTTCTTCTCGAAGGCAACGGGCGAGCGTTTGCCCGAATAGGTGCTACCGCGTTTAGCCCCGGAAGGATTGCGAAGCTTTATGGAACAGCCATCGATGCAGATCACCTCCGGGGCTTTAGCACCCGCGCTGCTCACTCTGCCTTGGGATTTGCCTCTTGCAGCATGGCCCGAGGATTTGTTGGCGGCTCTGCCCCGCGGCATTTCGCGCCACGAAGTGCGCTTTGTCAATCTCCCGGGGCGAGTAATAGCCATTAAGGAAATTGGGCATCGCTCTGCCTACCACGAGTACAAAATGCTGCGCGATCTGGGGCGCCTGGGTGCCCAAGCCGTGCGGCCTTTGGCGGTGATTACCGGGCGAAAAGATGCTCAAGGAGAGGAGCTCACCGCGGCGCTGGTGACTGAACATTTGGAGTTCTCTCTGCCCTATCGCGCGGTGTTTTCCCAAGCGATGCGGGAGGAAACGGCGACACGGCTGATTGACTCCATCGCGGTGCTGCTCGTACGGCTGCATCTTTTGAACTTCTTCTGGGGAGACGTGAGCCTCTCCAACACCCTCTTTAGGCGCGATGCTGATTCATTCAGTGGCTACTTAGTGGATGCCGAAACCGGAGAGTTCCAACCGAAACTCAGTGATCACCGCCGCCTATATGACCTGGAAATTGCCCGAGTCAATATCATCGGCGAACTCATGGATTTGCAGGCTGGGCAGTTGCTGCCTGCCGACGTCGACGCCATCGAAATCGGCAACGCCATCGCCGCGCAATACGAGCGCCTCTGGCAGGAGCTCACCGAAGAGCAGCGCCTCAGCACTTCAGAGCCATGGAAGATTGAGCAGCGAATTGAGCGGCTCAATGATTTGGGGTTCGATGTAGGCGAGCTCAAAATTACGCGGGACTCTTCGGGCGATGAGCTACGCATCAGGCCTAGGGTGGTGGATGCGGGCCATCACCACCGTGCACTCATGAGGCTCACGGGTATGGACGTGCAAGAAGGCCAGGCTCGTCGAATCCTCAACGCCATCACCACATACCAGGTGCTCAATCACAAGGAGCGCCTCCCAATCGAGCAGGTAGCGCACACCTGGCTTGCCGAGGTCTTTGAACCGACGGTCGCGGCAATTCCCCCAGCATTTGCTGCGAAGCTGGAACCAGCCCAAGTGTTCCATGAAGTGCTCGAACACCAGTGGTATCTCGCGGAGTCCCGTCAAGCCGAGGTGCCCCTTGAAGAAGCAGTGCAGGCGTATATCCGCGATGTACTGCCCCACCACCGCGACGAGGCCGTCTGGCTGGACTCTGACCCAAATGATGAACTCTCCGAAGACAACCGAGACCGACGCTGATCCAGGGGCCTTAAACTATTGGCATGGCTCAGGATTTAAGCAGCACCTACGAGTGGGTTGAGAAGGCAGCGGCCGCCTTGTCCATCGATAAAGATCTGGCACGCGAGATGGTGCCGGAACTGCTGGAACTGACTCGCGAGGTGGCGCACAATCAAGCTCGGCCAGCGGCTCCCCTCACTGCGTTTTTAGTGGGGTTGGCGTTTGAATCGGACACGGGGGCGTCGGCAAGCGAGCAGGCGGCACACCTTCGGCGGCTCATCGCCCAGGTACGGGCACTCCTTGAAGCCTGAGCGCGAAAGTGACGTTGGCAACGCGCGCTAGAATTGCGAGTTATGAGCCAGCACACCCCCACACCTGTCAATTCCGAGCAGAATCTTTTTGATGCCCCCAAGGTGGCTAAACGAAAGACGAAGGCCGCCGGTGTACCCGGTGTGCTGCACGCAATGCAACACGCCATCCCCAACCGCGCGTTGCTGCCGTTGCTGACAATGAACAAGGACGGCGGCATCGACTGCCCCGGCTGCGCTTGGCCCGAACCGGCACAAAGCGACCTCAATGTGGTGGAATTCTGCGAAAACGGAGCGAAAGCCGTGGCAGAGGAAACCACGCCTCACCGGGCCACCCCGGAGTTCTTTGCTCAGTATTCGGTGAGTGAATTGCGCGAAAAGACGGACCACTGGCTAGGTAAGCAAGGCCGTTTGACCACCCCCATGCTCTACGACCGCGACTCCGGCGACGATCACTACCGCCCGGTGAGCTGGGAGCGCGCTTATGAAGTAATCGCTGAGGAACTGAAGGCGATTGAGCCGAATGAGGCGATCTTCTACACCTCGGGGCGCGCATCGAATGAGGCCGCGTACCTTTTCGGGCTTCTTGCTCGCCGGCTGGGAACCAATAACCTGCCGGACTGCGGCAATTTGTGCCACGAATCCACGGGCTCTGCGCTATCACAAACTTTGGGGCTTGGCAAAGGGTCGGTGGTGATGTCGGATTTCTACAACACTGACCTGATTATTTCCGTGGGTCAAAACCCCGGCACGAACCATCCGCGCTCACTCACGGCACTGAAGAAGTGCAAGGACAATGGCGGAAAGATCATCTCAGTGAACCCGCTGCCGGAGGCTGGCCTGATGAGCTTCATGGAGCCGCAGTCCGTGAAGGGAGCTTTGGGCATCGCCGAGCAACTAGCGGACGAGTACGTCCAAGTACGACTGGATGGCGACAGGGCCTTCTTCCAAGCCTTGAACAAGGAGCTGATCCGCCGCGACGCCATCGACCACGAGTTCCTAGACTCCTTCTGCTCCGGTGTAGACGAGACGATCGAGCACCTACGCAGCCTGGACGATACTGAGCTGGAGCGCGGTTCTGGTGTGCTCAAGCGCCAAGTCATGCGCGTGGCGGACATGGTGGAGGCCGCAGAGACGGTGGTGTTGAGCTGGACCTTGGGTGTGACGCAACACAAAAACGCCGTGTACACCCTGCGCGAGATGGTGAATTTCTTGCTGCTCACCGGCAATATTGGCAAGCCCGGCGCGGGCGCTGCTCCCCTGCGTGGCCACTCCAACGTGCAGGGCAACCGCACCGTGGGCATTTGGGAGAAAATGCCGGAGAAGTTCCTGCAGGCGTTGGAGGATCGCTTCGGCTTCGACGTGCCACGCGAGCATGGTTATGATTCCGTGGATTCGATGCGCGCCATGCGCGACGGCAAGACGAAGTTCTTCATGTCCTTGGGCGGCAACTTTGTGCGAGTCTCCCCTGATACCACGGTGGTGGAGCAGGCGATGAGTTCCCAGGAGCTCACGGTGCATCTTTCCACCAAGCCCAACGGTTCCCACGCCTACCCGGGCCGGCGTTCGCTGATCCTTCCGGTGAAGGCCCGCACGGATACTGATGTGCAGGCTTCAGGCCCGCAGCGCGTCACGGTGGAGGATTCTTTCTGCTCGGTGCACGCTTCGATTGGCAAGCGCACGGCAAACAATGATCTTGATTTGCAGTCCGAAGTAGAGATTATTGCCAAGACGGGTATCGCTGCCTTCGGCGATGCATTCTGGCAGCCGATGATCGACGATTACTCGGTGATCCGCGATCACATCGAGGCCACCATCGAGGGCTTTGAGGATTACAACCGCCGCATCGATATTCCCGGTGGCTTCTTCCTGCCCAACGGTCCGCGCGAGCGCATCTTCAACACCTCCAATGGCAAGGCACAACTCACGGTGAATGAGACCAATGTGATTGAGTTGCCCCGTGGCGCATTCCTGCTATCCACAGTGCGTTCGCATGATCAGTACAATTCCACGATCTACGGTTTGAATGATCGTTACCGTGGCATTTCCAATGGTCGCCGCGTGGTGTTTGTGAGCCCCGAGGATTGCCGCGAGCGCAACCTCGTGGACGGTGATTTGGTCAATATCGTTTCCGATTACGATGGCGTGCGGCGCGTCGCACCGAATTTCCGCGTGGTGGAATACCAGTGCGCCAAGGATTGCGTCACAGCGTACTTCCCCGAGGCCAACGCGGTGATTCCGCTGTCCGAGTCTGCGGAGAAGTCCAATACCCCGATTTCGAAGTCGGTGATCGTGAACCTGGAGCCGGTGGGCATGAACGCCGAGGAGGCCGCCGAGCGTGGCCTAGTGATGGAGGACCAGGAGAAATAGTGGGCCGCCTCTCCCGCAATACTGCCGTGACCAGGGTTTCGCTTGTCGACGCCCCCGCTTCCCACTCCGAGCGCCGCGCCGACGCCATCGCCGTGGAGGAACCCCTGGAGGTGCGCGTCGGCGGCGAGGTTGTAGCCAGCACCATGCGCACACCGGGCCACGATATTGAATGGTTGCACGGCTTTCTCTTTGCCGAAGGCCTCATCCGATCCGCCTCCGACATTATCGAGGCACGATACTGCGCCGGTGCCACCGTTGAGGGTGTGAACACCTACAACGTGCTAGAGGTAGATCTACGTCCCGGCGTGCGAGCCCCAGGCCTAGAACACATTCGCATTACTCCCGGCACCTCTGCGTGCGGGGTGTGCGGCTCGAGTTCCATGGATGCCGTGCTGCGGCGCGTGCCCGCCCGGTTGAGCCCTCCCCCACTGCTGGCAGAGCAGGTGGTGGCAATGCCGCAACGCATGCGCAAGGAGCAGAAGCTTTTTCGACGCACCGGCGGGGTCCATGCCGCTGCGATTTTCAACGCACACGGTGAACTCGAGCTGCTGCGCGAGGATGTGGGCAGGCACAATGCCGCTGACAAAGTGATCGGTGCGTTGCTGATGCAAGACGCTCTACCCGCTCATGACAAGGTGCTGGTGATGAGTTCACGAGCCTCTTTCGAACTGGTGCAAAAGGCGGCGCTGGCGGGTATTCCTGCCCTGGTCGCGGTTTCTGCAGCAACGTCCCTAGCTGTAGATCTCGCCCGCGAATCGGGGATGCTGTTGGCTGGCTTTGTGCGCGAGGACCGCTTGAATCTTTATGCCGGGGAGCTTGGCTGAGACAGGAACATCCCGCGTCCTCAGTGCGTTGAATGGGTGTACGTGGCGTCGAAAAGCAAAAGGGACATCCGCATGAGCAAGCAAGTACTCATGGTCACCGGAGCGAGCAAGGGCATTGGTTTGGCAACTGTCCTCGCAGCTTTGAGGGCGGGTTATCAAGTGGTGGGCACTTCGCGAAATTCCGATACACTGTGCCAAGCCGTTGAAAATGCAGTGCCGGAATTGGCTGAGCATTTCACGGCTGTGGCTATGGAATTTGATGAGGCGAGCATTGCGCGTGCCGTAGCTGAGGTGAAGGATCGCTTCGGCCGCATCGATGTGCTGATCAATAACGCGGGCTATGCGGTGCTGGGTGCTGTGGAGGAATTCAGCGCCGAAGAAGTGCGTGCCAACTTTGAAGTCAACGTCTTCGGACTCTTGTCTGTCACCCAGGCTGTGCTGCCAATCATGCGCGAGGCACGCGGCGGGCACATCATCAACCTCGCTTCGATTTCCGGCACCCTCACAGGCCCTGCCCAGGGCATTTACTCCGCTACGAAGGCCTCGGTGATTATGCTCAGCGAGGCACTGCGTGAGGAGGTTCGCCCCTTCGGCATTCAGGTCACCGCTATCTGCCCCGGTGGGGTCCGTACCGATTTCTTGGATAACCGCTCCATGCGCACCCCCGAGCGCTCCATCAACGCCTACCGTGTGGTGCAGCAGACCATGGATTCGCTGGACGATCTCAACCACAACCAGTCGGGCAATCCACAGCTTTTGGCCAAGGTGATTATCGACGTCGCCTCCATGGACGATGCCCCGGCACGCCTATATTGCGGACGCAGTGCTTTGCGAGGGTTGGAAACGAAGCTTGGCGAGGTTCTGCACGAGGCCAAAGAACATTCTGCGCTCGGACTCAGTATCGACGATTGAGCATCAAAAAAACTGGGCAAGGCATAGCCTCACCCAGTTTGCGCGCCGCCTTTGGGCGCTGGAAGTAGTCGATGACGGACACGACGCCATCCACCAGCACGATGAAGGCGAAAAACTAACCCAGGAATGCGAGGTTAAGCACAGGGTTGGCGATGATGAACAAAATGCCGGGGAGCAATGCCATCCATTTTCGACATTTCAGCATGGGATCTCCAAGTTTGATAAGAAATAGGCGAGCAACAGCTCGCGAGCATGGAGGAAACTACGCTGCTACCGTGACCCCAACAAATTGAAGCACTATAACTTTCATCTAGGCGTTCAGGCGCAATACCGGCTGAACCAGCAAATTCGCGATGTACGCACACAGCGCTGGCAGGCAGATCAGATGAAATCCTAAGAGCATTCCGCGTTGCTCTGGCATGAACATCCACACCATCAGGGCAACTATCGGCAGCAGCAGCGAGCCGAGGGTGCGCGGCAGATACAACACTGCCATCTGCGTGGCGCGGGACACGCCTTGCGCAAAACCTAGGCGGCCGTTTTCTTGAAGGGGGAAGAACCAAACACAGATCGCCGCGATTACCAGCAGCCCGGACAAGAGCCCGGCTCGAAGCAGCATGCCGACAGTACCCTCTATGCCCGCATTGTTGAGCACAGCAAGCTCATACAGCGCCAACAGCATGGCCGCGAGCACGATGAGCCCCCACGCCAGGGAGGGTGCAGCGTGGCGTCGAAAAGCTTGGAAGAAGGGGCCGATGGTTTTGGAGCCTTCCTCGCGCACTAACTGGGCCGTCATCGTGGCGGTGGCTTTCGCGGCTGCTCCAATCGTGACCAAGGGCAATGAGCAGAGCAAGGCAAGAATATTGATGATCACCAGCTCCGCGAACAGCGCCAATGCCGCTTGAAAACGCGATTCCGGATCAAAAAACTTGCTCTTAGCCAACGGTGACTCCTCTATACAGCGAAAGGGCGCATCCGCTTGGGGACGCGCCCTTAGTCTATGCGCTATGAACAAAAGCCTTTGTTGCTTAGCCCTTCACTGCGCCGGCAGCTACACCTTCGATGATGTACTTCTGCGCGGAGATGTAGAAGACCACGATCGGGATGATCGCCAGCACCAGCATGGCCATCATGGCGCCGAGGTCACGGTTACCGTTGGAGCCCACGAAGGACTGCACCACAACGGGGATGGTCTTGTACTTGGTGGACAAGCCAATAACCAGGTACGGCAAGAGGTAGTCGTTCCATACCCACATGGCATTGAGGATGGCTACGGTCACGGCGGTGGGTTTGAGCATGGGCAGCACCACCTTGAAGTAGTTCTGCAGCGGACCGCAACCGTCGATCATTGCGGCTTCTTCGATCTCTAGGGGGATCGACTTGATAAAGCCCGCGAACATGAACACCGAAAGCCCAGCACCAAAGCCCATGTAGAGCAACACAATGCCGATGGGGTTGTTCAGGTGCAGCATGTCCGCAATTTTGACCGTAGGGAACATCACCATCTGGAAGGGAATGACCATGGAGAACACGAAGGCATAGTAAAGCGCTGAGGTCCACCAGGTTTTCACGCGGGTGATGTAGTAAGCGGTCATGGCGGAGAAGAAGACGATGGCGATAACGGACAAGATGGTGATCACGAATGACCACAGGATTGCCCAGCCGAAACCTTCTTGCATCAGACCAACCGCGTAGTTTTCAAATCCAACCCACATGTCCCCCAGCGGCAGTTGGAAGGCTTTGCCTGCAATGGAGAACTTGTCCTTGAAAGAGTTCATCAAGATGAACAGCAGTGGGCCGATGAATACCAGGGTCAAGAACACCAGCACGGCGTAAATGAGCACCTTGGAAGCCGTGGAATGGCCGTGGCGCGCATCGGGGGCTGCGGCTTCGTTGATGGGGTTAGCGCCTTCAAGGAGCGGTTGCGCGGTATTTGATGGGGTGCTCATGGTTTAAGCCTCAACTTCCTTGCCTCGGGTGGCGCGCAGTTGGAACATGGCGATAACCACCACAACCACCACAAAAATCACTGCTTTTGCTTGACCTACGCCCTCAACGCCAACTCGATTAAACATGGTGTTCACGATGTTGAGCGCCACCATTTCGGTTTGGCTTCGCGGTGCGCCGTTGGTGAGGGCGAGGTTTTGATCGAAGAGTTTGAAGGTATTGGACAAGGTGAGGAACATGCAGATGGTGATCGAAGGCATCACCATCGGGATGGTCACGTGCCGAAGCACTTCCCACTTATTCGCGCCGTCGAGCTCGGCGGCCTCGATGAGCTCCGGTGGCACGTTTTGCAGCCCGGCGATGTAAATGATCATCATGTAGCCCACCATCTGCCAGTTGATCAGCAAGATCAGGCCGATATAGCCGAATTTCCAGTCGGTGACGATGGTGGTGCCGTATTTGACCAGCACCGCATTGATCATGGACTGCCAGGTGTAGCCCAGCACGATGCCGCCAATGAGATTGGGCATGAAGAACACGGTGCGGAAGAAGTTCGTGCCTTTGAGCTTGCGCGTGAGCGCCCAGGCGATGGCGAAGGCGAAGAGATTGACGGTAATCATGGCCACCACTACCACCATGACGGTGAAGATGAACGAGCCAACGAACTTCTCGCGCGCGCTGAATGCCGCCTCGTAGTTTGCCAACCCTACAAATGTTGCATCATTGATGGTGGTGAAGTCTGCGAAGGACAGTAGGAATCCGATCACGAACGGCACCAGGAAGGCGATGGCGAAGGCGATCAGGGTGGGGAGCACGAAGACCGGGAAGTATTTCTTCAATGAAGATTGCATGAAGGTTCCTGTCTTTAGGTGGTGGCACACCTAGCTTTTCGACGCACCACCGTGGAAGTATGGCCCCGCCGCCTCTAGAGCTGGCGGGGTGAATGTGGGGATTAGGCTTACATGGCCTTTTCAATTTCCCAGCTTTGTTTGAAGTTTTCTACGACGTCTTCCCAGCTCAACGTCCCGGATGCATAGGCGGCGAGATCCTGTCCGAAGTCATTCTTGAACTGCTGTGAAGGGAAGTATTGGAAGTCCCAGGGAATGCTCTTGCGGTTGTTGTCCGCAATGCCTTGGGCAATCTGTTGCGCCAAAGGATCGTCGGGCGTATCCGCTTCGCTGTAGTTCTTGAAGGGGGCAATAAAGCCGAGGTCTTCAACTACATGCTTTTTGCCCGCGTCGGAGAAGAAGAGCCAGTCTACAAAGTCCTTTGTAGCTTTCTGGTCAATCTCGGAGGCCTTCGCGTTGATGGTGAGGTAATTCTCTGTGCCAATGTTGAGCCCGTACTTCGCTTCATCAGGCAGCCCCATGTACATTGGCATGAATTTGATCTTGTCGCGCTTCACCACGTTGCCGGAGACATCGGAAATCTGACTCCATGCCCAGTTACCGTTTTGCACCATGGCCGCTTTACCCTGGGCGAATTCTGCCATGGAATCGGAGACGTTCTTGGCGGGGGCAAGGTTGCGCTCTACCACGGAATTGTCCAGGTAGAGATCAAAAAGGTTCTTGAACTGCTCGCTGTACTTGAACTCGGCTTCTACCAGGTCCTTGGTCCCGGCATCTTCGAATTCGAAGTGCATCGGGCCATTGGCCAAGTGGGTTTGCCAGCGCCAGTCCTCACCACTGGCAAGCGAGGTGGAGGCGAAGGCACCATCTATGCCCAGCTTGTCCTTCTTCGCCTGCATGTCTTTAGCTACTGCCTTGAGTTTGTCAAAGGAATCAATCTCCTTGGGGTTTTGAATTTTCGCACCGGGCAGGGAGGCGTATTTATTGAAGATGTCCTCGTTATAGAGGATGCCGAATCCTTCAACGGCGAAAGGCACACCAAGGGTTTTGCCCTCCTCGTTCTTGAGTGGCTCAACGTCATCGTTGAGGTTCTTCGCCATCTTTGTCTGTGACATGTCCGACATGAAGGCTTCCCAAGTGTGCATGCCAGTCGGGCCGTTGACCTGGAACAAGGTGGGCTTCTCGCTCTTTCCCACCTCAGCTTTCAACGTTTGTTCATAGGTGCCGGAGGCTGCGGTAACCACCTTGACGGGCACACCAGTTTCATCGGTGTATTCTTCGGCGATCTTTTTATACGCCGCGTCCTGTTCAGGCTTGAAGTTGAGGAAGTACACCGATGGGGTCTCGTCGGTTGTAGAGCATGCCACCAACGAAGAGGTGGAAAACATCAATGCCGCCGCGATTCTCACGAATTTGCGGGTGTTCATACGCGCTTCTTTCTACGATCCACCATAGGCTGGTGAAGTTGGCGTGGGCCTTAGCAAGCGTGGCGCTTGCCGAAGGCTTTTCATTAGCTCAAAGCGTAGTGTCACATCTCAAAAAACCCCAGCCGAGTGAGATGCTTCATAGTTTTTGCGGCAAAAGCCCAGCAAAATCGCCGAACACCGAGGGAGCCGCCGCGCACAGGAGGTGCGCTTGCTCTGATACTTCGAGGCTAGGCGCGTTCACCTCAGCCCCAGCTTCGGCGGCAATCAAAGCGCCGGCGACAAAGTCCCAAGGTTGAAGCCCATGCTCATAAAAGGCATCCACACTTCCCTCCGCTACGCGGCACAAATCCAAAGCTGCGGAGCCAAATCGCCGGATGTCGCGTACCTGCTCGAGAAGGCCTGCCACCAGTTGTCCCTGCGCCTTTTCTACGCTCAGCGCTGTAGGAAAATCCCGTTGCCACCAGGGATTCTGGGAGGCTGGCCGGCTGCGAGCATTTCAGCCGCTCCCACTGCCCTTCCCGCATGCGCCACGCGCCCTCACCGAGCGCTGCCACGAATACGGTGCCTGCTGGAACATCGACCACCACACCAAGCTCCACGCGCCCCTCCACCTCTAGCGCAATGGAAACAGCATAGGCATGCGAATCGTAGAGGAAGTTCACGGTGCCGTCGATGGGATCGACCACCCAGCGGCGCCCACCCTGACACGCACCTCCCGCCTGCCCCTCCTCACCCAAGATGGCGACCTCGGCCTCACCGGCACGCAGAAGATCCGCGATGAGCCTTTCCGACTCCTTATCCACCACTGTCACAGGATCCACGTTCGAAGACTTCAGTTCCACCCGAAGGGAATCTCGGTTGAGCTCTACGCGGCGCTGCTTGATCAACTGGGCCGCCTTGAGCGCGGCGCCCAACGCTTTGGGGACGTCCGGGTGTTTCATGGGGTGCACTAGTGGATCCTTTCTGAGCCATTTGGTTGAGGCCAAGCCTAGCGAAGCCACAAGTTTTGGCAGGCCCGCTGAAAAGCTCATAGCAAAACCCCGCTCACCAGAAGGTAAGCGGGGTTCTAGCGTGCTTGCAAGTGTTACTTGGAAGCGGTGATCGAGCCACCAGCGGCTTCGATCTTTTCCTGTGCGGACTTGGAGAACTTCTCCACGGTCACGTTGACCTTGGCGGAGATTTCGCCGTTACCCAGCACCTTGACGGGCTGGTTCTTGCGCACGAGACCCTTAGCAACGAGGTCCGCAACGGTGACGTCGCCACCATTTTCGAAGTGCTTCTGCAGGTCTGCAACGTTGACTACCTGGTAGTAGACCTTGTTGCGGGACTTGAAGCCCTTCAGCTTGGGCAGACGCATGTGCAGCGGCATTTGGCCACCCTCGAAAGCAGCCGAAACTTGCTTACGAGCTTTGGTGCCCTTGGTACCGCGGCCTGCGGTCTTACCCTTGGAGGCCTCACCGCGACCAACGCGGGTCTTGTCCTTGTGTGCGCCCGGTGCTGGACGCAGGTCGTGGAGCTTGATTGGTTCGCTCATGTTTTACTCCCCTGCCACTTCTTCGACCTCAACCATGTGGCGCACGATGTGAATCATGCCACGCACGGCTGCGGAATCTTCGCGGACTACGGAGTGGTTGATGCGCTTCAGGCCGAGAGCAACCATGTTCTTACGCTGCTTCGGGTTCGCGCCAACCAGTCCCTTCTTCTGGGTGATCTTCAGGGCCATGGTTTACGCCTCCTGTCCTGCGCGCTGGCGCAGCATACGAGCCGGTGCCACTTCCTCCAAGGTCTTACCGCGGCGAGCGGCAACCTCTTCGGGGCGAGCGAGCTGCTTCAGGCCAGCAACGGTGGCGTGCACCACGTTGATGGCGTTGTCGGAGCCCAGCGACTTACAGAGGATGTCCTGAACGCCTGCGCACTCAAGCACGGGGCGGGCAGCGCCACCAGCGATCACACCGGTACCCGGTGCTGCTGGGCGCATCATCACGACACCGGCAGCGGCTTCGCCCTGCACGGGGTGGGTGATAGTGCCGGCAATCATGGGCACGCGGAAGAAGTTCTTGCGAGCTTCTTCTGCACCCTTTTGGATTGCGGCGGGAACTTCCTTTGCCTTGCCGTAGCCAACGCCGACCATGCCCTTGCCGTCGCCAACGATCACGAGGGCGGTGAAGCTGAAGCGACGACCACCCTTCACAACCTTGGACACACGGTTGATGGTCACGACGCGCTCGATGTACTGGGAGCGCTCGTCCTGCTGCTGGTTACGACGATCGTCGCGGCGGCCGCCGCGGCGCTCGTTGCGGTTTTCGTTGTTGTTGTCGGCGGAGCGTCCGCCGTCACGCCGTTCACGTCCCGGCATTACGCGATCCTTCCGTTGATGTTCATGGTGAAAGCGGTCATTAGAACTTCAGACCACCTTCGCGAGCAGCATCGGCCAGCGCAGCGACGCGGCCGTGGTACTTGTAGCCAGCGCGGTCGAAGACGACCCGCTCGATGCCAGCGGCCTTGGCGCGCTCAGCGATGAGTTGGCCAACCTTGGCACCCTTGGCCTTCTTGTCGCCCTCGAGAGCGCGAACATCTGCTTCCATGGTGGAGGCGGCAGCAAGGGTGTGACCCTTGGTGTCGTCGATGACCTGGACATGCATGTGGCGCGAGGAGCGGTGCACGACGAGGCGAGGAGCCTCGGCGGTGCCACGCAGGGTCTTGCGGATGCGTTCGTGACGGCGTACGCGAGCCTGGCGACGGCGGGTGGAAATGTCCTTGCCGATCGGCAGGCGCTTGCCGTTGTTGTTCTCGTTGTTGCTCATCTTTTACTTACCCGTCTTTCCGACCTTGCGACGGATCTGCTCGCCTTCGTAGCGAATACCCTTGCCCTTGTAAGGATCATCCTTACGCAGACGACGGATGTTGGCGGCGATCTGTCCAACCTTTTGCTTGTCGATACCGGAAACGGACAACTTAGTGTTGCCGTCCACCGCGAAGGTGATGCCTTCCGGTGCCTTGATCAGAACCGGGTGGGAGTAGCCCAAGGAGAACTCGAGGTCCTGGCCCTTTTGCTGGACACGGTAACCAACACCGAAGATTTCCATCTTGATGGTGTAGCCGTCAGTCACGCCCACAACGATGTTGTTCACGAGCGAACGGGAAAGACCGTGCAGCGAGCGGTTCTTGCGGTGATCGTCCGGACGGGTGACCACGATCTGGCCGTCTTCAACAGCAACGTTGATCGGAGCCGGAACGTCGACGTTCAGGGTGCCCTTAGGGCCCTTGACCTCAACGTGCTGACCGTCGATCTTGACGTCTACGCCGGACGGGATAGCGATAGGTGCCTTACCTACACGTGACATGTTCTAGTCCCCCTTCTCTTACCAGACATAGGCGAGGACTTCCCCGCCTACCTTCTTTTCGTGAGCCTGGCGGTCGGTGAGCAGGCCCTGGGAGGTGGAGATGATCGCCACGCCCAGGCCGCCGAGCACCTTCGGCAGGTTGGTGGACTTTGCATACACGCGCAGACCCGGCTTGGACACGCGGCGCAGGCCAGAGATGGAGCGCTCGCGGTTAGGGCCGTACTTGAGGTCCAGGGAGAGGGTCTTGCCAACCTTGGCGTCCTCTACCTTGTAGTCAGCGATGTAGCCTTCTTGCTTCAAGATCTCAGCAATGTTTGCCTTGAGCTTGGAGGAAGGCATCGACACGGTGTCGTGGTGCGCGTGGTTTGCGTTGCGCACGCGCGACAGCATGTCGGCAATAGGATCGGTCATGGTCATAAGAAGTGACCTTGCGCCTTTCTCGTTGCGGTTCCTGTGCCCACCTGAAACGTCACCGCGCGCTCTCGGGCCACTGAACGCTCCTAGAACTCAGTAGTTCTAGGGGCTCGCTGCCACTGTTCCGCGCGGTCGCAAAAGGCGGGAGGCCTACAACAAAGTAGGTGATGTACGTTTTACTTCGGACTTCGCGAAAAAGTCCAAGGTGCAACACTACGGGATAGCGCCCCGGGATTGCAAGCTTTTCGACGCCCACCGCCCAACCCCACTGCGTCGGGCAAGGGGCTTTCCGTTAGACTCACAGATTGTTCAATCCCTCATACGTGATTAAGGAGAATTTCATGGGAATCATGGACAAGGCGAAGGACTTCATCAACAACGAAGAAAACACCGACAAGGCGTTGGACAAGGCCGCTGATATGGCCAAGAACAAGCTCGGCGAGGACAAGGCCGACAAGATCGACAAGGCTCGCGACGCCGCCGACAAGAAGCTCGGCTCCGAATAATCACGCAAGAACAAAGGCGGCCGCTTTTCAGCGGCCGCCTTTGGCGTCGAAAAGCTAGAAACGCTGCCAGCCCGGTTTATTCTCCAGCGCATACGCGTAATACTGCGTGTGCTCAAGTCCAGCGGCTGCGGCTTGATCCACGATCACCGTGACGTGCTCGTGCATTTGCAGTACCGACGCAGGGCACATGGCAGACACAGGGCCTTCCACC
The DNA here is from genome assembly GCF_003813985.1 of Corynebacterium gerontici. Classification (NCBI taxonomy): domain Bacteria; kingdom Bacillati; phylum Actinomycetota; class Actinomycetes; order Mycobacteriales; family Corynebacteriaceae; genus Corynebacterium; species Corynebacterium gerontici. The sequence continues at coordinate 1,898,630 of NZ_CP033897.1, forward strand.
ATGGCGGCCACGGCTTCCGCCTTGTTCTCGCCGAATGCCAAAAGCAGCAGGTGGCGTGCCTCGCGGATCGTGCCGATGCCCTGAGTCATCACATGATGCGGCACCTTTGATTCATCGCCGTCGAAGAAACGGGCGTTGTCGCGAACGGTGTCGGGGTGGAGCGTCTTGATTCGCGTGCGGCTGACAAGTGAGCTGGTGGGCTCGTTGAAGCCAATGTGCCCGTCGGAGCCAATGCCCAAAATTTGCACGTCTACGCCACCCGCCCGCTTAATTGAAGCATCGTAGGCGCGAGCAGCTTCGCCTGGGTGCTCGGCAGTGCCATCGGGGCTGTGCACCTTGGCATCTTCAATGTCGATGTGCGCCGTGAACTCCCTGCGAATGGTCTGATAATAGGTCTGCTCATGCTCGCGCGGCAGTCCTACATATTCGTCCAAGAGGAAGGCCTGGCAATCAGCAAAGCTCAGACCCGCTTCACGATGGCGGCGAATGAGCTCCTGGTACGTTCCCACCGGGGTTGAGCCCGTAGCTAATCCAAGTGTTTTGCCTTCGCGGGCATAAGCTTCAACGATGTCCGCAGCGATGGTGGCTGCCTCTGCTTTGTTCTCGACGATCACGATTTCCATACGATTGTTCTCCTTCTATCAGTGGCGTTGCGCCTGGCCGCGTTTGAACACCTGGAGTAGCTCAAGTTCCTCCGTACACTGCAGTACATCCGCCGGTGCGCCTTCGCGAAGGACCGAGGGCTTGCCCAGGAGCGCATGTCCGGTGGTGGCCGCTTGGAGCACCTGCAGCAAGGGGCGGTCGCAGCGAAGCTGCCGTTGCACCTGATCGATAATGCGCGAGGTGCCACCTGCGATGGCGCCTTCTTCTCCCCCTTCAGTGCGCAGTCGCGCCACACCATCGCGCACTCGAACGGCGAGCGCACCGAGCATGTAATCGCCATCGGCCTTGCCCGCGGCACCCATCGCATCAGAGACGAAGGTGATGTGCTGCGCACCGACGGTGCTCAACATCATGTCCACCGTGGAATCCGCCAGGTGGACGCCATCGGCAATCAGCTCGAGCGTTGCCTCACCCCTGGCCGCCGCCTCAATCAAAGCGGCCGCTGCCCCAGGATTGCGGTGGTGCAGAGGAGGCATGGCATTAAACAGGTGCGTGGCAGTCACTTTCGCACCGCGGCGGCGTGCGTAGCGAATCGCTGCTGCGGTGTGCTCATAGGAGGCGTCGGTGTGCCCGAAAGACACGATGACGTTGTGCTCCACGCAGGCGTCGATTAGCTTCTCTACGTTGGCCGTTTCCGGCGCCAGGGTGATGGAGCGCAGGTGACCTTTGGCCGAGGCGAGCATCTTGTTGAAGAGCTCCGGATCGCCCTCAATAATCGCCGCCGGGTCCTGCGCACCGCAGCGGCATGCATTCACAAATGGGCCTTCAGCATGGATACCGTCAATGAGGGCATCTTGCGCGAGTTCTGCGAGCATCCCCAGTTGTGGCAGCAGCTCAGGCTCACGCATGGACACAGTAGAAGCGAGCAGCGTGGTAGTGCCGTGCTGCAAGTGATGCCGGGCAGCCTCCGCGCACTCTTCCTGATCCGAGGTGGGAAAGGAAAACCCGGCGCCGCCGTGATTGTGTACATCGGCAAATCCAGGAAGGATCAGTTCATTGCTTTGAGTATCGCTGCGGTTAATGCTGGCAATCTCGCCGTTTTTGATGGTGAGTTCACCTTTAATGAATCCCTGCTCGGTGAGAATAGTGCCTTCGAGTGTGAGTGATCGGGCGTTCACAACGCACCTGCCTTGGCGGCGAATTGGCTGGTGATCCAGACAATGTCGGTGATCGCCGTGCCTACGATGATGGCATCAGCACCGGCAGCTTTTCCTTGAGCAACGTGTTCTGGGGTGTGGAAGCGGCCCTCACCAATGAGGAACACACCGGCCCCGTCTGTTTCTTGCGCCAAGGCTGCGCGAATCTCGCGGATGAGCTCGAGGTCTGGGCCTTCGGTTTTTTCGCGGTGCTCTGTATATCCGGCCAAGGTGGTAGAGATCAGATCCGCACCGTCGCGATGTGCTGCAAGCGCTTCTTCGGCAGTGGCTATGTCGGCCATGGCAAGTTTTCCGAGCGCATGGACGGCTGCCACTTGCTCGCGGAAAGTGGAGCCATCTTGGCGCGGGCGATCCGTAGCATCGATGGCCACCACGTCGGCTCCCGCTTCCGCCACTGCCTCCGCACTCGCCACCGTGGGGGTGATGTAGACCCCGGTATCCCCCTCTTTGGTCAGGCCAATCACCGGCACCGCCACCGCATGGCGCACCGCGCGGATATCGTCCAGCCCACCGTACCCACCGCTTCGGATAGCAGTGGCACCACCTAATTCTGCAGCTCTTGCCAGCATGGCGATGGTTGGCGTATCGCGCAGCACATGCCCATCGGGGGCTTGGGCAGAGACGATGAGCGAGTCCCGAACGCGATCAAAGAAAGCTTCAGCTTGCATGGGGTGTTCCTTCACAATGTTCGACAGTTCTTCCAAGGGCGGCAGCACCGATGATTGGGGCGTCGGTTCCCAAGTGCGCCTGGAGCACGGGGATGCGATTCGCCGGCGCAATGCCTCCGCGGCGGAAACCGCAAGTCAGTGGCTCGATGATGGGCGCCCCAATGTTGCCCACTCCCCCGCCAACAACCAGCACCTCCACATCGATCGCTGCAACAAAGCCACTGATGGACTCACCGAGTGCCTCCATGTGCTCATCAATGAGCGCATGTGCCCTCGCCTCCCCCTCGTGATAGCGACGCATGATGGCCCGCAGATCAAGTCTCTCTTCGCCACTGCGCTCACAGTAGGCACGAGCAAGGCCAGGGCCTGCGGCAAAGGATTCGATGGTTCCAGCTTGGCCATTTGGCAGCTTGCCAACGAGACAGCGCAGCTCACCTGCAGTGTGATGAGGGGAGGCTTGGAGCTTCCCATCGCGAACGATTGCTCCACCAACGCCGGTGCCGAGGCTCAAAAACAGTGCACTGCCATAATCACGGCCCGCACCGAAGAGCGCCTCGCCCAAGCCCATCACGCGCACATCGTTGTGCACAGCCACCGATATGCCGGGGTATTCGCGATTGATTGCGGTTCGGATATCTGTGCCGGCCCAATGCGGCATGGTCGGGCCTGCGGATAGCACCGTGCCAGATGAGGGATCAATCACCCCGGGCGCACCAATGCCGATGCTACTGATGGGGGCGCTGGTGGCGTCGAGAAGCTCGGAAAGGCACGTGAGTACCTGATCCATGACGTCGGCGGAAGGTGTGGGCAGGGTGCTACGTTCCAGCACTTTGGTGGGGTCACTGCCGACGATTCCGCCAGCAATTTTGGTGCCACCGATATCGATTCCAATGGAGTGCATCATTCTTCCTTGCCGTGACTGCACCGGGGGATTAGCAGGCTAGCGGGCGTTTCTTGCGGCCCGCTTCTTCTCAATAACTCGGCGCAGTGGGCCGTAGTGCTCTGCAATGAGTTCGCGATAGCGCGGGGCGTCGCCGTCGTAGAGGGCGTCAAGCATGGTGGAGTGCGCCTTGACGGTGTCCTCCACGTCCTCCGGATCGCTCAGACCCAGAACCGGAACCACGCGAGTGTGAATCTCCCAGAACGCCAGACTCATCTCACGCATGAGAGGATTGGAGAGGTGGTCGGTGAGCTCCTCATGAAACTCGAAATCTTCCTGAGCGAAAGACTCCCCCTCGTTGAAGCGCTGCGCCATCGCGTCCACGATGCCACGCAGCTTCTTCATCGGTTTCCCCTGGTAGAAACGCGCCAGCTCATCAGCGTTGGCAACATCGAGCGCTTCGCGCATTTCCACCACGTGGGAAAGGTTCTCCAGCGCCAATTCCTCATTCAAGGTGAGGCGAAGCACCATGCCATTGACGAGGGGCGCGAGAGACATATTGCCCACATAGGAACCATGACCGTGGCGAGTTTCCACCACGTCAAGGCTTGCGAGGGTGCGGATCGCCTCACGCACCGAGGAACGCGAGACACCAAGACGCTCACACAGAGCCGCTTCGGAAGGGAGCACATCTCCGGGGGTGAGGTTGTTATCGCGGATGAACTGCTCGATGGCAATCACCGTGGGGTTGCGGGATGGGATCGCAACGCCCGGATGCCGCTGATCGTCTCGCAGGAAACGCTTGGCGCGAGATGTGAGCGTGGGGACCTGTCCAGAGCTCTCGGGAGCGGATGAATCTTCCTGCGGTACCTGCTTTGGCATCTTCACTCCTATTCAATCTACTTCATCGGGCGCACTTGCGACGGATTCACAGTAGATCCAGACCTTCCACCATGAGGAGCAACTGCGAGCGATTGCGGAAAGGGCAAGCAGGCTTTCATCGTTTGAGCGTCGATTGAGGCTAGACGCTTCCCAGGGCGGGAGACTGCAGATCAACCACTGTTTTAGGAAAAGTGTAACACAAACCCTTCCACTTGTCAGACGTCTGATGTATGGTTGGGAAGCGAAGGTCACATCAAGCCTCGAGATGTGCACTAGCTGACTTTTTGAACCAGCGACGTAGGCATCATCACGGCACATTGCAGCCTCGATGCCTCGCAAAACGCGTTGAAAGGATCGAAATGGATTTTTACCAACGTCGCCAGTACTCACGCCGGGACTTTTTTAAAATCTCCGCAACCATTGCCTCCTCGGCAGCACTCGCTGGCGCCCTGGGGGCATGTGCGCCGAAAGACAGGGTGAAACTCGGCGATCTCCCTACAGCGAAACCCGAAGAGATCGACCCAAACGGCACGATTGATGCTGCGATTTCCTATGAGCTGGGCACTAATGGCTACGTTCCCATGACCACCACCTCCGCGCTCACCATCGCGGCGAACTGGCACACGCTTGAAGGTCTCACTGAAATTGACCCCGCCAGTGGAGATGTTTATCCGGCACTGGCGCAAGAGCTCCCCAAGGGTGATAGCACTTCTGTCACTATCCGCCTGCGCGAAGGCGCACGCTTCCACAACGGCCAGCCAGTAACTGCCGAGGACGTCGCTTACTCCTTCCAGCGCGTATTGAACCCAGATAACAAGTCGCTGTACGCGAGCTTCATCCCCTTCATCCAAGCGGTGACACCAAGCGGATCAAATGCGGTGAATATCCAGCTCACTAAAGCGGTGAATCTGCTCCCCGAACGCCTTTCGGTGGTCAAGATTGTGCCAAAACAAGCGGTAGAGAAAGATCTGGCGGCCTTCGACGCCAACCCCATCGGTACCGGCCCCTACAAAATGACCGACAATGGCGGCACCTCAAAAACTGTCCGCTTTGAGCGAAATGAGGACTACAACGGCTCTCGCCCGGCGCGGGCCAAGCACATGGTGTGGCAGGTCATTCCTGACGCTTCAACCCGAAGCAACGCCATTCAGTCCGAGTCGGTACAGGCCATCGACTCTGTGCCATATCTTTCCATCACACAGCTCAAAGCCACCAGCGAGGTGGAATCGGTGCAGGGCTTCGGCTTGCTCTTCGCCATGTTTAACAATGATCCATCCAATCCCTTCAACGATCTGCGAAACCGACAGGCGTTCCTCTACGCCATCGACATGGACAAGGTCATCGAAGTAGCAATGCTGGATCAGGCCAGCAAGACCACGTCTTTCCTGCAGGAGGACCACCCGAATTATCACCGAGCCTCCACGGTGTACGAGCGCGACGTGGACAAGGCGAAGCAACTATTCCAGGCAAGTGGTCTTAAGTCACTGCGCATGCTCTGCACCGATCACGATTGGGTTAAAAAGTGCACCCCACTGATTGCGCAGTCGCTCAAAGACACAGGCGTGGAGGTGGACTTCACCGAAAAGAAATCCTCGGACGTCTACAACACCATCGATGGCAAACCAGAGGCATATGACGTTGTGATCGCACCGGGCGATCCAAGCGTTTTCGGCAATGATCCTGACCTACTGATGCGCTGGTGGTTCTCCGGTGACACATGGACAGATTCACGCATGCACTGGAAAGGGCAGCCGGCCTACACCAAAATGCAGCGGTTGCTTGACAGTGCCCTGTACGCACCGAACAAGAAGGAACAGCAACAGCAGTGGAACAAGTGCTTTGACTTACTCAGCGAGGAAGTTCCCCTCTACCCGCTTTTCCACCGCAAAACACCCACCGCCTGGAACCCCGGCACGCTTGTGAACTTCCAGCCAATTTCACTGACAGGGCTGCGCTTCCTCGACGTCGGCTCCATTGACTAGGCAGCCCCCTCTGGGCAGCGTCGGCACGACGCGCCACTGCCGTTCCCACCGCACACTCACCTCAATTTCTTCGGGAGAATCTCAATGTCTAATCTCCTTCGATTAATCGGAAGAAGGCTTCTCGCCCTTCCCGTGATGATCCTCGGCGTCACTTTCTTAGTCTTCTTCATCATGTCGTTCAGCCCAGCCGACCCTGCCCGGCTCGCGCTCGGCGAATCAGCGTCCATGGAAGCCCTTGAGGAATACCGGGAGACTCACGGTCTGAACGATCCACTCCTGGTTCGTTATGGTCGTTTTCTTGGCGATATGCTCCACGGAGACTTGGGCACCACCACAGGTAACGCACCGGTTACCGAGGTAGTGGCCAAGGCATTTCCCATCACGCTTCAACTAACCTTCCTTGGGCTCATCATTGCCGCGGTTTTCGCACTGATCTTTGGGGTGATCGCAGCCCTTTATCGAGATCGCTGGCCGGACCAGGTGATTCGCGTTGTCTCCATCGCGGCGCTGGCAACTCCCTCATTCTGGCTCGCTATCTTGCTCATCCAATGGGTGGGCGCAGTGCCGGGCGGTTGGGGATTCTTCCCAGCGCTCATCACCAAATGGGTGCCATTTAGCGAAGATCCGGGTACGTACATCAACAACATGTTCCTCCCCGCCTTCGCACTCGCGGTTCCTGTTGCTGGTTCATTGACGCGCGTGGTGCGCACAGCCATGGTTGAAGAACTAGACAAAGACTACGTGCGTACCGCCATCGGATCCGGCGTGCCGAAGGTGGAGGTGATTTCACGAAATGTTCTGCGCAACGCGCTGATCACGCCGATCACGGTGCTCGGTTTACGTGTTGGCTACCTCATGGGTGGCGCCGTGATCATCGAGATCATCTTCAATATTCAAGCAATGGGCCAACTCATCTTGGACGGCGTCACGCGCAATGACGTCTTCCTCGTCCAGGGAGTCACGCTTACCGTTGCTATTGCATTCATCATTATCAACATCATCGTGGACATGCTCTACGTCCTCGTCAATCCGCGCATCAGGAGCATCTAATGCGACGTTCATTGACCAATAACCTCGAACAACGTGCAGGCCAAAGGTTCAGCGGCGTCCGCAATCTGCCGCGCGCCTCAAAAATTGCACTCGGTTTCCTCATAGCCATCGCGCTGCTCGCCATTTTCGCGCCACTGATTGCTCAATACAGTCCGCTTGAATCTACAAAGCCGGTGCAAAGCCCGTCTTCACAACACTGGTTTGGCACCGATGCCATCGGCCGCGACATTTTCGCTCGCGTAGCTTATGGTGCCCGTTCCTCGCTGATCATCGGCTTGCTCGCTACGGGAGCGGCACTGCTGGCCGCGGCAGTGCTCGGCTCCATTGCCGCCACTGCTGGCAAGGCAGTGTCGGAAGTGCTCATGCGTGTGCTGGACATCATCATGAGCTTCCCAGGCATCGCACTCGCCGCTGTATTCGTGGCGGTATTCGGCAATTCCTTGCCGGTGCTTGTGCTAGCGATTGGCTTCCTCTACGTACCCCAGCTTTCCCGCGTGGTTCGCGCCAATATCTTGGCTGAGTTCGGAGAAGATTACGTTTCTGCGACGAAGGTGATGGGCGCGCGCATCCCCCACATTTTGATCAAGCACGTCGCCCGTAACACGGTTGCTCCAATTGCCGTGTTCGCCACGGTGTTGGTGGCAGATGCCATCGTCTTTGAGGCATCGCTTTCCTTCATTAACGCAGGTGTGAAGCCGCCGAATCCTTCCTGGGGCAACATCCTGGCAGACGGCAAGCAGCTCTTGCTTTCTGGTGCTTGGTGGCCAACCTTCTTCCCTGGTCTGATGATCCTGCTGACGGTGCTGGCACTGAATATTCTTTCTGAAGGCCTTACCGATGCAATGGCCTCGCCCACCATCAAACGCACCGCAGCCACCACCGATGGCGAGCAGGTTGCCACCAAGAACACCCTTGGCCAGGTCTCCGAAGACGAGGCCCGGGCATCGCTGAATAGTTCCTTGGAAAAGCTGCGCAATGCAGAGCTTGCCGACGACCGCCGCTTGCATTACACCCGCAATGAAGCACCGATCCTGCAAGTCAAAGACCTCAGCATCGCATTCCCCGATGCCCACGGCGATGTCAATATTGTCGATCGCGTCAGCTTCGATGTAGCGCCAGGCCAAACCATGGGTTTGGTGGGCGAATCGGGCTGCGGTAAGTCGCTCATCTCCATGGCGATCATGGGCCTGCTGCCCAAGAATGCCCGCATTGAAGGCGAAATCCTCTTCGATGGCAAGAACCTGCTCGATCTTTCGCCAGAAGAGCGCAACAATCTACGCGGGCACGATATGGCCATGATTTACCAGGATGCTTTGAGCTCGCTCAACCCATCGATGCTAATTAAGTCGCAGCTCAACCAGCTTATTCGACGCGGTGGCACCCGCAGCGCAGAAGAGCTCCTCGAACTCGTCGGCCTCGATCCAAAGCGCACGCTCAAGAGCTACCCGCACGAGCTTTCTGGTGGCCAACGCCAGCGTGTACTCATCGCCATGGCGCTCACCCGCAATCCTCGTTTGCTCATTGCCGATGAACCCACCACCGCACTCGATGTGACCGTGCAGCACCAAGTGGTTGATCTGCTCAATGAGCTGCGCGATCAGCTTGGCTTCTCCATGATCTTTGTAAGCCACGATCTTGCACTGGTGGCAAAGCTCGCCCACAAGATCACCGTGATGTACGCAGGCCAGGTTGTAGAACAAGGCAAGACCCGAGATGTGTTGGCAAACCCCCAACACGAATACACCCGCGGTTTGCTCGGCGCAGTGCTTTCCATCGAATCGGGCGCCAAGCGGTTGTATCAAGTTCCCGGTACTGTTCCAAGCCCTCGGGAATTTGTTCAAGGAGATCGCTTTGCTCCTCGCTCGCGCTTCCACAACATTGGCGTCGACGAGCGCCCAACCCTCAGGCCGGTGGATACAGAAGCTGAGCACACCTTCGCTGCCACCGATGCTTTACTCGCCGCCCGCGGTTCGGAAGGAGTTACCCAATGAGCCAGCCCAAGACTCGTACCCAAAAGCCACCAACCCTTGAGCTCAAGAACGTCAATGTGGTGCACAAAACACGCACGGGCAAACTGTTTCGCCCGGACACGGTGCACGCCAATAAAGACATCAACTTCGTGGCACGCCGAGGCGAAGTAGTCGGGATCGTTGGCGAATCAGGTTGCGGAAAATCAACCCTGGCAAGGGTGATGGTGGGGCTGCAAAAGCCCACCAGCGGCGAGGTTCTGTTTCGCGGAGCTCCACTGAATCACCGCGGCGCACAGCGCAAAGAACTGGGGCGTGCTGTGTCGATGGTGTTCCAAGATCCAGCGACGGCTCTGAATCCGCGCATGAGCGTGAAAGAACAATTGTTGGATCCCCTGAAGGTTCACGGAATCGGCAATGAGGCTTCAAGGCTCAAGCGCGTACGCACGCTGCTGGATCTGGTGGGTCTGCCCCAGTCCGCACTCGATGTGCTGCCTCGGCAGATCTCTGGTGGGCAACGCCAGCGCGTGGCCATTGCCCGTGCACTGGCGCTGGAACCGGATCTCATCATTGCCGATGAGCCAACCTCCGCCCTCGATGTGTCTGTGCGCGCCCAGGTGCTCAATCTGCTCACCGATCTGCGCAAGGAATTAGGCCTTGGCCTGGTGTTTATTTCCCACGACATCAACACCGTGCGCTACGTATCTGATCGCATGTGCGTGATGCTCGCCGGGGAGATCATCGAGGAACAACCCACCGAAGACCTCTTTGCCAAGCCCGAGCAGGAATACACCGCCACCCTGCTGGCCGCTACTCCCTCATTGCTCTGAAAGGACACACTATGAAGATCAACAAGGGCATCATCCCTCCCCTGCTCACCCCGCTGCACGCCGATCGGAGCGTCGATTTTGCTTCGCTTGAGCGTCTCGTCGATAAGCTTCTCGACGCCGGCGTGGACGGCATCTTCGCACTCGGCTCATCTGGCGAGGTGGCGTTCCTCAGCGACGCTGATCGCGGCGAAGTGCTGCGCGCGGTGGTACAGCGCGTTGGCGGGCGCGTGCCGGTCTATGCCGGCGTGATTGATATGCAGGTGGCACGCGTGTTGCAACACGTTCGTCAGGCGGAAGAAGCCGGGGTAGACGCCGTGGTGGCCACCGCCCCCTTCTACGCCATTTGTGGTCCGAATGAGGTGGACGCGCATTTCCGCGCAATTGCCGACGCCACTGAACTGCCGGTGATCGCCTATGACATTCCCGTGTGCGTCCACACCAAACTCATCCCCGAAATGCTGGTACAGCTCGGACGCGAAGGCGTGCTCGCGGGCGTGAAGGACTCCTCGGGCGACGACGTCTCCTTCCGTCGCCTCGTCGCTCTCAACCGTGCGGCGGGACACCCATTAATTCTGCTCACCGGCCACGAAGCGGTCGTCGATGGCGCGTTCCTGGCGGGTGCCGACGGCTGCGTCCCCGGCCTTGGCAACGTAGATCCCGACGGTTATGTGCGCATGTGGAAAGCGGCGCAGGCTGGCCAGTGGGAGGATGTGCGCCGCGAACAGAATCGCTTGGCGGCGCTGTTTGAGATCGTGTTCCAGCCGATCGGCAAGGTAGGCCCCGCGGCGGGCGTTGGTTCCTTCAAGACAGCCCTCGAGCTCATGGGCGTCTTCGAATCCAACCTCATGTCCCAACCGCTTGCACCAATCGATGACGAGCCCTCCCGTCACGCCATCTCAGCCATCCTTGAAAGTGCCGAATTGCTTTAGCTTTTCGACGGTGGCGCCCCAACTCCTCAGCGCTCTAGCGAAGCGTTGGGGCGTTCTCGTGCAAAAAATTACAGCGTACAGACGGGCTTGATCTGCTCCATTCCGCCTTGGGCGGGAACAGTCAGGAAAGTGCAGGGCAACCAGCCGCGCTCATCAACAGTGTGCTTGACCAGATCCCACTGCTCCTGGCTGAGCTGCGGGGTGCGGGAAAGCACGAAGCCGGAAAGGCGATCGGGGTCGCCAACGATGGCCAGCGAGTAGTCGTCGGCGAGGTAGGTGATGCGGTAGTTCGCAGGACCATTGGGATCCTGGAACGGCACATCTGGGAAATTCACGCGAAGCGACGCCTGGCCGCGCACAGTCGCGGTACCTTCAATCCCCGACGGCGTGCCCCAAGGAGTGACGCAAGAATTCTTCACAGAGATTTCGCCCGGTGCGGTCACCGCATATTCAGCGGTGGTGTCGCGATAGCACTGCAGAGTGTACGGCTGCGGAACCGCAGCAACCTGGTACCACTTGCCGGCATAGCGGTCGAGATCGACGGCTTTATTCACCTCTGAGAGCTCATTGCTAGAGCTCAGGCCTCGCGGCACGATCTGCGAGGAACCGCCGGCGATGCGGCCGCCGTCGAAAAGGTCCTGGGCGTTAGCTGGCTGAGCCGAGATACCGGCGGCACACGCCAAACCCAGCGCAACGGCTGCGATACGGCGATGAAGGGATACACGCATAGAAAAACTCCAAAATTCTTTTGAGGTGGGAAGCGTGTGCGCCATTGTGTCATACAAACAACAATCACGAATTCCGTAACAACTCCGGAAGGGTTGCTCCTGGCGACTGCGGCGGCGAAAGCGGCAGGGAAAGCCACCACTGTCGCGTTTCCGCCGGAGCCCCTGATGGCTCACCCAGCACCACACCACAAAACCATATGCACCAACTGAGTACGGTTGCAGCATGCAATTCATTTTGGCCGTCTCCAACCCAGCCACCACCCACGAAGAAGGCACCGTGTAAGCCAGCGAAGCAGAGATGCAGCAGGCTTTTGAGCGCGTCTCGCAATTTAATGCCTGGCTTCAATAATCCGGCGGGTGGGTATCAGCCACCGGCCTCAATCCCCTGGCAGAAGGCTGGGCGGCCAGCGCCGATGGAACACTGAGCCAAGGCCCCGCCTCTGAGGCATCACATTATTTGGGCGGCTTCTGGATCATCGAGGCCGAGGATGAACAGCAGGCCAAAGAGATCGCGGCGAAAGCTGCGAAAGCCTGCGGCAACACCGTGGAGCTGCGAGCAATGATGGGCTAGCTCGCTGGTTCCAATCTCCCCCCCCGCCACCAGTGCGGGACATGGGAAACGCCCCGCTCACGCGGGGCGTTTTGCGTCGAAAAGCTTACTTTGCCACGGGCTCTCGGTTGCCCAAGCGCACCTTTTTAACTTCGCGCGCCTGCTCCACATCGGAGTCCTTGAAGCCGAAGAGGTAGGTGAGGGTGAAGGACACAGCCAGCGCCACACCGGATGCGATGAGGAAGCCCCAGAAGCTGAAGTCCAGGCCATCGGGGTTCACAAAGGAGGTGAAACCGATGAGTGAGCCGGTGAAGCCCCACATGTTTACGTTGAATAAGCCAGTGAGCAGACCACCAGCGGCACCGCCGACGGAAGCCATGGCGAACACGCGGCCGTACTTGAGGTTGAGGCCGTACATGGCGGGCTCGGTCACACCACAGAAAGCGGAGATGGTGGCGGGACCAGCGAGGCCCTTGATCTTGGCGATCTTGGACTTAACCAGGATTGCAAGGGCTGCACCGCCCTGGGCAACCATGGTCGCGGAAATGATGGCGTTGAGGTAGGAGTGGCCGGTGTTGGCGATGTCTTGAGCCACCAGCGGGATCACGGCCCAGTGCAGACCGAAGATCACCAGCACCTGGTAGAAACCGCCGATGAATAGGCCAGAGATGGTTGGCGAGAGATCGTAGAGCCACTGGATGCCGTTGGCGATGCCGCCAGAAATGAACATGACCACGGGGCCGAGGATCAGCAGGATGGCGAGGGACACAATCACAACTTCAAGCAGAGGCACAAAGATCATACGCACCGTATTGGGCACGATGCGCTTGAGCCACGGCTCCACCTTGGAGGCCACCCACGCAGCCACGATGATCGGGAAGATTGAGTATGAGTAGCTGGCGATATTAATGGGCAGGCCAAAAAAATCGCCGTTGAGCGGCACAGAAAGGAAACTGCCGTTTGCATCCTGCTTGGAGAGTTCAACGATGGATGGGTGCGTGAGTACACCACCAATGATGGCCACGATGATCGGATCTGCTCCCAGGCGCTTCGCGGCGGTGAAGCCCACAAAGATCGGCAGGAAGAAGAACACCGAGTCGCTCATGGCGTTGATGATTTGGAAGGTATTCGAATCCTGCGTGGTCACCTCGAAGGTGGTGAGCAGCGAGAGAATACCCTTGATGATGCCGGATGCGGCGAGCAGGCCGATGATCGGAATCATCGAGCCGGTAATCACACCGATCAGGGAGCTAAATCCGAGCTTGACCCATCCCCAAGCGGAATCGGGGCGCGGCTTCTTCTCGACCTCTTGTTCTCCTGCCGCCTTGTCTTCGCCGAGTTGCTTCACGATGGCGTCGTATACGTCCTCCACATCGGGGCCGATCACCACCTGGTACTGGCCACCGGCCTTAACCACGTCGATCACGCCGTCCAGGTCCGCAACCGCGGCATCATTGGCCTTGGATTCATCGTGGAGGTAGAAGCGTTCGCGGGTGATGCAGTGCGTCACCGACTTCACATTTTCCTTGCCGCCGATCAGGTTCAGGATGTCCCAGGCCAAGGCATCGAAACCGCTGAGCTCGGCGGGCCTTTGCTTCTCGACGTCCGCCTGCGCCTGAGTGGCCACCGCCTTGGAGGCCGCGTCATCCTGCTGCGCTGACTTCTCAGATTTCAAAGCTGCCTCCACTGCGAGTTCTCCCGCATCGGCTTGGTGCTCATCGAAGGCGATGGCATCGAGCTTCTTCTTGGAGTTCGTAACGGCCACGATGATGGTGGTGTCTTTGCCCGCACCCTCGATGGCCTTGGTGTTCATGGTGGCGAAGACTTCGCCCGCCTCAACCTGCTGGCCCTTTTCAACGCGCATTTCAAAGGGCTTGCCCTCGAGCTCGACGGTGTCGATGCCCAAGTGCACCAGCAGGTCCAGACCTTCCTCGGTACGGATGCCGATGGCATGGCCGGTCTTAGCAACCATGGTGATCTTGCCTGCTGCCGGGGTGCGCATCTCACCCGATGCTGGGGAGGCCACGCCGAAGCCATCGCCAACGCCCTTCGAGGCGAAAACCTTATCCGGGACCTTATCGATGGGGATGATGGTGCCGCTTGCTGGGCTTAGCAACCGCACAGAATGTTCACTCATGTGGGGAAATCTTTCTACTTAGAGGTATAGAGGGCGATAGTTTCATAAGCGCGCAGCGTGGTACTTGCAGCGGGCTTGGGGTCTTCATAATTGTGCACGAGGATCTCGGCACCCAACATCTCCTCGGGCACGCTAACCTCTGCGGGCTTGTCCGTGAGGTTCGCCAGCACCAGCAGGCGCTCCTGGCCCAGAAGGCGCCAGTAGGCAAATACTTGCTCATGCTCCAAGGCATGTGGCGCATAGTTGCCCTCAGCAATGACGGGCATCTCGTGGCGTAGTTCGATGAGGCGCTTGTAGAAGGGCAGGATCTTGCCTTCCGACTGCTCACGCTCCACGTTGATTTCATCTTGGCGGGTGGGTTTGAGCCAGGGCGTGGCGGAACTAAAGCCCGCATGTTCGCTGGCATCCCACTGCATTGGCGTGCGCGAATTATCGCGGGCCTTGGAGTGCACGATCTCAAAAGCTCGCTGTTCGCTATGTCCAGCCTGCACCAGGGCGTGGTAGGCGTTGAGAGCCTCCACGTCCACGTAATCATCGATGGAGGTGTAGCGAGGATCGGTCATGCCGATTTCCTCGCCCTGGTAGACGAAGGGTGTGCCGCGCAGGAGATGTATCACGCTGGCGAGCATGGTGGCGCTTTCTACGCGCAGTTCACCTGCATCGCCAAAGCGATCGATGGCGCGGGGTTGGTCGTGGTTATTCCAGAACAGCGCATTCCAGCCGCCACCATCTTGCATACCCAGCGCCCAATCGTTGAGGATTGTCTTGAGTTGCCGCAGATCTGCGGGCACCTTGGACCACTTCTGACCGTGGTCATAGTCCACCTTGAGGTGGTGGAAGTTAAACACCATGTCCAGCTCATGATTGTCCGGCTTGGAGTACGCCACACAGCGTTCGATACTGGTGGAAGACATCTCGCCCACCGTCACCGAATCCTCATCCTGCCCGAAGCTGCGGCGATTCAGTTCCTGCAAGAAGCGATCCACGTGCACGCCATCGGTGTACATCACGCGGTCATCCACGCCCGCTGGTGCTGATTCCAGCTCGGGCTCTTTGCCGATCAGGTTGATCACGTCAAAGCGGAAACCCTTCACGCCTTTTTCGCGCCAGAAGTTCACAATGTTCGCTGCCTCTTCGCGCACCTTCGGGTTGTGCCAGTTCAAATCCGCCTGCGTGGGATCAAAGAGGTGCAAGTAATACTTGCCCGTGTCCCCGAACGGTGCCCAGGCAGGCCCGCCGAATTTGGACACCCAGTTGGTGGGCAATTCACCCTGGGGTGCGTCGCGGATGATGTAGCAGTCTTGGTATTCACGCTCCCCCGCCAGGGCACGCTGGAACCACTCGTGGTCGGTTGAGGTGTGATTCAGCACCATGTCGAACATCACGCCGATGTTGTGCTGCGCGAGGGCGTCGATAAGCTCCTCTGCATCCGCCATGGTGCCCATCGCGGGATCGACCTCGTAATAGTTGGCAATGTCGTAGCCATTGTCGCGGCCTGGCGAGACAAAAAATGGGTTGAACCACACCATATCCACCCCAAGCGAGGCGATATACGGCACTTTCTCAATCGCCCCGCGCAGGTCGCCCACCCCATCCCCATCGGAATCGAAAAAGGACTTTGGGTAGATCTGATAGATCACCTTGTTGCGAAAACTGCTGGTCAAGGCGCTCATCTCCTAGCTTTTCGACGCCCATGCCCCCAATCCATCCAAAAAATTCAAAAGGGGCGCTTTCAGTATGTCCAGCCAAGCCTAGCACCACGTCACACTATTACCCCTCGCGCGAGTTGCGTCACATGGAAATTTGGAGTAGCACACAAACATTCGCCCGACGCTCAAAATGGTGAATGCCCTTCTATATCAGGGGTATTAGGGTGTGTTTGGGTGTGTTTGGTGCGAAAAATGCCACCGGAAATGAAAAACCCCTCGTCCCCGGAGGACCAGAAAGAAAAGCGCGGCGGCGGACGACCCGAGCGGTCCAAGCAGCATGGGCGGCTCGAGCGCTTTCCACCGGCACCAGACCACTGTTCCATTTCCGCCGACGTCTACCGCCGGGGGGAACCGCACACTTTGCGTCACTTTCCACCGACACCAAGCCACCGTCCCCCTTCCACCGACACCCACCGCCGGGGAAACGGCACACCCGGGGCACTTTCCACCGGCACCAAGCCACCGTCCCCCTTCCACCGACACCGCGTGCCGGGGGAACCGCACACCCGGGGCACTTTCCACCGACAACAAAAAGCCCGAGCGCGGCACCAACCGAGCTCGGGTGATTTTGGGTTGTTATTTGGTTTCGGCCCTGACTTCGTAGTCTTGTTTGTCGGAGCCTTCAATGAACGCTTCGGTTTGGGTCTCGAGCAGGGTCTTGGCTCGTTGCGAGGCCCGGTCGAGCAGCCCGCGTTCCTTCGCCTTCTTCTCGGCTTCCTTTTCTTGGGTGTCCAGGAATTCGGTGAGGTCTTCAACCTTAATCTGGTTCAGAGGATTGAAGGATTGGTCGTACACCACCGCAGATGATGGCTCGATTTCGCTGGAGAGTATTTGGACTTTGGGCGCTTTGACGGTGATGGTGCGTGAGGTGTCGTTGATATTAACGTCGATTTTGTCAAAGTCTTTTATTCCGGCCTTGACCACACCGTCGTAGGCCACCAGAAAGTTCTTTCCGGTCAGCGGAATGCGGATGCCGAGCGCTTTCATCCCTTCTTCCTCAAACCTGCCAACATTGGAGTAGCTATATTGCTCAACTGCGAGTTCAGAAATATCTTCGAGCTGCCCTCCGATGCCGGTTGAGGTGATCGTGCGCGCAGGGTCACCGATCACACCGGCTTTCATGAGTCCGACGTAACCGGCCACAGCAATGATGGCACCTATCACAAGTGCTGCCAGGATTTTCATGGTGTTTTTCATGGGGACGCCCCTTCTTCACTAACTATAAGCTCATAGCAATATATCATTGCTTTTCGGCGTCCCCCGAACCGGTATCACATCTGCATTCCTCGGGAGCAACCCTATTCAATCTCAGGCTTCTTCGAGCGTCGTCGCTTGCTCGGGAGTGATCCCCGCAATCGCACTCGCTGCCTGAATCCCACTGTTGCGCTTGAGCTGGAGCGATTCCGGCACACCTGCGGCCTGCATCGCAGCGTCCATTCCCGCCACCTTGGGCGCGGAGGACATCGCTGGCTTTTTCGAAGACGATTTCCGCGAGATAGCGAATTGGATTGCTCGCGCTACCCGCTCTGGATGGTTCACCTGAGCCCAGGCAAGCCCCTTGCCCAGGAGTCGCCGTCCAGTGCGAATGGCAAAACTTTGCATCTTCATTCCCTAGTATTCCTCCAGATTTCTCAGCACTTGCTCAACAATGTCGGCCACTTCCGGCTCGGCCGCGTCACGATCCGATTGCACCAATCCGATGCGCGTTCGTCTATCCAGCACGTCCTCGACTTGTATCGCGCCCTCGTGACTGACGGCGTAGGCGATTTCTGCACGGGTAATATCCAGTCCCGCTACATTCTCCAGTGGATGTTCAATGCCCGCGCTTTGCACCACCTTCGGCGCCTCGTAGCCGAAGCGCTGCACCAAAGTTTCGGGTAGACCCGCTAATTCATCTGGCTCTGTATGCAGGCTCTCCGGATGGTTCGGTGCACCCACATAGGGCAACTTCGCGGTTCGGCACGGCCCGGCGCGAAGGCCTTTGCGCTTGAGCACTTCGTCGATGGCTTCTTCTGCCATGAGGCGAAATTCTGTGTACTTACCGCCCACGATTGAAATCAACCCATTGTCAGCTTCGATCGTGCTGTGCCTCCTGGAAAGATCCGCGGTGCTGCCGCCTTGCCCAGTGTCTATGAGCGGCCGCAATCCGGTGAAGGCGCCAATCACGTCACTGCGCCGCAGCTTTATATCCAATCCCACGTTGATGGCGTTCAGGATGAAATCAATGTCTTCTTCGGGAGTCGGTGGAACGTCGGGGATCGGGCCGGGTGTGTCTTCGTCGGTAAGCCCAATGAAGACTCTGCCGAATTGCTGAGGAAGCAAGAACACATACCGCGAGATCGATCCGGGCAGTGGCACCGTCAAAGCCCCTTTGGGGTTGCCGAGCTTCTTGGCATCCACCACAATGTGCGTGCCACGCGAGGGGCGCACCCGAATGTTTTGGTCCACTGTGCCTGCCCACACTCCCGTGGCGTTAATAACGGCCCTTGCCCGGATCCGAAAGCTGGTTCCACCGAGAACATCCTGAACTTCAACCGCATTGCCATCAGCATGGGTGACCTCGGTGTATGTCAGGATGCGAGCGCCCTCCCCCGCCGCCGTTCGCGCCACGGCGGTGACAATGCGAGCGTCGTCGACCATCTGGCCGTCGTAATTGACCCAAGCCCCACGTAACTTTTCGGTGGCGGCCGTGGGACACAGTTGCAGTGCCTCTTTCTTCGTGGCGTAGCGTGAGTGCGGCAGTACCTTCGAGCTAGTGCCTGCCGCGATGCGGAGCATGTCGCCGGCGATAAAGCCCAAGCGCATGGCTACCTTTTGCAACAAGTTGGTATCGGCGCCGAGCAAAGCCACCTGCGGCAGCGCGCGCACCAAGTGCGGGGCATTGTGTTCCATGAGCAGTCCGCGTTCCTTGGCCGAGTGCAAGGCGATGCCGACTTCCAGTTTGGTGAGGTAGCGCAGTCCGCCATGAGCCAGCTTGGAGGACCAACGAGAGGTACCGAAGCCGAGGTCGCGTCGTTCCAACAATACGGTGTTTAATCCACGGCTTGCAGCGTCGAGCGCGATCCCAGCACCAGTGATGCCACCGCCGATGACAATGAGGTCAATATCGTCGGGGTTCTGGGCCAAGTAGGCCAAATCGTTAGCCCGGCGCGATGCATTCAGTACGGTATTCATGGCAGTAAATATCCTTCTAACATGACTTCGAGTTCTTGATCCCAGGTGCTCTGGGCGCCCTTTACTCGCAGGACGGGCTGGAAAATGCGGGCGCTGATGGCAAAATGCTGCAGTACTGAACAGCACATTGTTGCCGCCGCGTGGGGTTCGCGGTGGGTGATGCTCTGCGGTGCGGTGGCCTGAATGTGTCGAAGCGTACGTTCGAGTGTGGCGATGATGCGCACTTGGGATTCGCCAAGCCGACGAAAAAAGTAGGTGCCCAAGAGTTCCGGTTGTTCTTCGACGATCGCTTTGACCACAGGGTTGGCGGCAACGCTGCGTGCGGCTTCCATGAGCACTGCGATGAATGCGGCCCCCGATTCTGGCCTGCGGTGCTTTTGTGCCACGATGCTCAGCAATTCGTGGGTGAGCAACTTGCTCAGTACTGCATCTTTGCCACTGAAGCGTGCGTAGAGCGTGGGGCGCGAAATGCCCGCGCCACGAGCGATCGAGGACATAGTCGTGCGGCGCGTACCCAGCTGCACAACCTGCTGGCGTGCAGCGAGCATGATTGCCTCGTCTACGTCGTTGCTCATATGCCAATTGTGGCTGGGCACTGGGCGGGGGTGTCAAGCGTTTTTGCTTTACATGTTTGATCCCCACATGCAGAAGTGCACCTTTTCGCCTGGCAGCATGACTAAAAACAAAAAGCAAGCACTTTACACCTGCCTACCCACCACGCCATTTCCCCAGCACACACCCTTCTTGGACCTCTGCCACGCTTGTAGCTTAAGAGTATGAACGCATTGCCTTTTCCTCCCATGTCCTTTTCCATCTGGGGTACTGAGCAAGAAGCGAAACCGCTCAGCTCGAGCATCCAATCACTCGTGAGCAAGGTGGTGGGCAACACCACCCCGCGCCCGGCACCCGCGCAGGCAGATGTGCGCATCACCGATTCACAGCTCACCGCAGATCATGTGCAAGAACTCCAGGCGATCGTGGGCGATAAGTTCGTGTCCTGCGATCGTGCACATCGCATCCCACGCGCCCGCGGGAAGTCCTACTTTGATCTCCTGGATTGGCGTGTGGATCAGATCATCGACGTTCCCGATGCCGTGGTGGCACCAGCCTCCAATGATGAAGTGTTTGATGTGCTGCAGTGGGCGTCGAAAAGCAATGTGGCAGTGGTGCCCTTCGGCGGCGGCACCTCAGTGGTCGGCGGAATCACACCGCTGAGGGGAACGTTCCCGGCAGTTATCAGCCTGGATCTCACGCGCTTCGACGCGATTGAAGATGTGGATCCCATCAGTGGAGAGGCAACGCTAGGCGCTGGCATGTCCGGCCCACAGGCAGAAATCGCGTTGGCCAAGCATGGGCTGCAACTAGGGCACTTCCCGCAATCATTCCCCTACGCAACGATCGGCGGGTTCGCCGCCACCCGCTCCTCCGGGCAAAATTCCGCAGGTTATGGGCGCTTCGATGAAATGGTTGCCTCCATGGAAGTGGTCACCCCCAAGGGGATCATGACGGTGGGGAATGCCGCGCCCGCATCCGCCGCTGGCCCCGACATGAAGGAGATATTCCTGGGCTCCGAAGGGGCATTCGGCATCATCACCAAGGTGCGCCTGAAGGTCCACCCAATCCCAGAAGCCAAGGCGTACGAGGCCTTTGTCTTCCCCGATTTCCAAAGCGGTGTGGCCGCCGTGCGCGCAGTGGAACAGCACAAAACTGGCCCAACAGTCATTCGGCTTTCCGACGAAATCGAATCCGCCACCAACCTCACCTCCACCGACGCTATCGGCGAACAAGACGCTGCCGCCCCGCACGGCTGCCTCTGCCTCACCATGTACGAAGGCACACGCGCCCACGTCACCTCACGCCACGAAGAGACCCGCGACCTGCTGCTTTCCATGGGGGCAACCTCCCTCGGCGAGGCACCCGTGCGTAAGTGGGAAAAGGGTCGCTTTGGCGCCCCAGTGCTTCGCGACGCCCTCCTGGACGCCGGCGTGCTGTGCGAAACCTTCGAAACCGCAACCAATTGGTCCAACGTGCCCGCGCTCAAAAAGGCCATCACCGCAGCAGTGACCCAAGCTCTGGGCGAAGGCGACTCGGTGGCGCTGGTGCTCTGCCACGTCTCGCACGTCTACGCCAATGGTTGCTCCCTGTACTTCACCATCCTCGGTGCACAAGACTCCACGCCCATCGAGCAGTGGCGCCACGCCAAGCAGCGCATTCTGGAGGCAATCACCGAGCACAACGGAACCATCACCCACCACCACGCCGTGGGCACCGATCACGCACGGTTCATGGAGCAAGAAATCGGCCCACTTGGCCTGGGAGCGCTTCGAGCCATCAAGGCGTATCTGGACCCCGAAGGCGTGCTCAATCCAGGAAAGTTGCTGCCATGAACACCATCGACATTTCCCAGCGTGATATTTCCAAAATCGCCCTGCTCACCAACCCCGCCGCAGGCAAGGGACGCGCGAAGGAGAAAGGAGCGCTAGCGGCAAGAAAATTCCACGATTTAGGCGTCGACGTCATCTCGATCGCAGGTTCAAGCCCCGAGGCCTCCGCACAGCTTGCCACCGAAGCGCTCGCCTCCGGTATCGACGCCCTCGTGGTGTGCGGCGGCGACGGCCTCATCAACCTCGCTCTTCAGGCACAGGCGCACACCGATGTGCCACTGGGGATCATTCCAGCAGGTACGGGCAATGATCATGCTCGCGAATATGGCATTCCGCTAGACCCCGAACGCGCGGCGGAACTAATCGTGGATGGCGTTGCGGTTCGCACCGACCTCGGGAAGATGCGCACTGACGATGGGCGTGAGCGGCTTTTTGGCACCTGCGTCACCCAGGGATTCGATTCCATCGTGACCGAACGCGCCAATAGCATTGCGTGGCCAAAAGGTTCGGCGCGCTACGTTACCGCCATCGTGTTGGAATTCCTGCACTTTCATTCCATCCCCTGCAAGATCTACCTCGACGGTGCGTTAGAGGTAGACGAGCCCATCACCCTCGCTGCGGTGGGCAATACCCGATCCTACGGTGGCGGCATGAAGATTTGCCCCGATGCGCGCCACAACGACGGCAAATTGGATCTCACAGTGCTCGGCAGGATGAACCGCTACAGTGTGGCCCGGAAATTTCCAAAGATCTACAGTGGCAATATTCGCGGCGAAGATGGACTGAGCCAGTACCGTGCGGAGCATATCCGCATCGAAATGCCAGACATGCCCGTCTACGCCGACGGAGACCGCTTTGACGTTCTGCCCATCGAATATTCAGTGGAAAAGAACGCGGGGTTGTACCTGATTCCTAGACCGTAGCGAGAAGGAGCGGCTGCGAAAACCTCG
Organism: Corynebacterium gerontici; assembly: GCF_003813985.1. Taxonomy (NCBI): domain Bacteria; kingdom Bacillati; phylum Actinomycetota; class Actinomycetes; order Mycobacteriales; family Corynebacteriaceae; genus Corynebacterium; species Corynebacterium gerontici. The sequence goes on from NZ_CP033897.1 coordinate 1,921,270, forward strand.
CAGCCGCTTTCCGCTTGCCTACACCATCAAGCGTTCAGCAGATCACCTTCCTGTGTCGGGTTCATCGCGGCAATTGCGCGATCCCGGCGCCGCAACAACAGCACGGAGACCACCAAGCAGCCGACGGTAAGCAACACCAGGATTGCTGCCGCGCCATAGTAGGTGGCATCAATATCACCTTCAACACCGGCGATAAAGATCTCACGGGCGTAAGTCATCGGGTGGAGATCATGCAACAAGCGCAGGGGCTTCGGGGTGAGCTGGATTGGCCACACGCCACCAAAGCAGAACACACCATAGGCAAAGAAACCCAACGCGAGTGTGCCGCCGATGAGCCGGCCGAAGGTGATGCGAAGCATCTGGAAGAAAGCGGTGGCGTTACTTGCCACAATCATCAAACCCAAGGCAAAGGCGGCGCGGTGAGCCACCGAGAACCCGAGTTGCGCACCTACCCATACCAGCAGGCCCAGCAGCGCAGTGTTGAGCACAGACACCATGGCGAAACCGCCAAGAACCTTAGCCGCTGCGCGCTCTCGTCGGGCGCGCCCGAGCGTCTGCGGCAGCAACATGCTCAACAGCACCATGAACAAGAAGCCGAAAACAAGGATCAGGATAAAGGTGACGCCGCCGGAGAGCTGTTTAGAGGTGGGATCGTTGATGTCAGCGAGAGTTTGCACCGGGTGCTGATAGTCCTGCGAATATACCACGGGAATAGCCATCTGGTGTGAAGACGCGCCGACGTCGCTGATCTTGGGTGCCTGCTGAGCACCATCGACCAGGCCCGTGCGCAGTTGCGAGGTGCCGTCTTTGAGCTGGCGTACGCCGTCGTCAAGCTGGAAGGTACCATCAAGCATGAGCCCCATGCCATCGTCGAGCTCCACGGTGCCTTGCGCAAGCTGTGCACTACCATCTTTAAGCTGCAACATCCCGCCGAGATACTCCGCGCCGGGGTTGTTGAGCTGGTAGCTCATTTGAGCGGTGCCGTCTTTGAGCATCTGCAATTGGTTCGCAACACCCTGAGGGCTTTGGTTGCCCAACGAATCCACAATGTTTTGGAGCCGATCCGCCTCCTGGTGCAATTGCAATTGGCGTAGCGCAGCAACCACCGGGCGTATTTGATCAGCCGCAGCGCCGGCCTGGCGGGCCAGAGGAATGAGCCGATCGGTGAGTTGGCCAACGCCGGCGTCGATTTGCGCGGCACCGTCGCCAAGCTGATGGGTGCCATCTAATAGCTGCGCAACGCCATCATCGAGTTGCCCGGCGCCATCACGTACCTGGCTCGTGCCATCCTTGAGCTGGCGAGCACCATCGATGCCCTGCTCGGTGCCGTCTTTGAGCAGTCCCGCACCATCATCCAGCTGCACTGCACCGTCCGCTGCTTCCTTGAGCCCGGCGCCCAGTTGATTCATTCCTTTCAGAATCTCGCTACTGTAGCCCTCCGTAATACCGGATTGGATGCCTGCTTGGATGCCGGGGATGAGCCCAGAGGTCAGCAGCGGTGTGTTGGTGCCGTAATGATCGTTGTAAGAAATAATTACCTCGGCCTGCCTCGGCTTCTGATCAATCACGGTGGCAACGTTGCGCGAAAAATCGCGGGGGATGGAGATTGTGGCGATATACTCGCCGTCTTTCATGCCTTTGTCGGCTTCCTCAACACTGATGGCATCGACGTTGAGATAGCTTGTGTCCAGTAAACCCTGCTCAATATCAGAACCAAAGTTCACCTTGGCACCGTCCTGCACCACGCCCGCATCTTCGTTGACCACGGCGATCTTTACCTCATCCAGATAGTGGGAGGGATCCCACATCGACCACATCCATGCAGCAGCCACGAGCAGCGGTGCCACGAGCACCAGGACGATGGCAGATCTGATCGCGATTCTGCGCTTGGGACTATAAAGAGGAGGTCTAGTGCTGGAGAACATGGGATTCGCCCTTCACATCTCAAGTGGAAGCAAAACGTGGCCAGGACAGTGCGACAGCGCAAGCGCTCTCATTCCTGGAGGGTGAACCACCTACGCGCACAGTTACCTGATGCCTCGATGGAAGGCAGAGGATGGAAAAGTAAGCGCAAGAGGTCACGGTTTCAAGCGTATTGCCTGCTAGGCCATGATTTGAGGGGTGCTTTACAAGAAATATTGGGCCCTCACTTCCAAACAGCGTTGGCGATTCGAAAGTGCGGCCTTTGCCATGCTCAGCGCACAAAATCGGGCGTCCCGAACCCCTTGAAGCGCTCGCCTTACAGTTATCGGGGGTAACCCGCTATGTCCAACGTGAAATTGAGCCCGGAACAACAAGCGATGTGGTAGGCGGGCGCCAAAGAGCTATTCCGGCAACCTCGGGTCCTTGAGTCCTGATCCCTCGGGAGCGTTTGCCGGGTCCTCCCCCAGTGAAATCTGGCGATTGTGTTCATCCACGAACACCACGCGCGGGGCATAATCTTCAAGGTCTTCTGCACTGTACTGCGCGTAACCAATGATGATGACGAGGTCGCCGGGGCTGATGAGCCGAGCGGCAGCCCCGTTAATGCCGATGATGCCGGTGCCGCGTTCGCCTTTGATTGCGTAGGTGGTGAGCCTGTTGCCATTGTCAATGTCGACGATGTCGATCTGTTCGCCTTCGAGCAGGTCGGCGGCTTCCAATAAATCGGCGTCGATGGTGCAGGATCCCACGTAGTGCAGATCCGCCTGGGTGACCGTCGCGCGGTGGATTTTGGATTTCAGCATGGTGCGTAACACGCAGGCGTACATTACCCGCACGGTGCTTGGAAGCGAAAAGCGAAGGGCACGGGGGCGTCGAGAAGCTTGAAAAGGCAAAAGAAAACCCCGCACGGGGCGGGGTTTCAGTGCAACGAAGCTTAGTTCTCGTTCTTCTTGAAGGGGAAGCCAAGTTCGCGCAGGAGGGCGCGGCCTTCTTCGTTGTTGGTGGCCGAGGTGACCACGGTGATGTCCATACCACGAGGACGGTCGATCTTGTCCACGTCAATTTCGTAGAACATGGTCTGCTCGGTCAGGCCGAAGGTGTAGTTGCCGTGGCCGTCGAACTGCTGGTCAGAAAGACCGCGGAAGTCGCGGATGCGGGGCAGCGCGACGGTGAGCAGGCGGTCGAGGAATTCCCACATGCGGTCGCCACGCAGGGTGACGCGGGCACCGATAGGCATGCCTTCACGCAGCTTGAAGTTCGCGATGGACTTCTTGGCGCGACGCAGCTCAGGCTTCTGGCCGGTGATCAAGGTGAGATCTTCCAAAGCGCCGTTGATGAGCTTGGAGTCGCGGGCAGCGTCGCCCACACCCATGTTCACAACAACCTTGACCACACCGGGGATCTGCATGACGTTCTCGTAGGAGAATTCGTCATTGAGCTTGGTGCGGATCTCTTCGCGGTAGCGGGTCTTCAGACGGGGAGTGTAGTTCTCGCTCATGATTAGATGTCCTTCCCGGTACGACGAGAGACACGGACCTTCTTGCCGTCCTCATCGAAGCGGTAGCCCACGCGGGTGGGGGTACCTTCTGCGTCAACGAGCATGACGTTGGAAACGTGGATCTTGGACTCTTGGGTCACAATGCCACCAGATTCAGCGCCGCGCTCCGGAGCGGAGTTAGCGACGTGCTTCTTGATGCGCTTAACACCCTCTACGAGGACCTTGTCTTCCTTGGGGAAAGCCTGGATGACCTTGCCCTTGGCACCCTTGTCGGGGCCGGAAATGACGAGGACCATATCGCCCTTACGGATCTTCATTATTAGATCACCTCCGGTGCGAGCGAAACGATCTTCATGAACTTCTTTTCGCGAAGCTCACGAGCCACTGGGCCGAAGATACGGGTACCGCGGGGCTCATTGTCGTTCTTGATGATGACGGCTGCGTTCTCGTCGAAGCGGATGTAGGAGCCGTCCGGACGACGGGTTTCCTTCTTCGCGCGAACGATCACGGCCTTCACAACCTCGCCGGCCTTGACGTTGCCGCCGGGGGTTGCTTCCTTCACGGTGGCGACGATGGTGTCGCCAATGCCAGCGAAGCGTCGGGTGGAGCCACCGAGGACGCGGATGCACAGAATTTCACGTGCACCAGTGTTATCGGCAACCCGCAGACGCGATTCTTGCTGAATCACTATGGGTCTCCTTGACCTGGATTTGATGTGTGGCAGATTTCCGAACTGACACACGCGGTCGGGTACTTCTTTTGCCTTCCACATAAGCAGCGCTTACAGCGAACACTTTGAGCTTTCACCCGCAGCGTCGAGGGGTCTCGGCCACTCCACCCGGAAAACAGCGGAAATGACCGACCTGCGTCGGCAACCCGATCATTCAACCACACCTACCCCACCAGGTGCAAAGAGCTTTTCGACGTCCCATCGAACCCTCCCCACCTTTCATTCAAAAGATGTATAGGTTAGCCTAACCTCATGCAATCGAAGCCTTCAGATCTTCCCCGGCAGAAACCGCACTGCCTCGTCACGGGAGCCAACGGCGGCATCGGCTCCGCAGTATGCAAGCTGCTCCAAGAGTGTGGATACCGCGTGAGCCGCTGGGATCTGCCCAATGTCGACGTTTCCGACCCCCTGAGCGTCGAATTCGGCTTAGAACAATTGCCCATGCCGGTGGACTTTCTCATTCACACTGCAGGCATCTTGGAGCCAGATTCCGCCCTTTTGCCAGATCGAGATCAGATCAACCGCAGTATCGCGGTGAACCTCTTGGGCGTGATCAATACATGTGCACCCATCGCTGGCCAGATGAAGGAACGTAGAAGCGGCGCAATCGTGGTCGTTTCCTCCAACGCAGGCTCGGTGCCACGCAAAGGAATGGCAACCTATGGAGCAACTAAGGCCGCTGCTACCAACTGGGTCAAAACTCTGGCTCTGGAACTCGCCCCATTCGGGGTGCGCTGCAACATAGTGTCTCCCGGTTCGACAGACACCCCAATGTTGAGAAGCCTATGGAATGACCCAGCAGGCACTGCCTCAGAGTTAATGGATCGTCACGCGGAAGTGATCGCGGGCTCCCCTGACGATTTCCGCCTGGGAATTCCGCTCCAGCGCGTCGCAGCTCCGGAAGACATAGCTCGCGCTTGTGCATGGCTCATCAGCCCAGAAGCCCAGCACGTCACCATGCACGACCTCAGAATCGACGGCGGCGCAACCCTCGACGCTTAGGTGAGGCCATCTTCACCTTTAGATAGCTAGTGCCAAACTTTTCACCGTTCTCAGAAAGGTTCACCCCAATATGCCCATTCCACCAATAAATGGCTATCCGCTCTGCCCCTCCAACCCCTTGGCTCTGCTCGAAAATCGGAACACCGCCGAACACTGGCGTATCGACCCAACACGCGCAGCACTACTCGTGCATGACATGCAGCAATACTTCATCGACGCCTATTGTCGCGAGCAAGAGCCCATCGCTACGGTGATTCCGGCGATCCAAAAACTCATCGCGGCAGCCGATGCCGCCGAAGTTCCCGTCTTTTATTCCGTTCAGCCACCCGAGCAAAAATCTCCACGACGAGGTCTTTTGCGCGAATTCTGGGGTGAGGGAATGCAAACGGAGCAAGAGGCTGCCATTATCCCGGAGCTCAGCCCCGTCGCACATCACCACATCGTCACCAAATGGCGCTACAGCGCCTTCGCACGAACCGACTTGCGTCACGCGCTGGCATTCGAAGGCCGAGATCAACTGATTATCACCGGGGTGTACGGGCACATGGGCTGCCAAGTCAGCGCGGTTGATGCCTTCATGAATGACATCCAACCGTTCCTCGTGGGCGACGCCATCGCAGACTTTAGCGAAGAGGATCACGCTCGCACTCTGAATTGGGTGGCAAGCAGGTGTGGCAAGGTCATCGCTAGCCAAGAGGCGCTCGATCACCTCGGCGCAAAGGCGCGGGCTGGAGCGGCATCGTGAGCTCATGCGCATCTATTGAATCTAGCGCACCCTCCGCTGTCTTTTGCGATGAACATTCAACCCTGATCACCCGTGGCATTTCCCAAAAGTTCAGCAGCGTGGAAGCAGCGATCCAGGCTCTGAAGACTGGGCAAGAGACCCTGGTCGTAGGCGCGCTCCCCTTTCACCAAGGAGATGCCGTGAGTTTGTTCAGCCCAGACTCTCAACGCCGCTCAGGCCCCCTGCCCGCCTCAAGTATCGAAAGCGCCTCCCTCCCGCCGACTGATTCCCGGCGATCGTCGGTGGCAGACGTTTCCTTTGACTTCACACCCAACCAACATCGGGATCGAATCGCAGCGACAGTCGAGAAAATCCTGAGCGGCCAGATGCAAAAGGTGGTGCTCTCCCGCGGAATTGAGCTCAGACTGTGTGAGTCCGAACTCGCACAAAGAGTCAGTGACCCCTGGTGGATGGTACGCCGTTTTCTACAGAGCAACCCCAATGGCCAAGGGCACATGGTCACCTTGGAGCCAGCCGGTGAACCCTACTGCGGTGCGTTTTTTGTCGGCAGCAACCCAGAACTGCTGATCGCGCGCAAGGGACGACACATTGAGGCTCTGCCCTTGGCGGGCACGGTTCCACGATGCAAGGATCCCGTCCAGGATCAGGCTCGCGCCACTGAGCTTCAACTTTCTGCAAAGAATCTCCACGAACATGCATTCGTGACCGCCGACATAGCTGAAACGTTGAGTAACTACTGCACCTCGCTTGAAGTTCCAGCATCGCCGTGCGTCACCGCCACAAGCCATACCTGGCATTTAGGCACCCCGATTCGAGGAACGTTGAGGGGCGAACCAGCCTCCGCATTGGAACTCGCAGCGATGCTGCACCCCACGCCCGCTGTTTCCGGATTCCCTCAGAAAAGCGCCTGTGAGTTCCTCACAAATGAAGAGCCTCACCGGGGTTTCTACGCCGGCGCCGTGGGATGGACTGACGCCCGAGGAGACGGCGCTTGGCGCGTCGCAATCCGCGGCGCCACGGTGTTTACCCAGAAAGGTGAGGACGCTTCCGTGCGGATCCATGCTCGCTCCGGTGGCGGCATCGTCGCTGCCTCCCTGCCTGACGATGAGGTCCAAGAAACAACGGCAAAACTGGGTCCGGTGTTTCGGGCATTGGGGCTTGATCTAGAGCAACTACAAATCAGCGAGAATCGCAAGGACGTGTTCGCATGAGCCAGCCGCACGCGCAATACCCCAAGAAGATTCCTCAGGTGCAAATCCCCGCACCAGGATCGCTGTACCCATCGGCGTTCGAGATCGCGTATCGCGAAGCAGGATATTGGACAGAAGAAACCTTTTCGCAGCTCGCGGAAAACTTGGCCGCGCGTTTTGGGGATGCCGAAGCGCTTGTCGGCCAAGATTGCACCGGCAATGCCGTCCGCTTGAGTTATCGCGATCTCTTTCTTGCTAGCAACCAGCGTGCCGAAACGTTGCTTGAAGCTGGAATCCGGGAATCCGACCGCGTGGTCGTTCAGCTCCCCAACATTGTGGAGTACCTCATCGATGTTTTGGCATTGTTCCGTATCGGAGCACTGCCCGTCTTCGCATTAATAGCTCATCGACGCAGCGAGATCGAGCACTTCATCAATGCAAGCGGCGCGCGAGCATTCATCACCACCACTGCTCACGCTGGGTACAACCACAGCGAACTTGCCCTCAAATTGTCCCAAGACTACCCCGAGCTCGTGACGCTGATCCATGATGGCTCATTTAACGCTGAAGAACACCAAATAGACGTGCCTGCCAGCAGCGTCGCGGCGAATGCAGTGGCGTTCTTGCAGGTTTCTGGCGGTACTACCGGTCTGCCAAAGCTGATCCCCCGTACTCACGCTGACTACCTATATTCGGTGCGCGCTTCGGCCAACATCTGCGCACTGGACAGGCGCACTCGTTTTCTCGTGGCACTACCGGCCAGCCACAATTTCACTATGTCTTCACCCGGCATCCTTGGTGTGTTGCATGCTGGAGGAACTGTCGTGTTCACGCTTGACCCTTCTCCAACCGCAGTGGCTGACGTCATCGAAGCTGAAGGCATCACGATGACGGCAGCGGTGCCACCACTGGCAATGACGTGGATGAACATCATCCCTCTGCTGCAGAAGGACATTTCAAGCCTAGAAGTCCTGCAAGTCGGAGGTGCAAAGTTTCCTCCGGAGGCCGCCCGCAGGGTATCAGAAACACTTGGCTGCAAACTTCAGCAGGTTTTTGGCATGGCGGAAGGGCTCGTGAATTACACCCGCCTCGACGACGAGGAAAATCGCGTGATTCACACCCAAGGCCGGCCAATCAGTCCAGATGATGAGATTCTCGTTGTCGATGACGCCGGGGCCGAGTACCCGCAGGAGAGCGCGGGCATCTGCTGACCCGTGGGCCTTATACGATTCGGGCCTATTTGGGCGGAGTGGATTCCAGTAGCTTCCGGTCCGACGGCTTTTATCACACCGGCGACATTGTCCGCTTGCGAGAAGATGGTTACCTGGTCGTGGAGGGTCGGGACAAAGATCAAATCAACCGCGGAGGCGAGAAGGTCTCTGCTGAAGAAGTAGAAGATCACCTCATCACTCACCCATCGGTGCAGGACGCGGCGCTAGTGGCGATCCCAGACTCATTTCTTGGAGAAAAAAGCTGCGCCTTCATCTTGTTAGCTGTTGATACCGACATGGAATCGAACGGGACCAAACCACTGGAAACAGCTTTGCGCCAGCATCTTCAAACACGTGGCCTTGCCCACTACAAAATCCCTGATGCCTTTCGTGTGCTGGATGAGTTTCCCACTACGGCTGTGGGAAAGATCAGCCGAAAAGCGCTACGCCAAGCATTGGCCAAAACTGTCACGAACAACGCCTCGATTGGAGACGCCTGATGAATCAATCACAGCCCCAATACTTGACCAAAGAACAGGTCATCAGCGACATTGCGCGCTTCTTGAATATCACAGAGGAGCGACTGGATTTGGAGCGCCCACTGCCCGAGCAGGGACTCGATTCTTTGCGAATGATCACGCTGATCGAAACCTGGCGTGCTTCAGGTATCACCGTGGACTTCCAAACTCTCATGTCCTTAGCCACGGCGAAGGCGTGGATCGAGGAGCTTAGCACCTAATGGCACGAAGCATTTCGCTGAAGAAGCATCAAGCGTTCGCGGACGAAGCCGATCTACTGGCGCTCGCTGCCTTCGATTCGCGCTTGGCGGACCTCGTCATCCAGGTGCTTGCATCTCAGGGGACGCCCTTAGAACAGCCCTCGAGCAACCGGTACACCTTTCTCTTTCAGCACACCCCTACCGGAGATGATGGGCGTGAGCCGCACGTCCACCTCTTTCTCAATCGGCTGACAGACAAGCACCTGTTTGAACAAGGCACGATGAGGCGCGTTCCAGGAACAAGTTGGTGGGTGCGAACATTGACCATCGCACCGACGTATCAAGGCTCATATGGTTTCGGCGTCAGTGGCGATGACCAAACGCCTACGCATAGGAACTCAATCCACGGGAAGGAATCTCTCCTTAGGGATCCGCAGGCTCAAAGGCTGCCCCTAACGGCTCAAATGGACTACGGGCTCTCCCATTTCGCAGCCGTTGGGGCATCCGAGCCCAAGTTCTTCGCCGAATGGCCTGACACCCAACCCGCCTGCCTTGAAACAGCAGAGTTGATGCCGGGCTCGTTACGTGAACACAACCAAGATCTGCTTGGATGCCGGCCTGTGTTCCTGTGGACGCCAGCACCAGAACTCGCGCCGGCCAATCCTTCGTCGCTTGTGATCCTCTTTGATGCAGACTCCTGGTTCACGCGATTTGAGCTACATCATGCCCTCGACGCCGCAGTCTCGAGTGGTCTTTTGCCCCCTTGCGCAGTTGTCGGTATCGGGGTGAACAGCATTTCCGACCGCAAGAAGGTCTTAGGAGGAAACGTTGATTTCATTGAGCGCGTCCTAGCTTGGGCTCCTCGCTGGGCATCGGAAACTTTGAGCGCCGAAGCATCCCCAATCAGCATCAATGTCCAGGCACCGGTGGTACTCGCAGGTCAAAGCCTCGGGGGCATTCTCGCATTACTTGGCGCAACTCTGTTCCCTGCAGCCGTGTCTTCGGTTATTGCGCAGTCTCCTTCCATGTGGTGGGAACCTGCTCAGCACGCCAATCCCGGCTGCCTTGGCGTGCGGCCGGTGGATTGGATCAGTGAGCGGTTTTCAGTCGATGCACCTGCTCATTCCCCCGAGGTTTATCTCGCTGTGGGGGCTCGCGAGACCCCTCTCCTCCCTCGCGTTGCCCTGTTGGCACTTGCTGCTCAGCGGGCTGGTTGGATCATTCACTCCACTGTCGAAGATGGCGGCCATGACTACTGCTGGTGGCGAGAAAACCTCATTGAACTACTGATTCGCGCACTCACTAATCGTCAATAGCCGCCTGATACAAAAGGATCGTTTTCATGCAATCGTCGCTTTCGCCTGAGCAGCAAGCTCTGTGGTTTAGCAATCTCAGCGCACCACAAGCGTGCCAATGCGCTGAATTAGTGGTGCTTCCTCCATCGCGTCGTAGCGATGGCACTTGGGTAGGCGCTGACATCGATATCTTGGCGCAGGCAATTACGTACTGCAGTGATCAGATTCCTGAATTCCAAGCGCGTTTTTACTCCGAGCACGGAGAACCACGAGTCGAATACGGGGCAGAATCTCCGGAAATCGATTTCATCGATGAGGATGAGCTACGGAATCAAATGAATATCGAAGATCTTGCCTCTTGGGCGCATACGTTGCTCGACAAGGCACCCGACACTTCTACTGAGATATCCGGAGCCGGACTCGCTCAACATTTCCTGGGCCAGCAGAAGCTTTTCGACGAACCCGCGACAGTCGTTTGGGTCTTGCGGGTCCATCACATCGTCGCAGACGGGTTCGCGCTTAACACTTTCATCGGCTGGGTTGCCCGCTGTTACTCTGCGATCGCGGACCATACTGCATTGCCTGACAACCCCTTTGCTTGCCCCACAGAACAACCAAATACCAAGCCTGATGCTCTGGATTCCGCGTTGAAGTTCTGGAAAGAACAGCCACTGGAGGCCAACCCTCCGGCACTGTTCAATGCTGGCGCCAATGGCAGTTCAAGCTTGAGCGCACGAACACATATTTCTTCCAGCGTGCGCCAACAATTGCGCGAGCTCGCCACGCAGGCCGGTGCCACGGAACTAGATATCGCTTGTGTACTCCTTGCTCATTACACAGCGTCGATGACGTATGCAAAGGCTATTACCCTCGGCCTGCCAATGATGAACCGTCCCTTTGGAGCACCCAAAGTTGCCTTCGCACCACGGGCCACCGTGATGCCACTTGCTCTCCATTGCAGTTTCGCGCCAACTTCACTGGAACAGAATCTCACCGATGCTGCTCGGGTGATTGCCGATGCGCGCAAACATTCCAGCGTGCGGCTCGAAGATATTCGCCGTTTGCACGGGCTCAGTGACCCCTCTCAACGAATTACCGGCCCCTCGCTGAATTTCCGCCCCTTTTCCGACGTGTTCAACTTTGGTGAGCATCTTGCGCAAATTCGCACCCTGAGTGCGGGGCCGATTGCCGAAAGCGAGTGGATCCTCCAGTCAACCCAGGACGGAGGTTGGGATTGCTTGTTGCTGACCAGAGGATCGAAAGATGATGCGGACCGAGTGCGTGCACACGTCGAACGTGTGGCAGCATTCTTCGAGCAAGCCGCAGCGCTTTCGCTCTCGGCCCCACTTGGATCAATCAGCATCGCCCAACCCGATGAAATCGACCTCACGATACAACAGTTCAATCAGACGGACCGTCCACTAGGGTACGAACCGAACGCCACTCTGTGCGACCTAGCCCGGCGTAACAGGAAACGGGCACTCGAGTGCGCACATGAAGATTCCCCTACCTTGTTCTTCTACAACGGCGAAGAGCTTTCTGCATCTGAGGCATGGGGAATCATGACAAGGATCGCCCATAAAATGTATTCGAAGGGAGTGCGAGCCGGCGATATGCTGGCGTTGGGGCTACCACGCAGCCCAGCATTAAGCCTGAGTATCGGTGCTGCATTATTGATCGGCGCCTCTTGGGTGCCAATTGATCCCGAATTACCAATTGCGCGGCAAAAGTTCATGCTGGAGCGCACCGAACCGCAGCTCATGGTGGTGCGGGCATCAGCGATGGGATCACCTCGCATGGATGGCGTTGGAGGTGGCGTCGAGAAGCTTGTGCTTGAAACCGATGACCTCCGCCTGGGCTTGACTCCACTTCCCGACGATCCACCTTGGCTCGAACAAGAGCTTCCGATTTCACCCGAGGACATGGCGTATGTGTTGTTCACCTCCGGATCAACGGGCACCCCTAAGGCCGTTGCAGTGCCGCACCGAGGGGTGCTCAATCGATTGGCGTGGATGGTTGATTACTACGCAATGTACCGCGAAGCGGGGGCTAGGATCATCCAGAAAACACCAAGCTCTTTTGACGTTTCAATCTGGGAATTTCTGCTCCCCCTGATCCATGATGTTCCTTGCGCGATCCTGCCTGAGACCTTGCACCATGACCCAAGCGCTATTGCGGCACACCTGCATCAAGCCGGAGTGACCCACTGCCATTTCGTTCCGAGCGCGCTTAGTGCATTTCTTGCCCAGGTCAAAACGAATGCAATCGAAATACCCACGTTGCAGCACCTGATCACTTCTGGCGAATCCTTGTCAGCGGATCTAGCACACGCTGCAATCGATCTGCTCGGGGTTCAAGTCCACAATCTCTACGGCCCCACTGAGGCCACGATCGACGTTACGGCGCACACCGTGGAGCCAGGAGAATCCACAATCCCGATTGGCAAACCCGTCTGGAACACCAAGACTTATGTGCTCGACCCGTGGCAACAACCATTGCCGCCCGGCGCTCAAGGCGTGCTGTATCTCAGCGGAGTGCAAGTAGCCAAGGGGTATCTAGGGCAACCGGAACTCAGCGCCAAACTCTTCATCGCGGATCCTTTCAATGCTGAGCAGCAGACCGATGACTCGACCCCGCGGATGTATTGCACGGGAGACCTTGCAAGTTGGCGGGAAGACGGCGCTTTACTTTACTTGGGGCGCAATGATGGCCAGGTGAAACTGCGAGGCCAGCGCCTTGAACTCGACGAGGTCACCACTTTGGTGCAGCGAATCAATGGCGTTGCAGAGGCGACGACTGTAATTCAAGATTCCAAGCTCTTAGTCACCTACATCGTCCGTGACGCTAATGAGCACCGCGATCCGTCAGAGCTGGCCACGGTGGTTCGAGCAGCCTGCACAGAGGCGCTGCCAGCGTATATGGTGCCGAACTTTGTTTTGGAAGTTACGTCCTTTCCACTGACAGTGAATGGCAAACTCGATAGGAACGCACTACCGCGACCTGCAATCCGGCAGGCCGAAGGCACCAGGCTTTCAGATGATGCCCACGTTGCTCGGGTGCAACAGGCATTTTCCCAGATTCTGGGTCTACCAACCGTGGCTGTTCAAGCAAACTTCTTTGATCTGGGTGGGACCTCACTTGAAGCTATCCAATTGGCCAATTTCCTCGGCGGGAGCATCCGGGTTGCGCACGTCTTCGCAGCTCCTACCGTCGAAGGCCTAGCAAACCTCATCCGTTCTACAGCAGGCGCCGCCTCGCTCAGTGAGGGCGCCACCGCGCCATGGCTGGAACTTCGAGCGCATCAATCAGGTGTGCCCGTAGTGTGCCTCTACCCCGCCGGTGGCCTAGGTTGGTCTTATGCCGGATTGGTGTCGCACCTCGATTCGCCCCGCGGGGTGTATGCCTGCCAAGCTCCAGGAATCCAGCACCTGGATCAGATGCCCAAAACGCTTTGCGACGCCGCCACCCGCGCCGCAAAGGATATCCGCGCAATGTGCCAGCGCACCGGTGTCGAAGATATTGACCTCGTGGGCTGGTCCGTAGGTGGCGTGCTAGCACAGGAAATTGCTCACCGCAGCGAAGAATTTGGACTGAAGTGCCGTCGAGTGGTGCTACTCGACGCCTACCCTGCTGAGGGTTGGGCGAGGTTAGATCCACCGAGCTTAATCGAGCAGCTCCAGGGGATCGCAACCATGGCCGGACTAGACCACATTGCACTGCCCGCTGGCCAACCGGAACGTGCCCAACAGATCTTGCAGGCGGAACTCCAACAAAGCCGGGGGCCTTTTGCGCATTTGCCAGAGGAATTCCTCAGCATCGTGACCGAGGTTGTTCAACATAATGCCTCACTGATGCGTGAACATCGCACCGGCTTTTACGCTGGAACCATGCATATGGTCCAGGCCGCAGGCGACCCAGCACCAGGGGCGCAATTGGCACCAGCGAGTGTGCGGGATCCGAAGCGCTGGACCAAACATTGCGCACAATTGTGCATACATCCGCTCGACGCGACGCACCCAGAAATGGTGCACCCACGAACGCTAGCAGTGATTGCCAGACTTCTGGACGATTCGGGCTTGGATTGCAGTTAAGGAGGTGCTGAGCCAAGCAGCAGGTGTTGAAAAAGTGGCATCTTCTGCTTGGCCAATCCTTTAAAGGCCCAGCGTGTAGGGAACCAGGACTGGCCGACCTGTGCGAGGATCCGAAAGTAGCTCACAATCTACTTCGTAAATGTCGGAAACGAGTTCGGGGCTCACCACGTGTTCCACCGGCCCGGATGCAACAACATTGCCCTCTTTCATCACCACAAGATTCGTGGCATAACGAAATGCTAGAGAAAGCTCGTGCAAGACAGCGACCACCGTTTTCCCGGCGCGCTGCAGATCCCGGGCCACGTCTAGCACCTGCAGTTGATGGGTGACGTCGAGGTAGGTGGTTGGCTCATCAAGCAGCACGATTGGTGTTTGTTGCGCCAACACTAACGCCAGCCACACTCGTTGCCGTTGGCCACCTGATAGCTCCTGCACCAGGCGATCCTGCAGCTGAACAATCCCGGCCTGGCGCATCGCTTCTTGCACTGCAATTTCGTCTGCTCGCGACCATTGCCGAATCAGCCCCTGGTGGGGGTAGCGTCCTCGGCTCACCAGATCTTTCACCACGATCGATTCAGGGGTGATGGGAGACTGTGGCAGAAATGCCATTTCGCGTGCCAGCTCCTTGGTGCCAAAACTGCCAAGCTTTCTGCCCTCAACCTCAATGACGCCTGCCGAAGCCGGCAACAAGCGCGCCATAGTTTTGAGCAAAGTTGATTTTCCGCAAGCATTCGGCCCGACAATAACGGTGAAGCTTCCAGGTTGAATGTCCAGACTAATATCGTGGAGGATCTCTCGCGCATGAACGCCTTTGCCATAGCCGCTGGAGAGGCCGCGTACAGCGATTGCTGGGGCTGCCTTGCTAGGTTTCCGCAAATTTTGCCCCTGGAATATCGATGGTGTCGTGCCTTTCAACGAATCCTCCTGGTTTGATAGATCAATAGCCAAACGAGGTACGCCCCACCGAGGACCCCGGTGACCGCCCCTACGGGTAATTGAGTGGGCGCGAATACGCGCTGGGCAGCAATATCTGAGCCGACCACAATCACCGCCCCGCTCAAAGCGGAAGCAAAGATCTCGCTAGTACCGGAGCGGCACAGGCGCCTTGCTATCTGGGGAGCTGATAGTGCGACGAACGCTATTGGTCCTGCAATCGCTACTGCTGCCGCCACCAATGCAACTCCAACCGCAATGAGCTGCGGCTTTCTTCGCTGCACGTCGACGCCCACTGCGGTGGCAATCTCGTCTCCACTCGTAAGCGCGTCCAGCGGACGGCTCAGCATGAAAGCAAATAGAAGACCCAGCGCGATGACCACGATGTAGAACCCAATGGAATCGAGTTGCACAGCATTGAGACTGCCAGCAAGCCAGAGAGCTGCCGTTTGTGCACTTGCCAAGGAAGCACGAACAATCAGCAGGGAGTTCAGCGCATGCAAAACGGCAGAAACTCCAATACCGATCAGCACGAGCCGGATCCCGCCAACTTTCGCCCCTCGCTCGAGTGAAAGCCCGTACACGGTCAATGCGGTGAACAGACCACCGCACATTGCTCCGATAGCAACACCAGTAGGAGTCGCTGAAAAGAGGATGATCTGAATCAGTGCTCCTGTCGCCGCACCGGTGCTGAAACCAATCACGTCAGGGCTACCCAGGGGATTATCGGAGAGCGTTTGGAAGATGGCGCCGGAAGCTCCAAGTGCAGCGCCAACGAGGATCCCGGCGATGAGCCTCGGTGCTCGTTGGTGCTGGACAAAGTAGATAGCCAGGCGATCCTGCGATTGCCCAAAAAGCGCCCTCACCGCTTCTACGGCGGAAATGCCGTAGTCGCCAATCAGCAGAGCAGAAACCCCCAGTGCGCACAGTACGCAAAACAGCCCGGTCATTAGGAATACGCTGCGGGGGGCGATGCGGAGCAAGAAGGGGCTTGAGCGCCGGAGGTTCACTTCAACAAGCTTGTATTTGCTCATAGAGCGGTCACCCTCGAATGGCGGATAATCCACACAAAGATCGGTCCACCAATCAGCGCAGACACCAACCCAACCTCGACCTCGTTCGGCGCAACAATGATCCGAGCCAATACATCAGCGAAGAGCAAAAAAGTTGGTGCGGCCAGGGCAGAGAGTGCGACAATCCAGCGCCAATCTGCGCCTGCGATCAGGCGCGCCAAGAATGGCACGGCTAGCCCCACGAACATGATCGGCCCGATAGCCGCAGTCGCAGCTCCGGCTAGGAGCGTCACAGCGAGCATGACTACACCACGAACAACTCCCACACGCACACCTAGCGCTGTAGAGGCTGCATCACCGAGAGCCATTGCGTTGAGAGCCGGTGTGACAGCGATGGCTATGAAGACGCCGAACAGGATAAAGCCCAACACAGCGTAGAGCACATTGAAGCCTCGGCCTTGGGCGGATCCAGCAGCCCAGAATCGAAACTCATTGAACGCTGCCTGGTTGGTCAGGATCATCACTTGCACCACGGCGGAAATCGCCATAGTGATAGCAACTCCGGCCAACGTCAATCGCGAGGGGTTCGTCGGGCTGCCTGCGCCAGCGTTGCCTGTGCCAGCGCTGCCTATTAGATACACAGCTACGGATGCAAAGGCAGCACCTATAAAGGAAAACCAAACGTAAGAGCTGATAGAGGAAAGTCCAAACAACGCGACAGAAGCAACCACAGCAAGGGAAGCTCCTGCGTTGACGCCTAGGATGCCTGGATCCGCGAGTGGGTTGCGTGTGAGAGCCTGCATCAAAGCCCCGGCGGTACCAAGCGCCGTTCCCACCACGATGAGCAGCAACGTTCGGGGCCATCGCTGCTGAGTCACTACCAGCGATTCAAACGAACCGTCAGGTTCCAGCAGTGCGTTTAGCACCGTGGTCAGCGATAAGCGGTTCGAGCCTACCGTCATGGAGATCACAATTCCTACGAAAATAAGCGCCACCAGCACGCAGGCGGACATCACTTTTCGGCCGCTGCTAGTGCGGCTGATCATTGCAGCTTGCTGAGTGTTCATCGGCCTCGTGAATCGTGGCCTCGAGGCGGCCCGTAATCAGCGTTTGGGTCATAGGTTTGGGGTTCAAACATCGCGGTGCTGGGGTGCGTGGGCTCCCGCTCGGTTCCTTGGACCGTGAAATCGGTTTGAGCATCCATATTCTGCAGATCAGCAAAGGCCTGAGCCTGAGCTGCATCGGCGCGCCTACGCTTTTCACTCACCACAAACCAAGCAGCGATGCCGGAGAATCCAACGATCAAAACGGCCATGCCGATAATGAAGCCCATGAGCGGCGCTCGGTCTTTGCGTCCGCTCGCGGCAGCGCTGAGTTCGGCATTGACGTTTTCAGCAGCAGCCTGATCTGCGTCGCCTGCGTCACCTTCGATCACGGCCAAGGATGAATCCCCATCTGCCACATCGCCCTCATCTCCACTCCCCTGGCTTCCGGCACTAGCACCAGACCCACTAGTGGACGCGGCTCCCGAACTATTTGCGCCACCACGCTGCAATTTCACAGAATTTTTGGCTTGCGGTGCAGCAGCTCCATTGCCACTCTGGTTGCTCTGCTTTGAGCCATTGGTTTGCGCCTGGCGCTGCTGTTGGTTATTGCTTCCTTGCGTGTTTCCCCGCGAGGGAGCCTTGTTACCCGAGCCTTGGTTTGCGTTGGCGCTGCCCCGTTGTGCTGGAACTTTGTTGGCTGATCCAGCATTTTTGTCCACGACCGTGAAGTTGGGACTGCGATTGCTCCACCCCAGCGTTTCACGCTCGGAATCACCTTTGCGTTCGGTTGCAAGGAATCGAAGCCAGTGAGTTCCCGTGGGGAAGTCGCAACTGATGTTCAAGGTGCCGGAGACGCTTCCGCTGCCGTCACTCATTTGCCGGGCAACCACGCCGGCTCCTTGTTGTGACTGATCTTGGCTGGACAGTTGTCCATCATCGAATTTCACGCTCACCATTGTGTTGGGGGCGAAATTGCGAAGTTGATAGTTAATCGAGCCGCAACGCTGCACGGTCGTTGGAGAAACGCTTGAAGTGCTGTTTCCCGTGTTGGAATTGTTCGCGCCGCCGGGTGGTAGCGCTGCCGATTCTGGCACCAGCCCGGGCGCGAGGAACAATAGGCTGGCGGCGCAGATGGCAAAAAGGTTGTTCAGCAACCGCGCGGCGAGCCCTTTCAAATTCATTTCCATGTTGTTTAAACGTCCTTCTTAGAAAGCGGAATTGCGTAGCACC